>CAJOLE010000005.1 GCA_905235325.1 uncultured Prevotella sp. | reverse complement strand
GAAGTGTAGGATGTATCCTGTTATTCGTAACTACGTCGTTTTGATGCACGGGTCAGTAACTCAGCAAACCCATGACTCAACTTGCGAAAGTTGAGAATATTAGTTATTCTTGATGTAGTCTACAATCCACTGGCCGACCTCGCTGGTGCCGTACTTCTGCCCACCTTTGACCTGAATCTCTGGTGTGCGGACGTTGGCGGCGAGGGAGGCATCAACGGCATCGCGGATAAGACGGCCCTCGGCGACGAGGCCGAAGTGCTCAAGCAGCATGGCGGCAGAGAGGATCTGGGCCACGGGGTTGGCGAGGTTCTGCCCGGCTGCCTGCGGCCACGAGCCGTGGACAGGCTCGAAGAGCGGTGTGTGCTCACCCAGCGACGCTGAGGGCTGCAGGCCCATCGACCCGGTGATGCAGGAAGTCTCGTCGGTAAGGATGTCGCCAAACGTGTTCTCTGTGACGATGACGTCGAAGAAGCGTGGGTCGGTGAGCACGCGCATGGATGCGTTGTCGATAAACATATAGTCGGTCGTGACCTCTGGGTACTGGGGCTCCATCTCCTTGGCAATCTGTCGCCACAGTCGGCTGGAGGCCAGGACATTGGCCTTGTCGACGACGGTGAGGTGGCGGCGGCGCGCCATAGCAGTCTTGAAGGCTACGTGGAGGATGCGCTCAATCTCGGGCCGTGTGTAGATGTCGGTGTCGTAGGCTCGGTCGTTGTCCTGATACTTCTCGCCGAAGTACATACCTCCGGTGAGTTCGCGTATGACTACGAAGTCGGCACCGCGCAGCAGTTCATCCTTGAGCGGCGACATGTGGAGCAGACAGTCGAAGGTGGCCACGGGGCGGACGTTGGCAAAGAGTCCAAGCCGCTTGCGCATGGCCAGCAGGCCTGTCTCGGGGCGCACTTTGGCCGTGGGGTTGTTGTCGTACTTAGGGTCGCCGACAGCAGCGAAGAGGACGGCATCGGCACGCATACAGACGTCGTGTGTGGCATCGGGGTAAGGGTCGCCGACGGCATCGATGGCGTGGGCACCGCAGAGTGCTTCCTCGTATTCAAACTGGTGGCCGCACTTCTGAGCAACGGCATCAAGCACGGCAACGCCTTGTTTCATAATTTCCGGACCTATTCCGTCGCCCGGCAGGATGGCAATTTTTAATTTCATCTTGGTTTTATTGATTTTGAATTATAACTTATCTACCTGTTCGTTCTCGATGATGTTCAGCATCTTGAAGGTTGCCTTGATGGCGGCCTCGGTCTGGTCGGCGTCGAGTCCCCGGGTGCGGAGCAGCCGTCCGTTGTCGTCCCAGGTGATGACGGTCTGCACCAGGGCATCGGTGCGGCCGCCTGGAGGTATGGTGACGGCATAGTTAGCCAGCGTGGGGAACGTGCGGTCGAGATACTTTCGGTAGATGTAGCGCAGGGCCTTGACGAAGGCGTCGTACTGACCGTCGCCGGTGCCTGCCGCCTCATACTGCTGACCGTTGATCTCGACTTTGATGTTTGCTCCAGGTTTCAGGCCGTAAGCCGTTGACACGACGTAGCTAACCAGCTTCACCTTATCGTCGGGCGTGGTATGCTTCAGCACGTCGCTGACGATGTAGGGCAAGTCTTCCCGTGTGACGATTTCCTTCTTGTCGCCCAGCTCGGTGATGCGCTCAGTGACGCGGCGCTGCTGCTCGGGCGTCAGCTCCAAGCCCAGCTCCTCGAGGTTCTTGGCAATGTTGGCGCGGCCGCTGGTCTTGCCTAAGGCGTATTCGCGGCGACGGCCGAAGCGCTCGGGGACGAGGTCGTTCTGATAGAGGCGGTTCTTCTTGTCGCCGTCGGCATGAACGCCCGCCACTTGGGTAAAGACGTTGTCGCCGATGATGGGCTGGTTGGGGGCCACGGCGATGCCGCTGTAGCTCTCGACCATGCGGCTGATGGCGTTGAGCTTGTCCTCGACGATGCTGGTGCTGGCGCGGAACTGGTCCTTCAGGATGACCTGCACGCTCGAGAGCGGGGCATTGCCGCAGCGCTCGCCGAGTCCGTTGACGGTGACGTGAAGGCCATGGGCACCGCTGAAGACGGCTGCCAGTGAGTTTGAGACGGCCAGGTCGTAGTCGTTGTGGGCGTGGAAGTCGAAGTGGGTGTCAGGATAGCGTTTCACCATCTTGCGCATATAGTCGATGACCTGCAGGGGGTTCATGATGCCCAGCGTGTCGGGCAGCATGAAGCGGCGTATGCCGCTGTCGACGAGTGCGTCCATGAGCTGGTAGACGTAATTCGGCGAGTCCTTCATGCCGTTCGACCAGTCCTCGAGGTAGAGGTTGACGGCCATGCCGCGCTCCTTGGCGTAGGCCACGGAGCGGCGAATGTCGGCAATGTGCTCGTCGGGCGACTTGCCGAGCTGCTGGCAGCAGTGCTTCAGCGAGCCCTTGGCCAGCAGGTTGACGACCAGACCGCCGCAGTCGGCTATCCAGTCGATGCTTTGGTGTCCGTCGACGAAGCCCAGCACCTCGACGCGCTCCAAGAGTCCAATCTGGCGGGCGAAGCGGCAGATCATGCTGACGGCATCCTTCTCGCCGTCGCTGACCCGAGCCGAGCCAACCTCGATGCGGTCGACGTTGAGGTCGTGGAGCAGCATACGGGCTATCATCAGCTTCTCGTGCGGCAGGAAGGAGACACCGTTTGTCTGCTCGCCGTCGCGCAAGGTGGAGTCTAATATCTCAACAAAGGTCGTTCCCATGCTCCCATTGTTCGGTTTTTTGCTTGTTCTGTACGAGGAAGTCGATGTCGTCAAGACCGTTCATGAGGCAGTGTTTCTTGTAGCCGTTGATGTTGAAGTGCTCGCAGCTTCCGGTTGCCGTGTTGGTCACCGTCTGGCGGGGCAAGTCGACCACGACCTCGGTCTTCGGGTTTTCCCTGATGCTCTGGAACAGTTCGGCAAGGAACTGCTCGCTCACTTGAACGGGCAGCACGAAGTTGTTGAGTTCGTTGTTCTTATGGATGTCGGCAAAGAACGACGATATGACCACTCGGAAGCCGTAGCCGGCGATGGCCCAGGCGGCGTGCTCACGGCTTGAGCCGGAGCCGAAGTTCTTGCCTGCAACGAGGATACAGCCCGAATAGGTTGGATTGTTGAGTACGAAATCCTCAACCGGCGTTCCGTCGGCACGGTAGCGCCAGTCGCGGAAGAGGTTGTCGCCGAAGAAGCTCTCCTCGCGTGTGGTTGCCTTGAGGAAGCGGGCGGGTATAATCTGGTCGGTGTCCACGTTCTCGATGGGAAGTGGCACGCAGGTGCTGGTTATGATGTCAAACTTCTGTTTCATAGCAATTCTCTTGGATCGGTGATTACTCCAGTAACAGCGGCAGCGGCAGCCGTCAGCGGACTGGCCAGGATGGTGCGCGCGCCCGGGCCTTGACGGCCCTCAAAGTTGCGGTTCGATGTCGAGACGGAAAGCTTGCCCGCAGGCACCTTGTCGTCGTTCATCGCCAGGCAGGCCGAGCAGCCCGGCTGACGAATCTCGAACCCGGCATCGGCCAGCACACGGTCGAGGCCCTCGTCCACGATCTGCCGATATACAGCCCACGAGCCGGGTACGAGCCAGGCCACCAGGCCGTCGGCCTTCTTGCGCCCTTTCACGACAGCAGCAAAGGCGCGGAAGTCCTCGATGCGCCCGTTGGTGCAGGCACCGAGGAAGACGTAGTCAACCTTTGTGCCGAGCAGCTTCTGGCCAGCCTTGAAGCCCATGTAGGAAAGCGCTTTAGCCTCCCCAAGCCCCTCCGAAGGAGGGGGTGTTTGAATACTTTCCGTAATCCCGATACCCATACCGGGATTAGTGCCGTAGGTGATGCGCGGCTCGATGTCGGCAGCATCGAAAGTCAGCTCCTTGTCGAAGACGGCATCGTCGTCGCTGCGAAGTGTGCGCCAGTAGGCAACGGCCTTGTCCCAGGCTTCGCCCTTAGGAGCATACTCCCGGCCTTTCAGATAGTCAAAGGTAACGTCGTCGGGGGCAATGAAGCCGCCGCGGGCGCCCATCTCGATGGAGAGGTTACAGAGCGTCAGACGGCCTTCCATCGACAGCGAGCGCACCGCGTCGCCACTGTACTCGACGAAGTAGCCCGTGGCACCGCTGGTGGTCAGCCGGGCCATCAGGTAGAGGGCCACGTCCTTGGCCGTCACTCCCCTACCCAACTGTCCGTTGACGGTGATGCGCATCGACTTCGGCTTCTGCTGGAGTATGCACTGCGAGGCCAGCACCATCTCTACCTCCGAAGTACCTATGCCGAAGGCCACAGCCCCCATGGCACCGTGTGTGGAGGTATGGGAGTCGCCGCAGACGATGGTCATGCCGGGCAGCGACAGGCCCTTCTCAGGTCCCACGACGTGAATGATGCCGTTGTCACGCGAACCCATAGCGTAGTGCGTCACGCCGAACTCTGCGGCATTCCTGGCCAGCGTATCGACCTGAGTTCTCGACACGGGGTCAGTGATAGGCTTGTCTTGGTCGTGCGTCGGTGTATTGTGGTCGGGCATACAGTAGACCTTCTCCGGCCGGAAGCACTTCAGCCCCCTTGCGCGCAGGCCGTCGAAGGCCTGTGGCGAGGTCACTTCGTGGCAGTAGAGCCGGTCGATATAAAGCTGTGTGGGGCCGTCTTCCACCTGTTGTACGACGTGGCGGTCCCAGATTTTGTCAAATAAAGTATTCATTGCTTCTTGAATTTGTTGATACAGTCAATATAAGCCTCGACGGAGGCGGTCACGATGTCGGTGTCGGCCCCGAATCCGTAGTACAGCGAGCCGTCGTACTCAACCTGCATGTGAACCTTGCCGACGTCGTCGCTGCCCTTCGAGATGGCTTGGATGGTAAACTCCTTCAGCGTCATCTGCTTCATGATGATGCGCTTCAGCGCCTTGATGGCAGCATCGACAGGTCCGTTGCCCGAGGCGGCGGCCTCGAACTTCTGGCCGCTGATGTCGAGACCGATAGAGGCCACCGACTTCACGCCCTTGCCCGTGGTCACCTGCAGGAAATCGAGGCGGACGGCATGTTGGTCGGCGGTGTCGGCACCTGCGAGCACCAGCACGTCGGCATCCGACACCTCTTTCTTCTGGTCGGCCAGCTGCAGGAACTTCTCGTAAATCTTGTCAAGCTTCTTCTCGTCGAGTTCAATGCCGTTCAGGTGCAGGCGGTGCTTCAGGGCGGCACGTCCCGAACGGGCTGTCAGTACGATGGAGTTGTCGTCGATGCCCACGTCCTTCGGATCAATGATCTCATACGTATTGACGTTCTTCAACACGCCGTCCTGGTGGATGCCGGAAGAATGGGCAAAGGCGTTGCGGCCCACGATGGCCTTGTTTGGCTGTACAGGCATATTCATCAGGCTCGACACCATGCGGCTCGTTGGGTAGATCTTCATCGTGTTGATGTTCGTGTCGATTTCCAGTCCCTTGTGGCACTTCAGTATCATGGAAATCTCCTCCAGCGAGGTGTTGCCGGCCCGTTCGCCGATGCCATTGATGGTCACCTCTGCCTGGCGCGCACCGGCCATCACGCCACTTAGGGTGTTGGCCGTAGCCATGCCCAGGTCGTTGTGGCAGTGGGTGGAGATGATGGCGCGGTCGACACCGTCGACGTGCTCCATCAGGTACTTGATCTTCTCGTAGTACTCCTGCGGCAGGCAGTAGCCCGTCGTGTCGGGGATGTTGACCACCGTGGCGCCAGCCTTGATAACGGCCTCTACCACCTGAGCCAGATACTCGTTGTCGGTACGGCCGGCATCCTCACAGTAGAACTCCACGTCGTCAACATAGCGCTTGGCATACTTCGTGGCCCTGACGGCACGCTCGATAATCTCCTCGCGGGTGGAGTTGAACTTGTAGCGGATGTGCTCGTCGGAGGTGCCGATACCGGTGTGTATGCGCTTGTGCTTGGCATACTTCAGGGCCTCGTAAGCCACGTCGATGTCGTGCTCAACGGCGCGCGTCAGCGCACAGATGGTGGGCCACGTCACGGCCTTCGAGATTTCAATCACTGAGTTAAAGTCACCGGGACTCGACACGGGGAATCCTGCTTCAATCACGTCGACGCCCAGCTGCTCAAGCGCCTTGGCCACCTGGATCTTCTCAACCGTGTTCAGTTGGCAGCCTGGCACTTGTTCGCCGTCGCGGAGCGTCGTGTCGAAAATAAACAACCTTTCCATAATTTCTATTTATTACTATTTACTGTTTTCTGTTTACTATTTATATGTAAAAGAGCCTTTCACACTCGGAAGTGAGAAAGGCTCCATTTATCATATTTCAGTGTCCTGAACTAAAAGCACGTTTCATCACTTCCGGCCATCCGAGACAGTCGAATAATAATAATGCTGCTAATCAGGTTCAGACTTTTCATTTTGCTGTTGGTCTACTAAATCGGCTGCAAAAGTACAACTTTTCAGGGAAACGAGCAAGCATTTTGTCAGTTTTTTCTTCGCGAGAGCGATATTTTAACACTTTGGCTACCTCACTGTTATATGAAAGCAGCTCTGCTTCACCTCATACTTGATGTAGCAACGCCCATCCCGGCGCATGTCGCGCAACACCTCGGCGAGCACATACTTCAGCGTATCGCTACCGACGGCCCGCCGACTCGGTCCGTCGGGAGGCTCAACGGTCTCGTAGCGGTTGTAACTGATGTCGAACGTCGTGCCGTACAGGTGGCAGGAATTCTCTGTGGCATTGGGGTTGATGCGCCGCAGTCGGATGACGTCCACTTGCGTCCGGAGCACGCTGGTGACAACCGGGCGGTGCAAGGGTACACCTTTTATATATAAAGAGTCGAAGAACGCCTGGCCAATGTCGTGGAGCAACACCGCAGCACGCGGCACCAGATATGGAATGCTCTGATAGAGCTGGGCGACATGATAGTAGGGCGAACTGGCCATATAGACCAGATCCTTCTTGCGCGTCTCGGCCTCGATACGGTTAAACACAGGCTCAACACCCCATCGTTGGGCAGCGGTCATCTGAAGGTCGTTGGTGTCGGGGAATGCTTCCAGGTAGTTGGCTACGGAGCGTATGCGGTGAGGCTTGTCAACCTTCAGCGAGGGCGGCTGCTGGGCAGGCCGTTCGTCAGCAACCTCGGCGGCCTGCGGCTCCACGTCGTCCGCCGCCATCGTTCGGGTCACGCCGGGAAAGAGCAGCCGCACGAGAAACAGCAGTAGCGTGACTGCCAGATAGCCCATCAGATATTTTGTTTTCGTCAGTTTCATCCAATTTTACACATTTCGAGTGCAAAGATACAACTTTTATTCATAACTCTTGATAAAAACCTTCCCGAATTTGCATGAAGTTCCAAAGAAATTGTGTAACTTTGCTGCCGTTATGAACAGCTCTGACAACAACACTGCTTTCAGCGTCATCATGACCGTATGCGACGAAGCCCGCAAACTGGAGGAGAACCTGCCACAATTTCTGGAGCAGGACTACGCGACAGGCTATGAGGTCATTGTCGTCGATGAATCGTCGACCGACGACACGGTTGACGTGCTGAAACTGCAGAAAGCGAAATATCCACACCTCTACACCACATTCCTGCCCAAGCCCAACCGACTGGTAACCCGACAGCGGCTGGCACTCACAATCGGCGTGAAGGCAGCCAAGAACGAGTGGCTCATCTTCACCAACATACAGACTCCCCCACCCTCCGACCAATGGCTGAAAGAGCTGGCGGAGTTTACCGTTGAGGGCACAACCCTGCTGCTGGGCTACATCAACCGGAAGACGGGCGACGTGCGCCTGCAGCAGTTTGACAGCGTCGGCGACGCAAGCCTCTACATCAGTAAGACAGAGCGCAAACGGGGCGGAGCGGCCACGGACGGCAAGCTGCTACGCTACCTACGTGGTAAATACGACTTCGTGGCCGTCCGCAGGGAGCATGGCCACGAGACGCTGCGCCTCTATGAGCGTGACGTTCGCGGCCTGCGACTGTTGGGATACCGCATTGGAATCTTCATCCGGGGGCTAAAGTGAAAGAGAATATGAACGTTCTGCACCTATACCCAAAGGACAACACCCTGATAGCCAAGCATGTCAATATGCTTGACGGGGGAAACCAGGCCACAGAGCATCCTGACATCATACATATCCACGGCTGTTGGCAGTATGCTTTGGTGAGTGCTGCCATGAAAGCCCGCCGCCAGGGAGCACGCATCGTGCTGACACCTCACGGCGAACTGGAGCCGTGGGTCATCAGCGACCGACGGAAGAGAGGGAAGCTCAGTACGACACTGCGCTGGCAGCGCAGGCTGGTGGAGCACTCCTACGTGGTGATAGCCCAGGGCAACATGGAGGTGGAGGCATTGAAACAGTTGGGCTGGAACCCACGTATAGAAGTGGTGCGCAACGCGGTGGTCACCAACTCCATCACGCCCGAAGCCATGTTACAACATACGCAAGAGGTCTACCGCAAGGTGATGGACTCGAACACGCTGGAACTGATGTCCGACGATGCCAGGCTCCTGTTGCAGCTATTGCTGAAGGCTGGCATTACGGGCGACCGACGATGGGTGACGGTGGCAGCACCTGACATCGACGAACAGCAGTGGCGCTACCTTCTGGTCTACGCCGACCAAGAGAACGTGCGCACCACCGTGGACAAAGGAGCTCGACTGCTCGGCATAAGCCACCCCTACATCGAGACCGACAAGATAAAGAGTTACCTGCCTACCGACTACAGCAAGCCCAAGCCCGAAGCCCACGACGTCGCCAGCCTCGTCAGCGAACTGCACCGCCGCCAGCCGACGTTACGCCACTTGGTGGAACTCGACCGCCAACTGCGCAAGAATACCGTCCAGGAAGACCGCCTGGTCGACGTGCTCGCCGAGAACCGCCTGCTGAAACACTTCCGCCGCCTGCTCTGCATACTAAGCGAGCAGACAGGGCTCGACGAGGGGTTCATGCCTGCAAGTCCGATTGACGACCGCCGGACGCAGGCCATCCGCAAACGGCTGCAAAGCCACCTGAGGATATGAAGAAGAGAAAAGTGTTTTAACGAAAACGAAAAACAGCCATGTTTTGGTTATCGTTTTGGTTTTAAAAGTAATAAAGATAAAAAGAGAAAAGTGATGAGTGTTCACGTTAACAATACAGCAACTGACATGCACTACCTGAGCCTGCTGTCGCAATCGTTCCCGACTGCCAGCGACGCAGCCAAAGAGATTATCAACCTCGAGGCCATACTCAACCTGCCCAAGGGCACCGAGCACTTCCTGGCCGACATTCACGGCGAGAACGAGGCCTTCGAGCACGTGCTGAAGAACGCCTCGGGCAACATCAAGCGCAAGGTGGGCGAAATCTTCGGCAACAGCATTCGCGAATCGGAGAAGAAGGAGCTCTGCACGCTCATCTACTACCCGGAACAGAAGCTGGAACTGGTGAAGGCCGCCGAGCAGGACATCGACGACTGGTATCACATCACTATCCACCAGCTGGTGCGCGTCTGCCGCGACGTGTCGTCGAAGTACACACGCTCGAAGGTGCGCAAGTCGCTGCCCGAGGAGTTCTCCTACATCATCGAGGAACTGCTGCACGAGCGCACCGACGACCAGGACAAGGCCGCCTACGTGGCCGTCATCGTCGATACCATCATCACTACAGGCCGCGCCGACGACTTCATCTGCGCCCTGTGCAACGTCATACAGCGGTTGGCCATCGACCGGCTCCACATCCTCGGCGACATCTACGACCGGGGGCCGGGGGCACACATCATCATGGACGTCATGCGGCGCTACCAGTCGTGGGACATACAGTGGGGCAACCACGACATCCTATGGATGGGAGCCGCCGCAGGCAACGATGCCTGCATCTGCAACGTGCTGCGCCTCTCGCTGCGCTACGCCAACCTCGCCACACTCGAGGACGGCTACGGCATCAACCTCCTGCCACTGGCCACCTTCGCCCTCGAGACCTACGGCGACGACCCCTGCCTGGAGTTCGTGCCCCGCCTGCTGAAGCCGGGCAAGACCGACGAGAAGACGCTGCAGCTGACGGCCAAGATGCACAAGGCCATCACCATAATACAGTTCAAGGAGGAGAACAGGCTCTTCCACCGTCACCCCGAGTGGCAGATGGAAGACCGCTGCCTGCTGGAGCAAGTCGACACCCAGCGGCAGGCCTGCGTCATCAACGGAAAGAGCTACGCCCTGAAGGACAGCAACCTGCCCACGGGCACCATGAGCCTGACAGCCGAGGAGACCGAGCTGATGAAGAAGCTGCACCACTCCTTCCGCGTCTCCGAGAAGCTGCGCAGGCACATCGGCACCATCCTCTCGCACGGCTGTATGTACAACATCTGCAACTCTAACCTGCTCTACCACGCCTCAGTCCCCCTGAACGACGACGGCACGCTGAAGGACGTCGAAATCCTGGGACAGCGCTACAACGGACGGCGGCTGATGGAGTATATAGGCCAGCTTGTCCGCTCTGCCTTCGAGAGCGACACCGAGCCAGAGCTGAAAGCCTACGCCAAGGACTACTTCCTCTACCTCTGGTGCGGCAAGGACTCCCCGTTGTTCGACAAGTCGAAGATGGCCACCTTCGAGCGCTACTTCCTGACAGACCGCGAAACCTACAAGGAAGAGAAAGGAGCCTACTTCCAGCTGCGTAACGATGCAAGTGTGTGCGACCGCATTCTCGATGCCTTCGGTGTCGGCGGCAGCAACCGCCATATCATCAACGGCCACGTACCCGTACATGCCTCCAAGGGCGAAAACCCCATCAAGGCCGGCGGGCGGCTCATGGTCATCGACGGTGGATTCTCAGAGGCATACCACTCCGAAACAGGCATTGCAGGCTACACCCTCATCTACCACAGCCGGGGCTTCCAGCTCGTACAGCATGAGCCCTTCACATCGACCAACGATGCCATCATGCGCGGCACCGACATCAAGTCGACCATGCAGATTGTCGAGATGTCTACCCACCGTATGCTCGTGGCCGACACCGACAAGGGGCGCGAACTGCGTGAGCAGATTAACGACCTCAAGCAGCTGCTCCACGCCTACCGCCACGGCATCATCAAGGAGAAACGCGACTAAAAGTCACAATAAAATTACCTAAAACTAATACAAACAATTATGATTACATTCACAATGATTCTCCAGCTCTGCATTGTACTCGGTGCACTCTGGGTGGGCTCACGCTACGGCTCACTGGCTCTCGGAGCCATTTCGGGTATTGGTCTCGCCATTCTCATATTTGGTTTCGGACTCAAGCCTGGCACGCCTCCTACCGACGTCATCTACATCATCATCGCCGCAGTTACCTGCGCAGGCATTATGCAGGCCTCCGGCGGTATGGACTGGCTTATTCAGATTGCCGAACGATTGCTGCGCAAGCACCCTGAACGCATCACATTCCTGGCACCGCTCTGCACGTTCTTCCTGACGGTACTTGTAGGAACTGGTCACGTGGTATACACCTTGATGCCAATTATTTGCGACATTGCATTAAAGAAAGGCATACGTCCCGAACGTCCATGCGCTGTAGCCTCTATTGCCTCACAGGTTGGCATTACCTGCTCGCCGATTGCAGCAGCTGTCGTCGCCTTCGTCAGCATCAGTAATACAAACGGCTTCGACGTTACCATACCGCAGGTACTGATGATCAGCATTCCCGCCTGCCTTTGCGGTCTGATGGTTGCTGCCACAGCTTCCTACCATCGCGGACTCGACCTGGACAAAGACCCGAAGTTCCAGAAGAAGCTGCAAGACCCCGAACAGTATAATTATATCTACGGCTCAAGCGCAACCACGCTCGACAAAGAAATACCGCAGTCAGCCAAGAACGCTGTGTTCATCTTTCTCGGTGCATTGGCCGTTATCGTGTTCTTTGCCATCTTCCAGGATGCACTGCCCACCTACATGACTCTGCGGGCCGTAAACACTTCTGACGTCCTGTATATCTCTAAGGACCTGGCCGTGACGGGCGACCAGCTGGTGAAAGCCAACGTTTATCTGCAGGGCACCACCGAATGGTATGCCAAAGCGCTCCCCATGAACATCGTCATCCAGATTGTGATGATTACCGCCGCTGCCTTGATGATCATCTTCTGCAAGGCCGCACCCAAAAAGGCCGTTGCCGGCCCCGTCTGGCAATCGGGCATGGTGGCCGTCGTAGCCATCTACGGCATTGCATGGCTCGCCGACACCTTCTTCTCTAACTACCTTGACGAGATGAAGATGATGCTGGCCGACGTGGTCAGTGCCTATCCATGGTCTATCGCCCTGGTGTTCTTCCTCGTCTCAGTGCTCATCAATTCTCAGGGAGCCGTCGTCGTGGCCATGCTGCCGCTGGCCTACCAGCTGGGAATCCCCGGTCCGGTGCTGCTCGGCGTACTGCCCTCAGTCTACGGCTACTTCTTCATCCCGAACTATCCCTCCGACATTGCTACCGTCAACTTCGACCGCTCAGGCACCACCGTCATCGGCAAATACCTGCTCAACCATTCGTTCATGATGCCCGGTCTCGTCTGTGTGACTACATCGACCATCGTGGCCTACCTCCTCTCGATAATCATCTATTAAGTCAGAGAAACATCTATTTAGACAGAAATCCCGCGCTTTACGCAGAGACACTGCATGAGCGCGGGATTTCCTTTTGACAACTGACATTATTATCTGATGAAGAGCAGCTCGCGGTACTTGGGCAGCGGCCAAAGTGCATCGTCGACAATCAGTTCGAGCTTGTCTATTTCGTAGCGGATGTCGTCGAGCTTCGGCTCTACCTCGTCGTGATAGGCGATGGCCTTCTCGTGCTCGTCGGCAATCTTGTTGGCCTTCTTACGGGCCTCCACCAGGTCTTCCACACCCTTCTCTATGGCACTGGTACGCTCGGCAATCTCCTGGATAATCTTCTTGTTGCGTTCGGAGAGTTTGTCGGCAGTGTCGATGGGGAAGACGACAGCCATATTGCTGATGTTCTGCAGCAGCTGCGTCTGGTAGCGGGTGGCCACGGGAATGATGTGGTTCATCGAGATGTCGCCCAGCACGCGGGCCTCAATCTGTATCTTCTTCGTGTAGGTCTCCCACTTCACCTCATTGCGGGCCTCCAGCTCCTTGCGGGTCATCACACCGAGGCTCTCGAACATCTTGATGCTCGATTCGTCGAGATAGCGCTCAAAGATCTTCGGGCACGACTTCTCCACGTCCAGTCCGCGCTTCTCGGCCTCGGCCACCCATTCGTCGCTGTAGCCGTTGCCGTCGAAACGGATGGGTCGGCAGGTCTTGATGTCCTCGCGCAGCACGTCGATGATGGCGTGGAACGTAGCGCTGTGCTCCGTGTCGGCCAGCTTCTGCTCCATATCAGGGATGCGGGCGTCAACGCGCTTCTTGAAGTCGGCAAGGGCTTCGGCCACGGCTGAGTTGAGGGCTATCATGGCCGAGGCGCAGTTGGCCTCGCTGCCCACGGCGCGGAACTCAAAGCGGTTGCCGGTGAAGGCGAAGGGCGACGTGCGGTTACGGTCGGTGTTGTCGATGAAGAGTTCGGGAATCTCGGGTATGTCCATCTTCATTCCCTGCTTGCCTGCCATGGCGAGGATGTCGGCCACGTCGGCCTTCTCAATGTGGTCGAGCAGCTCGCTCACCTGCTTGCCGAGGAACGAGCTGATGATGGCGGGGGGTGCCTCGTTGGCGCCGAGACGGTGGGCATTGGTGGCACTCATGATCGAGGCCTTCAGCAGTCCGTTGTGGCGATAGACGCCCATAAGAGTCTCGACGATGAAGGTGGCGAAGCGAAGGTTACCCACGGTGTCCTTGCCGGGAGCGTGGAGCAGCACGCCCGTATCGGTCGAGAGACTCCAGTTGTTGTGCTTGCCCGAGCCGTTGATGCCGGCGAAGGGCTTTTCGTGGAGCAGCACGCGGAAGCCGTGCTTGCGGGCGACGCGCTTCATCACCGACATGAGCAGCATGTTGTGGTCGACGGCGAGGTTAGTCTCCTCGAAGATGGGAGCCAGCTCAAACTGGTTGGGGGCCACCTCGTTGTGGCGCGTCTTGCAGGGGATGCCCAGTTCAAGAGCGACGATTTCCAGCTCCTTCATGAAGGCAGCCACGCGCTCGGGAATGGCTCCGAAGTAGTGATCGTCCATCTGCTGGTTCTTGGCCGAGTCGTGGCCCATCAGGGTGCGTCCGGTGAGCAGCAGGTCGGGGCGGGCGGCATAGAGTCCCTCGTCGACGAGGAAGTACTCCTGCTCCCAGCCGAGGTTCGAGGTAACCTTCTTCACGGCGGGGTCGAAGTAATGGCACACATCGGTGGCGGCCACGTTCACAGCGTGGAGGGCGCGCAGCAAGGGAGCCTTGTAGTCGAGTGCCTCGCCGCTATAGCTGATGAACACGGTGGGGATGCAGAGCGTGTCGTCGATGATGAAGACGGGGCTTGTGGGGTCCCAGGCGGAATAGCCGCGGGCCTCGAAGGTGGAGCGTATACCGCCCGAGGGGAACGACGAGGCATCCGGCTCCTGCTGAACGAGCAGCTTGCCGCTGAACTCCTCTACCATGCCGCCCTTGCCGTCGTGCTCAATGAAGGAGTCATGCTTCTCGGCAGTGCCCTCGGTCAGGGGCTGGAACCAATGGGTGTAATGGGTCACACCCTGCTCCGTGGCCCACTGCTTCATGCCGGCAGCCACGGCATCAGCCACGCTGCGGTCCAACCGTGCACCGTTGTCGATGACGTCGAGCATCTTCTCGTAAACGTCCTTGGGCAAGTACTTGTACATCTTCTCGCGGTTGAACACCTTAGAGCCGAAGTAAGCGGCGGGCCTTTCGGCCGGTGCTTTCACGTCAAGGGGCTTCTTGGTGAAAGCCTCTCCTACTACTTGAAATCTTAATGCTTCCATAATGTCTGTTGTTGTTAGATTTTAATTATACGGTTATAATATGAATTGTTATTATTGTTGAGTGTTGAGTGCTCAAACCCTCTCCCTGTCATCACGACAGAGAGAGGGGGTGTACCTGGAAAGATTAGGGTTGCAGCGTAAACCCGAAAACCAGGTAAGCTTTCTGTGAGCAGGGGTTGCCGGCGACCTGTGCAAAGACCGGCAATGCGAACGAGTCGGTCAGCTTGATGTCCTTCGTAGCCCGCAGTGCCAGGTTGGTCACGGCAAAGCCCGTAGTGCCGTAGTAGGTGCTGGCCCAGGGCACGGCAGCAGCAGTGGCCGTCCAGTCTACGCCCGCAAGTTTGAAGGGCGCGGCCAGCTCCACATAGCTACTGTAGGCACGGTCTCCGTCCTTGTTTTCACCATCGTTGCCCGCGAAGTTGGTGAACCACTGTAGGCTGACTGGTCCGAAGTCATAGCCGATGTTGGCCTCGAAGACGTGGTTCGTGCCGTGGGTATCGTACTTGAAGTAGCGGCTGTCAGGGTCCAATCCCTCGGAGAACCAATAGTCAGTCACTCCGATGTTCAGTCCGCCGATGCTGTAGGCGGCTGTGATGTCGAACTCCTTCACGTCGTTCGAGTTAGACAGGCCGTAGCTGCCCCAAGCCGACAGCGACAGTCCCTTGTAGCCAACACCGAAGGTGGGCTGTACAGCCACGTCGCCTAATTTCAGTCCGCGCCAGATGTACTCGTTGACAAAATCGGTGGAAACCGTAGTCTCTATCTCGTCCTGTGCTGTAGCACTCATTCCCATAGCGAAAATCATCGCTGTTAAAACAATCTTTTTCATAATTCTACTCCTTAATTCTTTAGCAAAATACTTTCTTCTTTATTCATTATTCTTTTTAGTGTCGAGTGTTCCCGTTATATAGCCGAGCGCCAAGTGCTTAGTTGTAGCACATCTCTCCATGCTCATAGATGTCGAGTCCTTCCTCCTCAATGCGCTTAGAGACACGCAGACCGTGCGTCTTCTTGATGCCGTAGAACAGGACGATGCCGCAGGCAGCAGCCCAGAGGTCGATGACAAGTACACCGAAGAGTTCGGCTCCGAAGAAGCCCCATCCGTGGCCATAGAATGCACCGTTGCTGGTGGAAAGCAGGCCCGTCATGAGTGTGCCCAAAATGCCACAGACACCATGTACCGAAGAGGCACCCACAGGGTCGTCAATATGCAGGCGGTGGTCGATAAACTCAATGGCAAAGACAAGGACGAGACCGCAGACGAGACCGATGACGACGGCTCCGAAGGGCGACACGACGTCGCAACCAGCCGTGATGCCCACCAATCCGGCCAGCACGCCGTTGAGCGTCAGCGAGAGCGAGGGCTTGCCATATTTAATATAGGTGAGGAACATCGTGGCCACGCCACCGGCAGCTGCGGCCAGATTAGTGGTGAGGAACACATGGCTGATGGCCACGCGGTTCACCTCGCCCGAGGCAGCAAGCTGCGAGCCAGGGTTGAATCCAAACCAGCCTAACCATAAGATGAACACGCCCAGAGCCGCCATGGCCAGATTGTGGCCGGGAATGGCGCGGCTCTTCTTGTCGGCACCGTACTTGCCGATTCGCGGTCCCAGAGCCAGTGCGCCTATCAGGGCGAGCACGCCGCCCACGCTGTGGACGATGGCCGAGCCGGCAAAGTCGTGGAACACGTCGCCGAAGGTCTGCATCATAAATCCGTCGGCAGCATCGTTGCACAGCCAGCCGCCGCCCCACGTCCAGTGGCCCTCAATGGGGTAGATAATCAGCGAGATGACGGCACTGTAGACAAGGTACATCGAGAACTTGGTGCGCTCGGCCATGGCACCGCTGACGATGGTAGCGGAGGTTGCGCAGAACACGGTCTCGAAGATGAGGAAGCCCTCAACGGGCAGGTCGCCCTTGTAGAATGAGAGGTCGCCCCAGTTTGGCATACCGATGAACCCGGCTCCCTCGGAGCCGAACATAAAGCCGAAGCCAACGAAGAAGAAAAGCAGCGAGCCAAACATGAAGTCGACGAAGTTCTTCATCAAGATGTTGGCTGTGTTCTTGCTCCGCGTGAACCCTGCTTCACACAGCGCAAAGCCGGGCTGCATCCAGAAAACTAACATGGCTGCCAAAAGCATCCATACAGTATCGAGTGATAATCCTATTTCGTTCATAATCATTTTACCTTAATGTTGAATGTTTCGTGTTTAGTGTTGATGTTGAGTGATGAGTGATGAGTGTTCCAGTTTACGTTCCTGTTAACGTCTTTCACCTTTCGCCCCAACCCCTCCCCTAAAGGAGCCGGAGGGGGCACACTCTTCAATTTTACTTTTTGTCTCTCAAGACTGTGTCGCCGTTCTCTCCGGTGCGGATGGACCACGTGTCGATCATGTCGCTCACGAAGATGCGACCGTCGCCAATCTCGCCCGTATGAGCCACCCGCAGGATGACCTGCACCGTAGGCTCTACGAACTGGTCGCGGCACACAATGGTAATCTGCACACGCTCTATCACATCTGTTGAGTATTGTACACCACGATAGATACGCTCCTCACGACTGTGCCCCACGCCGTGGACATTGTGGTACTCAAACCAGTCAATGTCCGACGAAAGCAGTGCTTCCTTCACCTCCTCAAACTTAGTTTGCCGGATAATTGCTTCAATCTTTTTCATACCTTAATACCTAATAAGTTAAAACTTCGTGTTTGTGAGTGCAAGTGGTTGCAACCTGTTTGCAAAGTTATGACATTTTGAAAGAAATACAAAGACAAATACGTCTTTTTGTTTCTTAAACAAATCATTGACTATCATTGTGTAAAGTATATTCCGTGATACAATATCTTTTTGTTATCACTTTGCTCCCAAATAACGCCTTTTGCAAACAAACTGTTATCGGGCACAAAACGGAAACGGGAACGGGAACGAAAACGAAAAAACGGGAACGGACGCTCGGCCCGAAGGAATGCTTGCAGAGCGGAGTGGAGCCAGAACGTTAACGGAAAAAGAGGGCGTGTCAAAATAGGCACACCCTCTTTCGTTTTGGTTTTCGTTCCCGTTTTGGTTCCCGTTCCCGTTTTGGTTCCCGTTTCGACACACGACGCAGGGCTATTTGTTCCAAGACTGGATGCGGCGTAGGGCCTCATCAGTCTTTTCATGGGTACCGAAGGCGGTGAAGCGGACGTAGCCCTCGCCACTGGGGCCGAAGCCTACGCCAGGGGTGCAGACGACGTTGGCACCGTAGAGCAGGGCCTCGAAGAACGACCAGCTGGACATTCCGTCAGGTGTGCGCATCCAGACGTAGGGGGCGTTCTCGCCGCCATAGCACTCGTAGCCGAGCGAGCGCAGCGTCTGCAGCATATTGCGGGCGTTCTGCATATAATAGCCGATGGTGGCGCTCACCTGCTCTTTGCCCTCGGGCGAGAAAATTGCCTCGGCGGCGCGCTGGGAAATGTAGCTCGTACCGTTGAACTTGGTACACTGGCGACGGAGCCACAGCTGGTTCAGGGGTATGCGCTCGCCCTCGAAGTTGGCCACGGTGACATCCTTCGGCACGACGGTGTAGCCGCACCGCACGCCGGTGAAGCCGGCGGTCTTGGAGAACGAGCGGAACTCCACGGCACACTTGCGGGCACCTCGAATCTCGTAGATGCTGCGGGGGATGTCAGGATCCTGGATGTAGGCTTGGTAGGCTGCATCGTAGAGGATGAGGGCATCGTTTTTCAGAGCGTAGTTCACCCAGCGGCGCAGTTCCTGCTTGGTGATGACGGTGCCTGTGGGGTTGTTGGGGTAGCAGAGGTAGATGACGTCGACGGGACGGCCTTCGGGCAGTGCAGGCACGAAGCCGTTCTCAGCCGTGGTGGGCAGGTAGCACACGTTGGTCCAGCGTCCGTCGCGGAAGGTGCCGCAGCGGCCTATCATCACATTGGAGTCGATATAGACGGGATAGACGGGGTCGGTGACACCGATGAAGTTGTCCCAGTGGAGCAGCTCCTGAAAGTTGCCTGTGTCGCTTTTGGCACCGTCGTTGATGAACACTTCGTCAATGCTGAGGCGCACGCCACGAGGCTGGAAGTCGTTCTTCAGAATGGCTTCGCGCAGGAAGTCATAGCCCTGCTCGGGGCCATAGCCCCTGAAACCGTCGGCAGTGGCCATCTCGTCGACGGCCTTGTGCATGGCCTCGATGACGGCGGGGCAGAGCGGCTGGGTGACGTCGCCGATGCCGAGCGAGATGACGTCAGCCTTGGGGTGCATCACCTTGAAGGCATTCACCTTCTTTGCGATGTCGGCGAAGAGGTAGTTAGCTTGGAGGTTGAGGAAGTGGGTGTTTACTAATGCCATGTCTGTTTAGGATTATTGGTTAGGGATTTCCGCCTCACCGTCGAAGACGAAGGCGGCGGGTCCGGTCATGAGGACGTGATTATCGGCTTCGCGCCACTCGATGTGGAGTGTGCCTCCGTCCATGACGATGTCGCTCGTCCTGCCTGCCCGTCCGGAGATGCTGGCAGCCACGGCGGTGGCGCAGGCACCAGTGCCGCAGGCTTGGGTAATGCCGCTGCCACGTTCCCAGACGCGGGTGCGAATGCTGCCAGCAGGCAAGACACGTGCAAACTCGATGTTGCAGCGTTGGGGAAAGGCCGGGTGGTGCTCAAGGATGGGTCCTCTCTCGCCTACCTGATCCACGTCGTCGGTGAAGATAACGTAGTGGGGATTTCCCATCGACACGAAGGTGCCCGTGTCGAGACCACGGTAGGACTGAAACTGGTCGGGTACGTCCAGCCGGGGCTCGCCCATGTCGACAGTGACGCTTTCCACCTTATTATTATTTATATGCAGCAGGAGAGTCTTGATGCCGGAGAGGGTGAGGAGGCGGATTTCCGTCTGCGCAGTCAGACCGCGCTCGAAGAGGTATTTGCCGATACACCTCGATGCGTTGCCGCACATCATAGCCTCAGAGCCGTCGGCATTGAAGATGCGCATCGTGAAGTCGGCCTCGGGAACGGGGCTGCGGTCGATGAGCACGAGGCCGTCAGAGCCGATGCCCTTGTGGCGGTCACTCCATTTGATGGCTGTCTCTGCGAGGTCAGCGATGTGCTGCTGCGTGGCGTCAACGTAGATGTAGTCGTTGCCACATCCGTGCATCTTGGTGAATCTTATCTTGCTCATTTACTTGAGATATTCGTTTACTTTCTTTGCAGTCTCTATACCACTGGCCATGGCGCGGACAACGAGCGAGGCGCCGTTGGCCGAGTCGCCGCAAACGAAGACGTTAGCCGGGTATTCCGAGTGCTCGGGCTTCAGGAAGCCCATGGCCAGCAGGCATAGTTCGGCCTTGATGATCTCGGGCTTGCCCTTCTCCACCATGATGGGGCGACCGCCGGCAGGATTGGGCTGCCAGTCAATCTCCTGCACTTTAACGCCCGTCAGCTTGCCGTCCTTGCCGAGGAACTCCAGGGTATTGATGTTCCAGCGGCGGGTGCAGCCCTCCTCATGGCTTGAGGTGGTCTTGAGGGTGCGGGGCCATTCCGGCCAGGGGTTCTGCGGGTCTTCGGGACCCTCGACGGGTCGGGGCATGATTTCTATCTGGGTCACGCTCTTGCAGCCCTGACGGTGGGCGGTGCCGATGCAGTCTGAGCCAGTGTCGCCGCCGCCGATGACGAGCACGTCCTTACCTTTGGCTGTGATGCGCTCGTCCTTGCTGAACTCCATGCCGGCGAGCACGCGGTTCTGCTGCGACAGCAGTTCGAGGGCGAAATGTACGCCCTTCAGTTCGCGGCCGGGGGCTTTGAGGTCGCGGGCAGTGGGGGTGCCGGTGGCTATGACGACCCCCCACCCTGCCTCCCCCGAGGGGGAGGTGCAGAAACCTTGTTCGTTGAGCGCCGCCATTAGTCTGTCAACGCCCTCCCCTCGGGGAGGGATGGGGAGGGGGGTGTTGTAGCGGAACTCTATGCCCTCCTGCTCCATGAGCGTGATGCGGCGGTCGATGATGGCCTTGTTGAGCTTGAAGTTAGGAATGCCGTAGCGGAGGAGACCGCCGGCGGCCTCGTTCTTCTCGAAGACGGTAACCCCGTAGCCCATCAGGTTGAGGGCATTGGCGGCGGCAAGACCGGCAGGGCCGGCACCGATGACGGCCACCTTCTTGCCGTTGCGGCTGATGTCGGTGCGCGGCATGATGTAGCCCTCGCGGAAGGCGGCCTCAATGATGGCGCACTCGTCCTCGCGGTTTGTGGTGGGTTCGTGGTTGAAGCGGTTCAGCACGCAGGCTTTTTCGCAGAGGGCGGGACAGATGCGGCCTGTAAACTCCGGAAAGGGGTTAGTAGTCGACAGCAGCCTATAAGCCTGTTTCCAGTCGCCTTTATACAGGGCTTCGTTCCACTCCGGTGCTTTGTTGCCTAACGGACAGGCCCAGTGACAGAAAGGCACGCCGCAGTCCATGCAGCGGCTCGCCTGTTCGCGGCGCTGGTGTGTGTTGAGCGTCTGCTCCACCTCGCCGAAGTCGTGTATGCGGTCGTGGATAGGCCGGTAGCCCGCCTCCTGGCGGTGTATCTCTAAGAATGCTTTTGGATTTCCCATCTTATCTTTTTTACTTAATGTTTTTAATGTTCTTACTCTGGCAAGCGTCCCTTCGGGCCGAACGGAGTGTCGAGGTCATCAACCTTCACTTCTCACCCTTCACTTCTCACTTTTAATAGTCGCGCTGGATGTCAGAGATCTTTTCGCGGAGTTTCTTCATCTGCTCCTCCTGCAGCACGCGCTTGTACTCGATGGGCACCACCTGGATGAAGTCGTCGATGTAGTGCTGCCAGTCGTCGAGCATACGCCCGGCCAGTGCCGAGCCCGTGTGGAGGTAGTGCTGGCGGACAAACTCGAGCAGCTCCTTGCGCGAGACGCTGTCCTCTACGAGGTTGATTTCCACCATGTCCATGTTGCAGAAGTAGTCGAAGGTGTGCTTCGGGTCGTAGACGTAGGCCACGCCGCCCGACATACCGGCAGCGAAGTTGCGGCCCGTCTCGCCGAGCACTACGACGCGGCCGCCGGTCATGTATTCGCAGCAGTGGTCGCCGGCGCCCTCGATGACGGCGACAGCCCCGGAGTTGCGCACGCCGAAGCGTTCGCCCACCTTGCCGTTGATGAAGAGTTCGCCGCTGGTGGCTCCGTAGAGTCCCGTGTTGCCGGCTATGATGTTGTCCTCGGCGTGGAAGTCCTCGCCAGAGCGTGCCGGGGGCAGTATCGAGATGCGTCCGCCGGAGAGGCCCTTGCCGAAGTAGTCGTTGCACTCGCCTTCGAGCTTGAGGTTCAGGCCGCGCACGGCAAAGGCTCCGAACGACTGGCCGGCCGAGCCCTTGAACTTGATGTTGATGGTGCCGTCGGGCAGTCCGGCCTCACCGTATTTCTTGGCTATCACGCCGCTGAGCATCGTCGTGACGGCGCGGTCGGTATTCTTGATGGCGTAGTCGAGGGTCACCTCCTCGCGGCTGTCGATGGCCTTCTGGGCGGCGCGGATGATTTCCTCGTCCTTCACGCCGGAGACCTTCGTATAGGCCCCGCGGTCCCAGTAGAGGGCACGGTCGGTATCAGGCTTGTGCAGCAGTCGGGCGAAGTCGATGGTCTTCTGCTTGTCGGTGGCATCGGTTGTGTTCACATCTATAAACTCGGTGTGGCCGATAATCTCCTTCAGCGAGCGAACGCCGATTTCGCTGAGATATTCGCGCACCTGCTGGGCCAGGAAGGTGAAGTAGTTCACCACGTAGTCAGCACGTCCCTCGAAGTGGCGGCGCAGCTCGGGATTCTGCGTGGCCACGCCCATCGGGCAGGTGTTGGTGTTGCACTTGCGCATCATGACGCAGCCCAGGACGATGAGCGGCAGCGTGCCGAACGAGAACTCGTCGGCTCCGAGCATAGCCATGATGATGACGTCCTTGGCCGTCTTCAGCTGACCGTCGGTCTGCAGGCGCACCTGGTTGCGCAGGCCGTTCTTCACGAGTGTCTGCTGCGTCTCGGCCAGACCAATCTCCGGCGAGATGCCTGCAAAGCGCATCGACGAGGCGGGGCTGGCTCCTGTGCCGCCCTCGGAACCGCTGATGACGATGAGGTCGGCCTTAGCCTTGGCCACACCGGCGGCAATGGTGCCCACGCCGCTCTCGGCCACGAGCTTCACGCTGACGGCCGCCGTGGGATTGATGTTCTTCAGGTCGAAGATGAGCTGTGCCAGGTCTTCGATACTGTAGATGTCGTGGTGGGGCGGCGGCGAGATGAGCGAGATGCCGGGAATGGCGTTGCGCGTCTTGGCAATGATGTCGTTCACCTTGAAGCCGGGCAGCTGTCCGCCCTCGCCGGGCTTGGCTCCCTGCGCCACCTTGATCTGTATCTCCTCGGCATTCACCAGATATTCCGCCGTCACGCCGAAGCGCCCCGAGGCTATCTGCTTGGTCTTCGACGAGAGGCTCACGCCGTCAACCTCCGTGTGGTAGCGCTCGTTGTCCTCGCCGCCCTCGCCGGTGTTGCTGCGGGTGCCCAGTTTGTTCATGGCTATGGCCAGTGCCTCGTGGGCCTCGATGCTCAGCGCACCGAACGACATGGCACCGGTGACGAAGTGCTTCACGATCGACTCCACCGACTCCACCTCGTCGAGAGGCGTGGGCACGGCAGCCTTCTTCCAGCCGAAGAAGTCGCGCAGGAAGATGGGCGACTCCTTCTCGTCGACGAGCTTTGCCCACTGCTTGAACTTATCATACGAGCCCTGGCGTGTGGCCAGTTGCAGCTTGGCAATGGTCTCGGGGTTCCAGGCGTGCTTGATGCCGTCCTTGCGCCAGGAGAACTGGCCCTGGTTCTTGAGCATAGCAGTCCCGTTTGTCGCAGCATTGCTGCAATATTCAAAACTGGCACGATGCAGGTGTATGGCATCGCGGGCTATCTCCTTCAGGCCGATACCGCCGATGGTGCTCGCCTCCGTGCCGAAGTAGCGGCGCAGCAGGTCGTCGCTCAGTCCGATGGCCTCGAAAATCTTCGCGCCGCGATAGCTGCGGATGGTCGAGATGCCCATCTTCGACATGATCTTCTTCAGGCCCTTGTCGACGGCCTTGATGTAGTGGGCCTCGGCCGTGGCGTATTCCTCCTGTATCTTGCCGCGCTTCACTAAGTCGTCAAGAATGGCGAACGTCATGTAGGGGCACAGTGCCGAGGCACCGTAGCCCAGCAGCAGGGCGGCGTGCATGGTCTCGCGTATCTCGCCGCTCTCAACGATGAGGGCGGTCTGCACGCGCTTGCCGACGCTGATCAGGTAGTGGTGGACGGCCGAGACGGCCAGCAGGCTCGGAATGGCGACGTGCTGCGCGTCGATGTCGCGGTCGCTGAGCACGATGTAGTTCACGCCTTCGTCCACACTCGCCTCTGCCTGCTTGCAGAGGTCGTCGAGTGCTTGGCGCAAGCCCTCCTCGCCCTGCTCCTTGTTGAAGAGCATGGCCAGCTTCTGCGTCTTGAAGCCCTTATACCTTATATTACATAATATATCGAGTTGTGTATTTGTCAATACCGGCTGCGGCAGGCGCACCATCTTGCAGTTCGAGGCGTCGGGCGTCAGGATGTTTGTGCCCACGGCTCCGATGTACTCCGTCAGCGACATCACCAGCTCCTCGCGGATGGGGTCGATGGCGGGGTTCGTCACCTGCGCAAACTGCTGGCGGAAGTAGTTGAACAGCACCTGCGGACGGTCTGACACCACGGCCAGCGGCGTGTCGTTGCCCATGGCGGCGACGGGCTCCTGGCCTGCCGTGGCCATGGGGATAATGGTACGGTCGATGTCTTCCTGACCGTAGCCGAAAGCCACGAGTTTCTGCTGCAGGTCGCTCACGCTGTTGTCTACCTTGCGGCCACTCTTCAGCTTCTCTAATTGCACGCGGTTCTCGCCGAGCCACTCGCGGTAAGGATGCGCCTTGGCCAGCTGCTCCTTGATTTCGCCGTCGTAGTAGATCTTGCCCTCCTGCGTGTCGATGAGCAGAATCTTGCCGGGCTGCAGACGGCCCTTCGACACCACGTCGCCCGGCTCGAAGTCCATGACGCCCACCTCCGAGGCCACCACCATCATGCCCTGCTTGGTGATGGTGTAGCGCGAGGGGCGCAGGCCGTTGCGGTCGAGCATACCACCCGCGAAGCGACCGTCGCTGAAGAGCAGGGCTGCGGGACCGTCCCACGGTTCCATCAGTATGGAGTGGTACTCGTAGAACGCCTTCAGGTCCTCTGAGATGGGATTCTTGTCGTTGAACGACTCCGGCACGAGTATGGCCATGGCCTGCGGCAGCGAGAGTCCGCTCATGGTGAGGAACTCAAACACGTTGTCGAGCGAGGCCGAGTCGCTCATGCCGTCCTGCACGATGGGGCGCAGGTCGCGGATGTCGCCGAGGGCTTCGCTGCTGAGCACGCTCTCGCGGGCCTTCATCCAGCCGCGGTTGCCGCGAATGGTGTTGATCTCGCCGTTATGGGCTAACAAGCGGAAGGGCTGGGCAAGCTTCCATTTGGGGAAAGTGTTTGTGCTGAATCGTGAATGCACCAGCGCCAGTCCGCTTGTAAAGTAATTGTTCGACAAATCGGGGAAGTACCGGCGCAGCTGTCCGCTGGTCAGCATTCCCTTGTAGATGATGTTCTTGTTCGACAGCGAGCAGATGTAGAAGTCGTCGTCGTCGACGCGGTTCTCAATCCGTTTCCTTACCTTATATAATATACGCTCGAAGGCAGGCACGTCGTCGTCGCTGACACCCGTGATGAAAATCTGCTTGATGTCGGGCTCCACCTCGCGGGCTGCCTGACCGAGCACCTCCGGGTTGGTGGGAACCGTGCGCAGGTGCATCAGCGTCAGCCCCTCGCGCTCAATCTCCTCAATCATCACGCTCAGTATCTGCTGCTGCTTCGGCTCGTCCTTGGGCAGAAACACCAGCCCCGTGCCGTACTTGCCTTTCTCGGGCACGGGAATGCCCTGCAGCAGGATGAACTCGTGGGGTATCTGCAGTAAGATGCCGGCACCGTCGCCCGTCTTGTCGCGCGTCTCGGCGCCTCGGTGCTCCATGTTCTCCAGCACGCGCAGTGCGTTGTCAACCAGTTCATGGCTCTTGCCGCCATGAATGTTTACCACCATGCCTACGCCGCAGGCATCATGCTCGTACTGTGGCTGATATAGGCCCTCTGGCTTCTGTTTACCACATTGCGAACGAACAGCCTTGTCTAACTTGCTTTTTGTCATATTATCCTTACTTTTACTTTCTTTTTGTCGTAATTTCGGTGCAAAGGTAATACGTGACGCTCAATTTACCAAACTTTTGCTTTCTTTTTTTTATCTTCATTCGCCAATCTACTTACATTTTGTAAATTTCCGGCTACTTCGCGGCCCTTTTTGGAATAAATTCGCCTACCTGCAACGCCCCACAGCTTACACTTTGTCATTTTGGCCGAAAAACAAGCCTGAAAGGGCGTTTCTGTTTGCCCAAACTCTATTTTCTTTTATCATAAGCGGAACAATATTTGGCTTTTTCCGTTTTTTTTTGTTCCTTTGCAGCCGGTTTTAGCGACGACACAAGAATGAATACCACCATTTTGACCATTACGGGTAGCGACGGCACTGGCGGTTCAGGCGTGCAGGCTGACATTCGTCTCATCAGCGAGCTGGGGGGCAAGGCGGCATCAGCCATCACCTCAATAACGGTGCAGAACACGCTGGGCATCCAGGATTTCCACGACCTGCCACGGTTTGTGGTGCATCAACAGGTAGAGGCCATTATCAACGACCTTCAGCCTCAGGTCATCAAGATCGGATTGCTGAGACGAACGGATGTCGTTGAGATGCTGGCCGAGGTGCTGCGCAAGTACAAGCCCCGGCACGTCATCTACGCACCGGTTCTCAAGTCAGTGAAAGGCGAGCCCCTGGTGTCACCCAAGGTCTACGAGGCCATCGAACGGCTTCTGCTGCCACTGTGTACCATTGTCCTGACACCCACGGACCTGCCTGACGGGCCGCGTCGTCACGGCGAAGCCAACAAACTGGCCTCTGCCCTGGCCTACTACCTGAGCCTCGACGAGACGGAGGCCGACGCCATGCTACACGCCAAGACGTACCTGAAGACTCTGCCTGCCGACTACGCCGACGGGAACAGCCGCAGCGAGGAACTCTACAACCAGTTTCTTGCAGCCGTTGAGCGACACTACGACCGCTACGCCGACGTGGCGTATTATGCCGAACTGCTCAACGTGAGCGCCAGATACCTTGGACAGGTGACCCGACGCACGGCCAACCGCTCGCCGAAAGCCATTATCGACGAGCGCATCATGACAGAAATCGTAGCCCTGCTCACCTCAACCAACAAGCCACTGAAAGACATTGCCATTCGTCTGGGCTTCTCGTCGCAGGCTAACCTCTCGCGCTTCTTCAAGAAGCACAAGGGCACTTCACCAACAGATTTCCAACATCTTAACAATCAGAATAAATGAACGAAAGACAACAACTGAACCGTCAGTTAGCCCAGATGCTGAAGGGCGGTGTGATTATGGACGTGACAACGCCCGAGCAGGCCAAGATTGCCGAAGAGGCAGGAGCCTGCGCCGTCATGGCACTTGAACGCATCCCCGCCGACATTCGTGCTGCGGGCGGAGTGAGCCGCATGAGCGACCCGAAGATGATTCGCGGCATCCAGGAGGCCGTGAGCATACCCGTCATGGCCAAGTGCCGCATCGGCCACATTGCCGAGGCACAGATTCTGCAGGCCATCGAGATTGACTACATCGACGAGAGCGAGGTGCTGTCGCCAGCCGACAACATCTACCACATCGACAAGACGAAGTTCGACGTACCCTTCGTCTGCGGTGCCAGAAACTTGGGCGAAGCCCTGCGGCGCATTACCGAGGGAGCCACGATGATTCGCACCAAGGGCGAGCCCGGCACGGGCGACGTGGTGCAGGCCGTGAGCCACATGCGGCTGATGCAGAGCGAAATCAGGCGGCTGGTGTCGATGAGCGAGGACGAACTCTACGAGGCCGCGAAGCAGTTGCAGGCCCCCTACGAGCTGGTGCGCTTTGTCCATGAGAACGGCAAGCTGCCCGTGGTGAACTTCGCCGCCGGCGGTGTGGCAACGCCTGCCGACGCGGCGCTGATGATGCAGCTCGGTGCCGAGGGCGTTTTCGTGGGCAGCGGCATCTTCAAGAGCGGCAATCCTGCCAAGCGGGCTGCCGCCATCGTCCAGGCTGTCACTAACTATCAGGATGCCAAGCTGCTGGCCGAACTGAGCGAGGATCTTGGCGAGGCCATGGTGGGCATCAACGAGCAGGAAATAGAACTATTGATGGCCGAGCGCGGGAAATGAGAATTGCTGTCCTCGCCCTTCAAGGGGCATTCATTGAGCACGAGCAGATGTTGAATCGGTTGGGGGTAGAGACCTTCGAGGTTCGACAATTGGCGGACTGGCAACAGCCAAAGGACGGACTCATTCTGCCGGGCGGCGAGAGCACGGTGCAGATGCGCCTGCTCAGGGAGCTTGGCCTCTACGAGCCTATTCGCATGGCCGTAGGCAGTGGACTGCCCGTCCTGGGCACCTGCGCCGGGATGATACTCCTATCCGAAGGCCGCCTGGGCACCATGGACATCCGTGTGCGGCGCAACGCCTACGGCCGACAGTTAGGAAGTTTTCATACCGTGGGCACCGTCGAGGGCATCGGTAGCGACATACCCATGACCTTCATACGCGCACCTTATATAGAAGAAATTATACAAGGTGATCAGGGTTCAATGCCCCGTTGCCAGCCCATCGCCACCGTCGGCGGCCACATCGTCGCAGCCCGTCAGGGCAGCCAGATAGCCACCGCCTTCCACCCTGAACTGGACAGCGACACGCGCCTGCACCAGATGTTCATCGGACAAATCCGCCCGCACTGAACTCAAGTCTGGTTTTTCTATGTTATAGGGTGTCACGGTGACACAACCCCGATGTACAAAGGGCGTGCAGCCTGTTTCGGTGGGTGACACGGGTGACACGAGGGTGACACACATCAGGGCACACAGGCAACCTTCATCGCCCGCTTGCACTACCCGCTCCCGTTCCTGGCATTTGCGCATGGTAAGCGAGACAGCGGCGGCGCAACGCTTTGAAATTCTCTCGAGAATTTGAGTCCATTTGTCTGGTAAGTAGATAAAAGACAGTGGGTAACGCTGAAATTCTCGAGAGAATCTTCGTGCATCACGGCATCTGCTTCGTAAGAGGATAATGGCTGTGTTCACCGAGAAGGCAGTAGCTGAGATGTGTCACCCTCGTGTCACCCGTGTCACCCTCCGAAACAGGCTGCACGCCCTTTGTACATCGGGGGTGTGTCACCGTTGCACCCTGTCACGACTAAAATTGCATCTCGCAAGAGACGGACAAACTGATTCAGCGCAGAAAAGAGAAAGGTACCCAGTCATGCCATTTGCAAGAAAACCTCGGTTCTGGTTTCTTTTTTAACGGTAAAAAAGCGCGCGGGAGATTATCACTTGATAATTTGGTCAATCTCGTCGAACTGGCGGCCCATGTTCAAGTTAAGATAGATACGGTAGAGGGCCGGGCCCCACTTCTGCTTCTGGTCGGGGGCGAGCTGGCGATAGCGCTCCATGTAGGGGCGTGCCTTCTGGTAAGTCTGCCTCAGCTGCTTCTTCTCACGGAGCGGGTGAAGCTTGAGAGCTTTGTTCAGGTAGGCAGTGCCGGCGTAATAATAAGGCTCCGGCATGGAGTCGTTGCGGGCGATGAGCGTGTCGCTCAGGACGATGCTCTCGTCGTAACGTCCCAGGTTGAAAAGGACGGTCGACTTGGCGAAAAGATATAGCTGACTGCTGTCGTTGACTTCAAGTGCGCGGTTAACGACCTTCAGGGCCTCAGTGTTGTCGCCCCGGGCTGTATAGTAGTCCATCAGGCGCGGAAAGAAGTAGCTGTTAGTGGGATAACGGCGGAAGCCCTCGCGGAGGGTTTCCAGATAGAGCGAGTCGTCGTGCAGCAGTCGGCGTGCCTCGCTCATGTACTGGAGGGTGTATTCGGCTCTGGCGGTGTCGCGCAGGGCCAAGTGGCGGTAGCGCAGGGTAAGCACGGGGTCGTTCATGCGGTAGCCGCTGTAAGTGGCCCAGTAGGCCGCTTCGGGCAGCCGCTTGTCGAGGCTGTCGAGGTGATAGCCGGAGAACAGGGGCTGTTGTGCGCAACCCATATAGACCTCTGCAAACTCGTATGCCTTTTTGAAGTCGGCCTTGCGTACATGGTATGTAGAGCCGACAAAGAGGTTGGGGCGAAACTTCATGAGCTGCTCGGCATTATTCTTCCGGTACTCAGGGTCTACCCTACCCTTGCGGTCGGGAATCATGTCGAGCGAGTCGAGGGTTTCGGCCACGTTGAACAGCCGACGTGTCAGTTCAAAGAACTGCGCCGTGTCCTGCCGCTGCTTCATGTAGAGTTTCTCGTTGACGGCCTGATACTGCATGAGTACCGACTCATACCAGACGGCATAGATACGCTTGTCCTGCCGGTTGGCTGAGTCCTTCAGCAGTTTGGTCATCAGCTGCTCAGCCTGCTCTACTCCCCGCTTGCTCTTCAAGATAGTCCGTGCCTGACTTAGCTCCTTTTTTTGAGCCAAAGCCAAACACGGAATTATCGTCAGTAGGAGAAGCGCCAGAAACTTTTCACTTCTCATTTCTCACTTTACACTTCTTAATTTCCTCCCACCAGACTCTCCAGCTCGCTGGCCTTCTCGTTGTCGCCCAGCGAGTAGTACATCTGGTAGAGCGCATAAGCCCAGTTCACCTTCTCGCGGTCGGGATCGAGTTCACGGACCTTCTCCAAGTAAGTCTTGGCATCAGTCAGAATGGCCTTGATCTTGTTGGCATTCTCAACAGTCAGATTGCCGGTCTTCTTGTCGGCAAGCTGATCCTTCAGGGAAATGGCCTTCGAATTGAGCGTCACACCGGCCTGATAAGCTGCAGCGATGTAGGTGGGGTCAATCTCAAAAGCTTTCTTATAGCACTCAACAGCGTCGTCGAACTTACCGGTCAGGCGCAGAGCCTCGCCCTTGTAGGTATAGCCGAACTTGTCGTTGGGATTCTTGGCAATCTCGCCCTCAGCCCACTTCAGCAGGTCGTCGGTCTTGCCTGAGTTCAGGTAGTAGTCGCCGATCCAGGCTGAGTAGCGGTTGTCTTCGGGGAACTTCTGACTGGCATCCTTCAGCATGTCGATGTACTCAAGGGTGTCCTGCGGGGTCTTCATCGTCTCACGCTTCGCGAATACCAGAATCTCGGTTGCGTCCTTGGCCTTCTCAGGGTTCTCTGCGGCTATTTTGGCATACTTGATGACATTGGGATAGTCCTTACTCTGGTAGGCTGACAGGCTGGCGAAGTAAGCCACCTCGTTCTTGTACTGATCCTGCGACATGTCCAGACCCGTGAAGAGAGGAGAATCGCCACTGTCAACATAGAGTGAGAAAGCCTTGAAGGCTCCGGCAAAGTCCTTCTCATTGTAGAGGTACTGACCGGCATTGATGCACTGCAGACGGCCCGACTGGTAGATCTTCTGGTTTTCGGCACGATACTTGGCCTTCACCTTACCCTTGTCGTTAGGCTGGTTGTCAAACTCGTCGCACTTCAAGGCAGCCTCGAGGGCGGCGACAACGGCATTGTGCATGGCAGGCTCGTCGACGGGGTTGTTAGTCTGCTTGAGCTGGTTCTCCAGCTTCACGCCCTGGATGTCAGAGAACTTCTTGTATTGAGCAGCACTGAGCAGATTCCAGGCAGCAGCCTTATCCTCGGCCGAACCTTCATTCAGAGCAGGCTGGACGGCCTTGATAGCCTCTTCCACGTCGCCCTTGTCCAAGAGCTTCTTTGCGTTCTTCACCACTTCGGACTGTGCGAAGACTGTTGTTGTTGCAATGGCCATAACAGCCACCATCATAATTTTTTTCATAATCATATTCGTTTTTGGTTAAACATTATTCCTCTGACGAGAACTCCACCAGCGGGGTATCGTCCTCTGGGGTTTCTTCATTGACGACTTCAGCCTCCTCAATATCCTCATCCTGGTTCGACATGACCTTGCAGACAGAAGCGATGGTGTCGTTCTTCTTTGCAAGATTGATGAGGCGCACGCCCTGCGTGGCGCGACCCATGACGCGGACGTCGGCCACCTTCAGGCGGATAAGGATGCCGCTTTTGTTGATAATCATCAGGTCGTTCTCGTTGGTCACCACCTTGATGGCCACCAGACGGCCGGTCTTCTCGGTGACGGCGAGCGTCTTCACACCTTTGGCACCACGGGCGGTCTTGCGGTAGTCTTCAACCTCGGAGCGCTTGCCGTAGCCGTTCTCCGAGACGACCATGATGGTCTCTGACTGCGGGTCGTTCACGCAGACCATGCCCACCACTTCGTCGTCGCCGCCGTCGAGGCGCATGCCGATGACACCTGTCGAGACGCGGCCCATCGAGCGGATGTCGTCCTCGTCGAAGCGTACGGCGCGGCCGTTACGGTTGGCCAGCAGCAACTCGTTGTGGCCGTTGGTCAGGCGCACGCCTACCACCTCGTCGCCCTCGTTGATGTTGATGGCACGCACGCCGGCAGCACGCACATTCTTATAGGCATCGAGGCACGTCTTCTTGATGATGCCCTGCTTGGTGGCAAACACGACGAAGTGCGACTTCAGGAACTCATCGTCACCAAAGTTCTTGATACGCAGCACGGCGTTAATGGCATCGTCGGGCTCGATGTTCAGCATATTCTGTATGGCGCGCCCCTTAGAGTTCTTGTCGCCCTCGGGAATCTCGTAGCACTTCTGCCAGTAGCAGCGACCCTTCTTGGTGAAGAACAGTAGCGTGTTGTGCATCGTGGCGGGATAGATGTATTCCGTGAAGTCGTTGTCGCGGTGGCGTGCGCCCTTGCTGCCCATGCCGCCACGACCCTGGGCGTGGAACTCGTCGAGGTTGGTGCGCTTGATATAGCCCATGTGCGAGATGGTGATGACCACCGGGTCGTCGGGATAGAAGTCTTCGGCGTTGAACTCATGGTCGAACGGAATAATTTCCGTGCGGCGCTCGTCGCCGTACTTCTCCTTCACCTCCAGCAGGTCGTCCTTCATCACCTGCTTGCAGCGCTCGGGATTGTCGAGTATTTCCTGCAAGTCGGCAATCAGCTTCATCAGCTCGTCATACTCCTGGTGCAGCTGCTCAACGCGCAGACCTGTCAGCTGGGCCAGTCGCATATCGACGATGGCCTTCGACTGCAGTTCGTCCAGATTGAAGCGGGCTTCGAGGTTGCGCTGGGCGTCGGTCGGTGTCTTCGAGTTGCGGATGATGTGAACCACCTCGTCGATATTGTTGACGGCAATAATCAAGCCCTCCAGGATGTGGGCTCGCTCCTGAGCCTTGCGCAGGTCGAACTTTGTGCGACGGATGGTCACGTCGTGGCGGTGCTCGACGAAGTATTTCACGCACTCCTTCAGCGTCAGCAGGCGTGGACGGCCCTTAACAAGCGCGATGTTATTCACTGAGAATGAGCTCTGTAGAGCTGTCATCTTAAAGAGCTTGTTCAGCAACACATTGGCATTGGCATCACGCTTGCAGTCGACTACGATACGCATACCCTGACGCCCCGACTCGTCGTTGACGTTGGCCACGCCCTCAATCTTGTGCTGGTTGGCGAGGTCGGCAATGTAGGCCACGAGGTCGGCCTTGTTCACGCCGTAGGGAATCTCGGTGACGACAATCTTGTCGTGAGTCTCGCCGCTCTCAATCTCGGCCTTGGCGCGCATCACGATGCGGCCGCGACCGGTCTCATAGGCATCGCGCACTCCCTGCAGTCCGTAGATATAGGCTCCCGTAGGGAAGTCGGGACCAGGAATGTACTGCATCAGACCGTCGGTGTCGATGTCGGGGTTGTCGATGTAGGCGCAGCAGCCGTCGATGACCTCGCCGAGGTTGTGGGTAGGTATGTTGGTGGCCATACCCACGGCGATACCGTTGCCGCCGTTCACCAGCAGGTTGGGCACCTTCGTAGGCATGACGGTCGGCTCTACGAGCGAGTCGTCAAAGTTGTTCTGCATGTCGACCGTATCCTTCTCAAGGTCGTCCATGATGTGCTCGCCCATCTTCGACAGTCGGCACTCGGTGTATCGCATGGCAGCTGGTGAGTCGCCGTCTACGGAGCCGAAGTTTCCCTGGCCGTCGACCAGCGTATAGCGCATATTCCAGTCCTGTGCCATGCGGACAAGGGCACCGTAGACTGAAGAGTCGCCGTGGGGGTGGTACTTACCGAGCACCTCGCCCACTACGCGCGCGCATTTCTTATAAGGTTGTGTCGATACGTTGTTGATGTTCATCATGCCGTAGAGAATACGGCGGTGGACGGGTTTGAAGCCGTCCCTCACGTCAGGGAGGGCTCGTGCCACGATCACCGACATGGAGTAGTCGATGTACGAGGACTTCATCTCCTCCTCAATGTTGATCTTAATAATTCTGTCGTTGTCGAATGTCTGATCCATTTTTTTATTATTCCGATTTACAATTTACGATTTATATGTGCCCCAAAGAGGCAATTTCGCGTTTAAGGCCCTTTCCGTGGCCGCTGACGCATTTTTAACACTGCAAAGGTACAAATAAATTCCCGAACAGCCATCATCATTTAAGTTATTTTAGTGGTTTATTCGCGTCGTTTGTTTTTTTATTTTGTTTTTGGCACGGTGTTTGCAAATTTATTAGTAACTTTGCACCCAAGATTAGAGGGATAATAATAACTAATAAGGTAAATTCAGTGACAAACCAGTTTTCACCCAAGGTATCCGAAGTACTTGCTTTCTCTCGCGAGGAGGCAGCCAGACTCGCAAGCCGCTATATCGGCCCCGAGCACCTGCTGCTGGGACTTCTCCGCATGAAGGAGGGTCCCGTCCACGACGTCTTCAGCCGTATGCACCTGAACGTGCAGTCGGTCAAGGCCGAACTCGAGGAGAAAGTCAGGAAGGACGAGATAACAATGACCATGCACATGAACGACCTCCTGCTCAACGAGAAAGCGAACAACATACTGAAGCTCGCCGTGCTCGAGGCCCGCATACAACGTACCGACAAAGTGGACGAGCAGCACCTGCTGCTGGCCATCCTGCACGATCAGGTTGACAACGGCGCCAAGCAAGTGTTGGGCCATAACGACATAGACTACGAGAACGTGCAGGCTGCTCTCCGCGCCCCGCAGCAGAAAGGTGTCAGCGACGGAATCGGGCTGCCCGAGGAGGACGAGGAGGAGTACGAGAGCACGGGCAGCAACGGTGGCAAGAACCACAGCGAGAAGGGCACCACAACGGCTAAGAAGAAGGAGTCGAAGACACCTGTGCTCGACAACTTCGGCACAGACCTGACTCAGGCAGCCCTCGACGGAGCCCTCGACCCCTGCGTAGGCCGTGAGCGCGAGATTCAGCGTGTCGTCGAAATTCTGGGCCGCCGCAAGAAGAACAACCCCATTCTGATTGGCGAACCCGGTGTGGGCAAGAGCGCCATCGTCGAGGGACTGGCGCAGATGATTGCCCAGCACCACACCTCGCCGATGCTCTTTGGCAAGCGCATCTATACGCTCGACATGACGGGCATCGTGGCCGGCACAAAGTATCGCGGACAGTTTGAAGAGCGGCTGAAACAGCTGATGAAGGAGCTTGAGCAGAACAAGGATATCATCGTTTTCATCGACGAAATCCACACCATCATCGGTGCCGGTTCAGCCCCCGGCTCCATGGATGCCGCCAACATCATGAAACCTGCGCTGGCACGTGGCAACGTACAATGTATCGGTGCCACGACGCTCGACGAATACCGCAATTCCATCGAGAAAGACGGAGCCCTGGAGCGCCGTTTCCAGAAAGTGCAGGTAGAGCCGACCACCAACGAAGAGACGCTGCAGATACTCCATAACATCAAGGACCGCTACGAGCATCACCATCATGTCAGCTATACTGACGACGCTTTGGCAGCATGTGTCAAACTGACAGACCGCTATGTCAACGACCGCTTCATGCCCGACAAGGCCATCGACGCCTTGGACGAGGTAGGGTCGCGCGTCCACCTCGGCAACATCCAGATACCGCCCGAGGTCACCGAGACTGAGCAGGAGATTGCCAGCGTGAAGGAGCGCAAGCAGGAAGCCGTCAAAAACCAGAACTACGAGCTGGCAGCCAGCTACAGGGACCGCCAGCTGGTGCTTGAAAGGCAACTCGAGGAACTCAACAAGAAATGGCAGAACGGCGACAGCAGCGAGCGCCAGACGGTGACAGAGAAAGAAGTAGCCGACGTGGTGTCGATGATGACCGGTGTCCCCGTGCAACGCATGGCCGAGCAAGAGGGCATCCGCCTGAAAGGCATGGCCGCCGAGCTGAAGAGTGCCGTCATCGCCCAAGACAAGGCCATCGACAAGATGGTTCGCGCCATCCAGCGCAACCGCGTTGGTCTGAAAGACCCCAACCACCCCATTGGTGCCTTCATGTTCCTCGGCCCCACGGGCGTCGGCAAGACCTATCTGGCCAAGAAGCTGGCTGAGTTTATGTTTGGCTCGGCCGATGCGCTGATACGTGTCGACATGAGCGAGTACACCGAGTCGTTCAACACCTCAAGGCTCATTGGTGCACCTCCGGGCTACGTCGGCTACGAGGAGGGCGGACAGCTCACCGAGCGCGTGCGCCGTCACCCCTACTCCATCGTGCTGCTCGACGAGATAGAGAAGGCCCACCCCAACGTGTTCAACCTGCTGCTGCAGGTGCTCGACGAAGGTCGCCTGACCGACGGCAACGGCCGTTTCGTCGACTTCCGCAACACGGTCATCATTATGACCTCTAACGCCGGCACGCGCCAGCTGAAGGACTTCGGCCGCGGCATCGGCTTCAGTGCTCAGGGCAGCAATGGCTTCGCACTCAATGAGCAGGACAAGGAGCACGCCCGCAGCATCGTTCAGAAAGCACTCTCGAAGCAGTTCTCGCCCGAGTTCCTGAACCGCCTCGACGAGATTATCACCTTCGACCAGCTCGACCTGAATGCCATCAAGCAAATCATCGACATTGAGCTGAAGGGACTCTTCAAGCGAATAAGCGACATGGGCTACACCGTCGAGCTCAGCGACGAAGCCAAGGAGTTCGTCGCCTCAAAGGGCTATGACGTACAGTTCGGCGCCCGCCCGCTGAAGCGCGCCATCCAGACCTACATCGAGGACGGCGTCTGCGAACGCATCGTCAACGGCGAATTGACGAACGGTGCCACCATACATATCACGAAAGCAGCCGACAAAGAGGAGCTGATCTTCGAGTGAGAAGGTTCAGCGGTCGCGGTCGTCAAGGACGCGGAAGCGTGAACGAATATAGTCGAGGGAGGCGAAGTCCAGCGTAACGGACTTTGCCTCCTGCTTTTCTGTCCCGCACGCCAGGAGAGCCTCGCCCTTAGTGTCGCACACCACACTTTCACCGATGTAATGGCAGAATTTGTCGTCGCCCACACGGTTGCAGCCAATGAGGTAACACTGGTTTTCGATGGCTCGGGCCCGGGTGAGTATGCGCCACGCCTGCTGACGCTTCTCGGGCCAGTTGGCAGCGACGATGACAGCGTCGTACTCCCCCGCCCTGCCATAGCGTGCCCACATGGGGAAACGCAGGTCGTAGCACGTCAGCAGCAGGAAGCGACGGCCCTGCCAAGTGGCAATGACGTGGTCGCTGCCGGGCGTGATGAACTCATCCTCGTGTCCGTATGTGAAGAGGTGGTGCTTGTCGTAGAAGAATGACTCTTCTGGCGTGACAAAATAATGACGATTTCGGTACAGTCCATCGTCAGTTCTGAGGAGCAGACTCCCGCTGATGGCGCACAGTCGGTCACGCGATGTTTCACGCATCCAGCGCAGAGCGATGGAATCGGCATTTTCTGCAATGTCATGCGGCTCAGTAGCGAAACCGGTAGCCCACATCTCGGGCAGGACGTAGAGGTCAGAATCAGCGTTTTCATCGAAAAGGCGCTGCGCATTTTCCACGTTTTCATCGGGACGGGCCCACTTGACATCAGTTTGAAAAATCGTTACCTTCATAGATAGAAGTCTTTGGTTAGTTGTTGATACCACTCGGAGCGCACGTTGGGCATCGTCTCAATGACACCCTCCGACAGTTCCAGTCCGCACGAATGCTTGCGGAAAGCCATCAGATAGCGGCGGGGCTGCTTGCGCGGCGTGGTCTTGACGGCACACTCACGCGACTTGAAAAAGCCGGCCAGCACAGCCTCGCTCTCGACCCGTGACTTACAGTTGAAAGGAATGACCACAGAAAACTCCCCGTTGTCAGCGAGCAGCCGCCATGCAGAAGCCATCAAGTCACGATAGGACAGCGAAGCCGTATGCCGTGCCAGTGTGCGCTGGGCGTCAGGACATTCCAATGACGCCTCGAAATAAGGCGGATTGCAGACAATCGCCTCAAACGGAGACGACGAACGTCCGAAAGTCTGCACGCCGGCTTCCTGAATATCCACATGACGGAAAGGCGATGCCACGACATTCTCCCTTGCCTGCCTTACCGCCTCGGCATCGATGTCGATGCCGACGACTCGGGCTGCGGGGAATCGCTGCGCCATCATCAGAGCTATCAGACCGGTGCCGGTGCCGATGTCGAGTATCGTCAGCCCGCCGCGAGCCCAGGCTCCAAGCAGCGTGCCGTCGGTGCCGACCTTCATGGCACAGCGGTTCTGACGGATGGCGAATTGGCGGAATTGGAAGTAGTCGTTGGCCATAAATCGACTGCAAAGTTAGTGCTTTTCATCAAAAAGTGTTGTCGTTTAACTCCCTTTAACTACATTCGCACCCATAACTCCCAAAAAATGCGTACCTTTGCACGCTCTTACAGACAAGGAACTATATGTTTTTAGAAAGTCAAAATAACAAGGCATTCTCAATGATTGCCGACATTGAAGGAGATTTCAAGGATCTCATCAACGGTGTCCCCACCCCCGACGATCTGCCCATTCTGGCCGTTCGCAACCTGGTGCTCTTCCCCGGGGTAGTGTCGCCTATCCTCATCGGGCGCGAGTCAAGCTCCGTGCTCATCAGGCGTGCCGAGAAGAAACAGCTCGTCATCGGCATCGTCTGCCAGCGCGACCCTGAAGTAGACCAACCCACGCTGGAAGACCTCTTCCAATATGGCGTCTACGCCAAGGTTATCAAGCAGCTGACACTGCCCAACGGCAACATTACGGCCATCGTACAGGCACTGGGACGACTGCGGCTGATAGACATCATCGGCGACCAGCCATATCTGACCGGCCACGTGGAGCAGGCCCCAGAGATTCAGCCCGAAAAGCGCGACAAGGAATTCCACACGGCGATGCAGGACCTGCGCCAGCAGGTGAACCAGTTCATCAACATGAGCGAGGACATCCCCGACGAGGCGACGTTTGCCATACAGAACATCAACAACGACGTGATGGCTCTGAACTTCACGTGCTCGAACATGCCGTTCAGCATCAAGGAGAAGATCGCGCTGCTCGAGTCGGAATCCATCAAGGAGCGCCTGTTTGCCACAATGAAGGTTCTGAACCGCGAGATTAACCTGCAGCACCTGAAGGCCGACATCCGCAACAAAACCCGCGAAGACCTGGATGAGCAACAGCGCAACTACTTCCTGCAGCAGCAGATTAAGAACCTGCAGGCCGAAATGGGCAACGGCGAGTCGTCGCCCGAGAAGAACGACCTGCTGAAGAAAGCCGAGAAGAAGCAGTGGCCCGAAGACGTGGCGAAGGTCTTCTACAAAGAGGCAGACAAACTGGACACGCTGAATCCGCAAAGTCCCGATTTCAACGTGCAACTGACCTACCTGCAGACGATGGTCGACCTGCCCTGGGGCGAGTTTACCAACGACGACCTGAACCTGAAGCGTGCGCAGAAGATTCTCGACCGCGACCATTACGGAATGGAGAAAGTGAAGGAGCGCATTCTGGAGCACATGTCGGTGCTCTCGCTGCGTGGCGACCTGAAGTCGCCCATCATTTGCCTCTACGGGCCTCCGGGCGTGGGTAAGACCTCGCTGGGCAAGTCGATAGCAGCAGCCATGAAGCGCAAGTACGTGCGCATATCGTTAGGCGGCCTGCACGACGAGGCAGAGATTCGCGGCCACCGCCGCACGTATATCGGTGCTATGCCCGGACGCATCATCAAGTCGATACAGAAGGCCGGTTCGTCGAACCCCGTCTTCATTCTCGACGAGATTGACAAAGTGACGCAGAACACCCACAACGGCGACCCCGCCTCGGCTCTGCTCGAAGTGCTCGACCCGGAGCAGAATAACGCCTTCCACGACAACTACCTGGACGTTGACTACGATCTGTCGAAGGTGCTCTTCATAGCAACTGCCAACAACCTGGCCACAATTCCCGGCCCCCTGCGCGACCGCATGGAGATTATCGAGGTGAGCGGCTACATCACCGAGGAGAAGATAGAGATAGCCAAGCGCCATCTCATTCCCCGCGAGATGGAGAACACGGGGCTGAACCTGGTCGAGAAGAAACCTGCGCTGAACAAGGCTGCCATCGAGATGATCATCGAGCGCTACACCCGCGAGAGCGGCGTGCGCCAGTTAGAGAAGCAAATCAACAAGGCCATGCGCAAACTGGCCTTCAAGCAGGCCCTGAACGGCGAGATGCCCTACAACAAGATTACGCCGACCGAGGTGGAAGAACTGCTGGGGAATCCCCCATTCTATCGGGATATTTATCAGGGCAACGACTACGCAGGCGTCGTCACGGGGCTGGCCTGGACGAGCGTCGGCGGCGAGATTCTGTTCATCGAGACATCGCTCTCGAAAGGCAAGGCCGGCAAGCTGACGCTGACGGGCAACCTGGGCGACGTGATGAAAGAGTCGGCAGTCATTGCCTTAGAATACGTCAAGGCCCACGTCAGCAAGCTGGGCGTCGACTACCGCATATTCGACCACTACAACATCCACATCCACGTGCCAGAGGGAGCCACACCCAAGGACGGCCCGTCGGCAGGTATCACGATTGCCACGAGTATTGCCTCTGCCCTGACCCAGCGCAAGGTGCGCAAGAACACGGCCATGACAGGCGAGATAACGCTGCGCGGAAAGGTGCTGCCCGTCGGCGGCATCAAGGAAAAGATCCTGGCAGCCAAGCGCGCCGGCATCACCGACATCATGATGTGCCGTGAAAACGAGAAGGATGTGAACGAAATTCCCGACATCTACCTGAAGGGTGTCACGTTCCACTACGTTGAGAACGTTCAGGATGTATGGGACTTTGCCCTGACGAAGGAAATCGTGAAGAACCCCATGCCGTTTGAGATTCCTGAGGAAGAAGAGAAGAAATGACGTTTGAACTGCAACATACAGATACGGCCAGCGACGCCCGTGCAGGACTGATAACCACCGACCACGGGCAGATCAAGACGCCCATCTTCATGCCTGTAGGCACTGTCGGCAGCGTCAAGGGCGTACACTTTGCCGAGCTGCGCGAGCAGGTGAAGGCCCAGATCATTCTGGGCAACACCTATCACCTCTATCTGCGTCCTGGTCTCGACACTCTCAGAAAGGCTGGCGGACTGCATAAGTTCAACACGTGGGACCGGCCCATACTGACCGACTCGGGCGGCTTTCAGGTATTCTCGCTGACCAGCATCCGCAAGCTGCGCGAGGAGGGCTGTGAGTTCCGCTCACACATCGACGGGTCGAAGCACGTCTTCACCCCCGAGAACGTGATGGACACGCAGCGCATCATCGGAGCCGACATCATGATGGCCCTCGACGAGTGCCCTCCCGGACAGAGCGACTACCAGTACGCCAAGAAGTCGCTCGGGCTGACGCAGCGCTGGCTCGACCGCTGCATCAAGCGGTTCAACGAGACCGAACCGCTGTACGGCTACCGGCAGTCGCTGTTCCCCATCGTTCAGGGCTGTACCTACAAAGACCTGCGCCAAGAGGCAGCCAAACACGTAGCCGACAAGGGAGCCGACGGCAATGCCATTGGCGGACTGGCCGTCGGCGAGCCTACAGAGGTGATGTACGAAATGATTGAGGTGGTGAACGAAATCCTGCCCAAGGACAAGCCCCGCTACCTGATGGGCGTGGGAACACCTCAGAACATACTTGAGGCCATCGAGCGTGGCGTCGATATGTTCGACTGCGTGATGCCTACCCGCAACGGGCGCAACGCGATGCTGTTTACCTACGAGGGTACGATGAACATGCGCAACAAGAAGTGGGAGCAGGACTTCACCCCCATCGACCCCGACGGCTGCGACATCGACCGTCTGCACACAAAGGCTTACCTGCACCACCTGTTCAAGGCGCAGGAGCTGCTGGCACTGCAGATAGCCTCGATCCACAACCTGGCCTTCTACCTGCGACTGGTCACCGATGCCCGACAGCACATCGTCGATGGCGACTTCACACCGTGGAAGCGCTCTGTCATTGAACAACTTGGGAGAAGAAGATGAAGAAACTGAAGATAAGGAAGAAGAAGCAGAAGAGCTTTGCACAGATCAGAAGTCACGTGAAGCGCTACACCCGCCGTCGTGCCTTCAGTCGGGCCATGCACCGCATCGGCCACTGGTTCCGCTGGCTCAGGTATCTGAAGTACCTCAACCCCTTCCACTACCTCAAGCGCATCGACCGCTATATCATCAAGAAGTTCATCGGAACGTACATCTACTCCATTCTGCTCATCATCTCTATCTCCATCGTCTTCGACGTCAACGAGAACCTGGCCAAGTTCACCACGAACCACGCGCCGCTGAAGGCTATTGTCCTTGACTACTACGCCAACTTCGTGCCCTACTTCGCCAACCTCTTCTCGCCGCTGTTCGTCTTCATTGCCGTCATCTTCTTCACCTCGAAACTGGCCGGCAACAGCGAGATTATCGCCATGCTGGCCTCCGGGCTCAGCTTCCGCCGGCTGATGCGCCCCTACTTCATATCGGCGGCGCTCATCGCTGCGCTGAACTACTGTCTCGGCGCTTACGTCATCCCTGAAGGAACGGTCGTCCGCCAGAACTTCGAGGAGAAATACAAGAACAACAAGAAGATAACTTCGGCACAAAACGTGCAACTGCAGGTGGGAAAGGGCACGATTGCATACATCCAGCAGTACGACGACAAGACGAAGACGGGCTACGGCTTCTCGCTCGACAAGTTCGAGAAGAAGAAACTCGTGAGCCACATGACGGCCAGCGTCATCAACTACGACACCATCAGCGACTCACGCTTCCACTGGCGCGCCCGCAACTACAAGATCAGGACGCTGAAGGGACTGCGCGAGCAGATCACATCGGGTGCCGAGATCGACACGACGATCATGATGGAGCCGATGGACCTGGTGTTCTTCAAAGGCCAGCAGGAGACGTTCACCAGTCCCGAGCTGCGCGAGTACATTTCGAAGCAGCAGGAGCGTGGCTCGCAGAACGTCGTGCAGTATGAGGTGGAATACCACAAGCGTATAGCCATGTCGTTTGCCTCGTTCATCCTCACCGTCATCGGCGCCTCGCTCTCGTCGCGCAAGCGCAAGGGCGGAATGGGACTATACCTCGGAATCGGTCTCGCCCTGTCGTTTGCCTACATCATGCTGCAGACAGTCTCTGCCACCTTTGCCATCAACGCGGGCACGCCTGCCATGCTGGCCGAGTGGATTCCTAATATTCTATACATTTTCATTGCCTACTTCTGTTGGCGACAAGCACCTAACTAAGATGAAATTTGAAGAAACCTACCTCAACGATAACATCCTCGATGCGCTCTACGACATGCACTTCGACGAGATGACTCCGATACAGGAGAAGTGTATTCCCGAAATCCTCGACGGCTACGACGTGCTCGGCGTGGCCCAGACGGGGACGGGCAAGACAGCCGCCTACCTGCTGCCCATCCTGTCGATGCTCGACGACGGCGACTACCCCAAGGATGCCATCAACTGCGTCGTGATGTCGCCAACGCGCGAACTGGCACAACAGATCGACCAGGCCATGCAGGGCTTCGGCTACTACCTCGACGGCGTGTCGAGCGTGGCCGTCTACGGCGGCAACGACGGCAACCGCTACGACCAGGAGCTGCGGGGTATGCGGCTCGGCGCCGACGTGCTCATAGCCACACCCGGCCGGCTGCTCAGCCACCTGAAGGTGGGCAACCTCGACCTCTCGCGCTGCTCGTTCTTCGTGCTCGACGAGGCCGACCGTATGCTCGACATGGGCTTCTCAGAGGATATTATGAAGATTGTCGCTCAGTTGCCCAAGTCGTGCCAGCGCGTCATGTTCTCAGCGACGATGCCGTCGAAGATCCGCGAACTGGCCGTCTCGCTGCTCCACGACCCCGTTGAGATAAAACTCGCCGTATCGAAGCCTGCCGAGAAAATACAGCAGTCGGCCTACGTCTGCTACGACCCGCAGAAACTGGGCATCATCGAGCACCTCTTCAAGAACGGCGACCTGCAGCGCGTCATCATCTTCTCAGGCAAGAAGGAGCGCGTGAAGGACATCACCCGCCGGCTGAAGCGCATGAAGATCAACTGCGCCGAGATGCACAGCGACCTCTCGCAGGCTGAGCGCGACGACGTGATGTACCGCTTCAAGGCCGGACAGGTCGACGTGCTCGTAGCTACCGACATCGTCAGCAGGGGCATCGACATCGACGACATCCGCATCGTGCTGAACTACGACGTGCCGCACGACGCCGAAGACTACGTCCACCGCATCGGCCGAACGGCACGCGCCGACCGCGACGGCGTGGCCATCACCTTCGTCAACGACACTGAAATCTACAAGTTTCAGGGAATAGAGCACTTCCTCGGCAAGGAGGTCGAGAAGCGCCCGCTGCCCGAAGGACTCGGCGAGGGTCCGGCTTACACAAAGCGAGAGAAGAAGCACTCCGACACCCGCCGCCACGGCCGCTGGCACAGTCGGGGCAACGGCAAGCGCAACCAGAAGAAAAAAAGCAGTCGCGGCAGTTCCGCCAAATGAGCCTCGCGGGCGTATGCCTGTATATCAGTTACAGCAGATTGACCGCTATAATTACGAATAACAGTATTTATCCTACACTTCCTACACTTCCTACACCTGCCCAACTTTTTTAGGTGTAGGAAGTGTAGGAAGTGTAGGATAAAACCTGCTATTGACAACTATATATGCAAAAAAAGGCGGTTCCATCGGGAAAAACGGCCCTCGACGACCGCCTTCAGAGGGAGGAACCGACACCTGAACCGACACCTGAGCCGATGATTCAAGAGGAGGCGGGTAAGAATTTTTCCACGGCGTGCAATTTTCAAAAGGCGGCGGGTTTTATGGAAAAGGCGGCGGGTTTTGGGGAAAAGGCGGCGGGTTTTTATTTAATATAGGTGAAAGTCCAACTACTGTTCCGACTCTCCCTTCAGTGTGGGCAGGGTCAGGTGGTAGCGCACGGCTAAGAAGCGGACGGCGCAGGTTGTGAGGAAGGAAGCCACGCACACGGCCTCGACGGGCAGCGAGAGCCAGACGAGGAGCCAGTAGACGAGCCCGCCCAGGACGCAGGCTACGGCATAGATCTCCTTGTGGAAGATGACGGGCTCGTTGTTCAAGAGCACATCGCGGATGACGCCGCCCGCCGAACCCGTGATGCACCCCATGATGATGGCCACCCAGAAGGGCTGGCCGAGGGCGAGGGTCTTCTGAATGCCGGCGATGGTGAAGAGGGCCAGTCCGAAGGTGTCGAACACGAACCAGGCATTCTTGAGCGGCTCCATCCAGCGTCCGAAGAGGACGACGGTGAGCAGGGCCGCCGCCGTGCATATCATATACATGGGTGTGGTCATCCAGAACGGTGTGGTGCCTAACATCACGTCGCGTATGGTGCCGCCTCCGATGGCAACGGCGATGCCGCATACGTAGCCGCCAAACCAGTCGAAATGCTTGGCGGCCGCATGGCGTATGCCGCTGATGGCAAAGGCGAACGTGCCCAAAAGCTCGATGATATATATGATGACATCCTGCTCCACCTCTTCTCTCCTCCAGGTTTTCACTCCTTATACCGCTCACCCCAGTAAGCCAGCATACGCTCGTAGAGCTTCTGCTCCGAGGGTGAGTGCTGGGCGTGCCACAGGCGTTCGTTCACGAGCGTGTCGGGCAGATACTGCTGCGGCGTGAAGTGGCCGGGGAAGTCGTGCGGATACTTGTAGCCGTCGTGATAGCCCAGTTCCTTCATCAGCTGCGTCGGCGCATTGCGGATGGGCAGCGGCACGGGCTGGTTGCCAGTGCGGCGCACCAGGTCGAGGGCTGCATCGATGCCCAGATAGGCCGAGTTGCTCTTGGGCGACGTTGCCAGATAGACCGTCGCCTCAGCCAGCGGGATGCGCCCCTCGGGCCAGCCTATCTTCTGGACGACGTCGAAGGCCGTGTTGGCCAGCAGCAGGGCGTTGGGGTTGGCCAGCCCAATGTCCTCAGCAGCAGAAATGACCAGTCGGCGGGCAATGAACTTCGGGTCTTCGCCGCCCTCAATCATCCGGGCCAGCCAGTAGAGCGCGGCATCGGGGTCGCTGCCGCGGATGGACTTGATGAAGGCCGAGATGATGTCGTAGTGCATCTCGCCGTCCTTGTCGTAAGCCAGCGGGTTCTGCTGAAGGCGTGCAAGCACCAGCTCGTCGGTAATCGTCACGTCGCCCGACTCGGCCTCAGTGACCAGCTCGAGAATGTTCAGCAGTTTGCGGGCGTCGCCCCCGCTGAACCGCAGGAGGGCATCGGTCTCCGCCACGTCGATGCGGCGCTCCTTCAGGATGATGTCTGTCTTTACGGCCCTCTCGAGCAACTGCAGCAGGTCGTCCTTCTCGAGCGACTTCAGCACGTAGAGCTGACAGCGCGACAGCAGCGGACGTATGACCTCGAACGACGGGTTCTCGGTCGTAGCGCCTATCAGCGTGACGATGCCCCGCTCGACAGCCCCCAGCAGCGAGTCCTGCTGCGACTTCGAGAAGCGGTGAATCTCGTCGATAAACAGGATAGGTGACGCCTCGTTGAAGAAGCGGCCTTTCTGAGCCTTCTCAATCACGTCGCGCACGTCCTTCACGCCGCTGGTGACGGCCGACAGCGTGTAGAACGGTGTCTCAAGCCGGTTGGCAATAATCTGGGCCAGCGTCGTCTTGCCCACACCGGGAGGGCCCCAGAGTATGAACGACGATATGCGGCCGGAGTCGATCATCCGGCGCAGCACGGCACCCTCGCCCACCAGATGGCGCTGCCCGATGTAGTCGTCGAGCGTGCGGGGCCTCATTCTCTCAGCTAACGGTTGTGACATAAACGTCGGCAAAGTTACGAATAAGTGGGCGAATGACCAAACAAGTTCGCAAAAAACTGCCAAAATGTTTGGCTGGCACAACAGAAAGTCGTACATTTGCAGACGAAAACGAAGGAAGGAAACGAAAAACGAAAACGAAAATGAAAAACCACAAAGCACCCTCCAACCTCCCCCGACTGTGGGAGGCTGCCAGCACGGAGAAAGCCTTCACCAGCCGGGGGAGGTTGGAGGGGGCATTCTTGGTTTTGGCTTTCGTTTGCGTTTTGGTTTTCGTTTGCGTAGGGGTGTCGGCCAAAAACACGATCTATAGCCGGCAGGTGAAGACTTTGCAAGTGGTGGCCAATCAAGACTGGCTGTCGCCCGCCGTGTTACGCCTCGGCACCGGCGACGTGCTGAACGTGGGATTCGACGAGTTGTCGCATACCTACCACCGATTTGTATATAGGCTGGAACGCTGCGAGGCCGACTGGTCGACGTCGGAAGATGTGTTTGAGAGCGACTGGCTGGAAGGCTTCAACGGCAACCCGATTGAGGACTATGAGAACTCGCTGAACACGACGGTGCTCTACACCCACTACAGGCTGCAGATTCCCAACGACCGCTGCCGACTGAAGATGAGCGGCAACTACCGCCTCCACGTGTACGATGACGAGGAAGGCGACGAGGATGTGCTCTGTGCGGAGTTCCGCGTCGTTGAGCCGCTGATGAACGTCGGGCTGAGCGTGACGACGAACACCGACATCGACTTCAACCTGAGCCACCAGCAGGTGGCCATGACCGTCGGCTACGGCAGCCTGAGTGTGACCAACGAGGCGGCCCAGATATGGACGGTGGTGATGCAGAACGGGCGCGAGGACACGCAGAAGGTGAACGTCAGGCCCAACCTCATCCAGCCGGGGCAGCTCGTCTGGGAGCACAACCGCGCCCTGATCTTCGACGCGGGCAACGAATACCATAAGTTTGAAGTGCTCGACGTAAGCCACACGACGATGGGACTCGACCGCATCCTGTGGGACGGCCACTACTACCAGGCCTATCCCTTTGCCAATGCCCCGCGCCGCAGCTACCTGTACGACGAGGATGCCAACGGCGCCTTCTATATCCGCAACAGCGACAACATCGAAAACGACCGCACGTGCGACTACGTCTACGTGAACTATAAGCTGACCCCCTGCGCACAGTATGACTGTGACGTCATCGTCGACGGCGACTGGACGACGGAGCAGGACGGTGACTACACGATGGACTACGACGAGAGCGACAAGAGCTACAACGCCCGCATCCTGCAGAAGCAAGGCTACTACTCCTACCAGTATCTGCTGCGACAGGCCGACGGTCAGACGGCGGTAGTGCCCGAGGAGGGTTCGTTCTTTGAGACTGAGAACAAGTACCAGGCCTTCGTATATTATAAAGGTGTCACTGACAGGACTTGGCGGCTCGTAGGCTATCAGCAAATCTACCTGCGGTGAAAAAAGCTATTAAAGATATTTAAAAACCCGCCGCTTTTTGGCATTTTTTTACTAATTTTGCACGCTAAATACACAAACATACACAAATACACGTAAAAAGATGGCAAAAATTACGAAAGAGGCTGCTCTTGAATATCACGAAAACGGGCGCCCAGGAAAGATTGAAGTAAAGCCCACGAAGGCTTACCGTACGCAGACCGACCTCAGCTTGGCTTACTCGCCGGGCGTGGCCTACCCCTGCCTTGAGATTCAGGATAACCCCGACGCTGCTTACCGCTATACGGACAAGGGTAACCTTGTGGCTGTCATTTCGAACGGCACGGCCGTCCTGGGCTTGGGCGACATCGGCGCGATGTCGGGCAAGCCGGTAATGGAGGGCAAGGGGCTGCTCTTCAAGATTTACGGCGGCATCGACGTCTTCGACATCGAGGTGGCCGAGAAAGACCCCGAGAAGTTCTGCGAGGCAGTAGAGCGCATTGCCCCCACCTTCGGCGGCATTAACCTGGAGGACATCAAGGCTCCCGAGTGCTTCTATATTGAGGAGCGCCTGAAGCGGACACTCGACATCCCCGTGATGCACGACGACCAGCACGGCACGGCCATCATCTCGGCCGCCGGACTGAAGAATGCGATGGAAGTCATCGGCAAGGACATTGCAAAGGTGAAGATTGTGGTGAACGGTGCCGGTGCCGCCGCCATCTCGTGTACAAAACTCTATATGGCCATCGGCGCACGGAAGGAGAACATCGTCATGCTCGACTCGAAGGGGGTCATCTCGACCAGCCGTACCGACCTGAACGAGCAGAAGAAGTTCTTCGCTACAGAGCGAACCGACATCAAGACGCTGGCTGAGGCCGTCAACGGGGCCGATGTCTTCGTAGGTCTGTCGAAGGGCAACGTGCTGTCGAAGGAGATGGTGAAGACGATGGCCAAAGACCCCGTCATCTTCGCGCTGGCCAACCCCGTGCCCGAGATATCATACGAGGATGCCATGGAGGCCCGCCCCGACACCCTGATGTCGACAGGCCGAACCGACTATCCCAACCAGATTAACAACGTCATCGGATTCCCATACATCTTCCGCGGTGCGCTCGACGTGCACGCCACAGCCATCAACGAGGAGATGAAGCTGGCCGCCGTACACGCCATTGCCGATCTGGCCAAGCTGCCCGTGCCCGACGTGGTGAACGACGTCTACAAGGTGAACAACCTGCGCTTCGGACGCGACTACTTCATACCCAAGCCCGTTGACCCACGGCTCATCAGCGAGGTCTCTGCTGCCGTGGCCAAGGCCGCCATCGACAGCGGCGTGGCACGCCGCAACATCACCGACTGGCAGGAATACAAGGACTCGCTCTCTGTACTCCTGGGGCAGGAGACGAAGCTCACGCAGAAGCTCTATGCCACCGCCGCCGCCCACCCGCAGCGCGTGGTCTTTGCCGAGGCCATTCACCCCACCATGCTCAAGGCTGCCGTCCAGGCCAAGGCCGAAGGCATCTGCCAGCCGGTGCTCCTGGGCAACGACGAGGTCATCATGAAGATGGCCAAGAGCATGGACCTCAGTCTCGACGGTATCGAGATTGTCAACCTGCGCCACCCCAACGAGCACGAGCGCCGCGAGCGCTATGCCCGCATCCTGACCGAAAAGCGGCAGCGCGACGGCTACACCTTCCAGGAAGCCAACGACAAGATGTTTGAGCGTAACTATTTCGGCATGATGATGGTCGAGACCGGCGAAGCCGACGCTTTCATCACCGGTCTGTACACGAAATACTCGAACACGGTGAAGGTGGTCAAGGAGGTTATCGGCATACGTCCTGAGTACCAACACTTCGGCACTATGCACATCATCAACTCGCCAAAGGGAACACTCTACATTGCCGACACCATGGTGAACGAAAACCCCGACGCAGACACACTTGCCGACATTGCCAAGCTGGCCTCAACGGCTGTGCGCTTCTTCAACGAAAAGCCCGTTATCTCTATGATTTCGCACTCTAACTTCGGCTCGTCGCAGAGCAACGGTGCCCTGAAAGTGAAGGAAGCCGTTGCCAAGATGCAGCAGATGTACCCAGACCTGCCTATCGACGGAGAAATGCAGCTGGGATTCGCACTTGACAACGAACTGCGCGACGAGCAATATCCCTTCACCCGCCTGAAGGGGCATAAGGTGAACACGCTGGTGTTCCCCAACCTGACATCGGCCCGCTCCAGCTACAAGATGCTGCAGATGCTCGATGCCGACGTCGAGATTATCGGCCCTATTCAGATGGGACTGAACAAAGCCATTCACTTCATCGACTTCGGTGCCTCCGTCCGCGACGTGGTGAACATTGTCGCAGTGGCCACCATCGACGCTTATGTCGACAAGGTGAAGAGCCGTATCAACGCTGTTAAGGGCTAATGGGGCATCAGGTTATTCTGTCGTTAGCCTCTAACCGGTTCCAAGAAAAGAATCTCTCCCGGGCACGCCAATGTCTGGAAGAGATTCTTTCGGATTTAAGATACTCACGCGAGCTGTGGACGCAGCCCGTCGGCAACGCCTGTCGCCGCGATGCCTACTTGAACCAACTGGCCACCGGCTTCACGACGCTTGACGAGGACACACTGAACGGCCGCCTGAAGCAGATGGAACTGAATTTCGGACGTACACAGGCTAAACGCCAGCTTGGCATCGTCCCCATCGACCTCGACATCCTACAGTATGACGATGAGCGCCGACACCAGCTCGACTGGCAGCGGCCTTACGTCAAAGAACTTATTGCAGACTTGTAGGATCCTGCCACTTTCTACGGGAATTTCACAAAATTCATTTCGTGAAGGATGCGCTTCTGGCGCTTCTTCATATAGTTACTGGGACTCTTCGACGAAAACTTGCGGGGATTAGGCAGCGTGGCAGCTATCAGCGCACACTGCTCCTTGGATATCTGACTGGCACGCAATCCCCAATTCTCACGGCTGACGGCTTCGACACCGTAGATGCCCTCGCCCGTCTCGATAGAGTTCAGATAAACCTCGATGATGCGCTCCTTCGGCCACAACAGTTCAATGAGAGCGGTGAAATAAACTTCAAAACCCTTGCGCACCCACGAACGGCCAGGCCAGAGAAAGACGTTCTTAGCCGTCTGCTGCGAGATGGTCGAAGCACCTAACTTCTGCTTCTCCGGATGCTCCTTGTTACGTTTGGCGGCATGTTCGATAGCCTCGAAGTCGAAACCGTGATGATTCAGGAAGTTAGCATCCTCGCTGGCAATCACGGCTACGGGCATCGATGCCGACATTTCGTCGAGCGACACCCAACGATGGCTCATACGCAACTCCCTGCCCTCCTTCGCCTGTTCATAACAACGGATGAACATCAGCGGTGTAAACCACACTGGGATGAATCGCAGGGCTACGACAGAAAGAATCGTGGAAGCAAAGAATGCCACCACGATTCCACGTATCAGTTTCTTTACGAACTTCAGCATTAATGAAGCGTACCGGCCTCAGCAGCCTGAATCATAGCCTGGCTGGCATAGAGGATAACCTCCACACGGCGGTTCTGAGCCTTACCAGCTGCGGTAGAGTTGTCGGCAACGGGGTTAGCCTCACCGAAACCGGTGGTAGAACGGATCTGGCTGCTGTTTACACCAAGTGAGAGCAGGTAGCTGGTCACGGCCTGAGCGCGCTGCTGCGACAGGTTGACATTCTTCTGATAGCTCTGCTCAGCGGTAGAGTTCTTCCAGCCGGCATTGTCGGTATAACCCTGAACGGCAACGTCGCAGTCGGTGTTCACCTTCAGCACGTTGTTGGCAAACTGGGTCAGCGAGTTCTTGGCGGCAGCCTGCAACGTAGAACTGCCAGTGCCGAAGAGGATACCTGAATCGAACGTAACCTTCACGCCCTGAAGGCCGTTAGCATCAGTATAGCTCTCAACCTGAGCATTCTCGACGGCTGCGGCCTGAGCCTTCACCTTATCCATGTGCTTACCAATGAGAGCACCAGTACCGGCACCCACAGCACCGCCAACAGCAGCACCCACAGCAGTGTTACCTGCAATCTTACCGACAATAGCACCTAAGGCAGCACCACCGACGGCACCGATAGCAGTGCCTTTACCTAAGTTGTTACATCCTGCCATCACCATGCCTGCGCAGAGAGCGATGACCACAGTCTTCATACTTTTCATAATCTTTTACTTTGTTATTTAATTGATGTTTGACAAATAATGTCCTATTTACGCTGCAAAGGTAGCAATTATTTCTTAATTCGTGTGTCTTAATTGATTTTTTTTTGTAATTTTGCACTCAAATTGACTTAAAAGCAAATAAAAATGGCAAAAGAACTGAAAGAAATGACCAAAAGGGCTGATAACTACAGCCAATGGTTCAACGATTTAGTAGTCAAGGCCGACCTTGCAGAGCAGTCGGCCGTTCGAGGGTGCATGGTCATCAAGCCCTATGGCTATGCCATCTGGGAAAAGATGCAGCAGCAGTTAGATAAGATGTTCAAGGAGACAGGTGCCCAAAATGCCTACTTCCCCCTGCTCATCCCAAAGTCGTTTCTCAGCCGCGAAGCCGAGCACGTCGAGGGTTTCGCCAAGGAGTGCGCCGTCGTCACCCACTACCGGCTGCGCGCCAAGGAGGACAAGAGCGGCGTCGAGGTCGACCCCGCTGCCAAGCTTGAAGAGGAACTCATTATCCGTCCTACGTCGGAGACCATTATCTGGAACACCTACAAGAATTGGATTCAGTCGTGGCGCGACCTGCCCCTGATGTGCAACCAGTGGTGTAACGTCATGCGCTGGGAGATGCGCACGCGCCCCTTCCTCCGCACATCTGAATTTCTGTGGCAGGAAGGCCACACTGCCCACGCCACCCGCGAAGAGGCAGAGGCCGAGGCTCAGCAGATGCTGAAGGTCTATGCCAAGTTTGCCGAAGAGTGGATGGCTGTACCTGTGGTACAGGGCGTGAAGAGCGAGACCGAGCGCTTTGCCGGTGCGCTCGACACTTACACTATCGAGGCCATGATGCAGGACGGCAAAGCACTGCAGAGCGGTACTTCGCACTTCCTCGGGCAGAACTTTGCCAAGGCATTCGACGTCACCTATCTTAATAAGGAGAACAAGCCCGAATACGTCTGGGCTACGTCATGGGGCGTCTCCACCCGACTCATCGGTGCCCTCATCATGACCCACAGCGACGACAACGGCCTCGTACTCCCCCCAAAGCTCGCCCCCATTCAGGTGGTCATCATCCCCATCGCCACCAAGCCCGACCAGATGGAAAAGGTGAACAAGGAGGTGCAACCCATCATCGAGCAGCTACGCCAGAAAGGCATCAGCGTGAAGTTCGACGATGCCGACAACAAGCGCCCCGGCTTCAAATTCGCCGACTACGAGCTAAAGGGCGTGCCCGTGCGCCTGGTACTTGGTGCACGCGACTTGGAGAACGGCACCATCGAGGTGATGCGCCGCGACACATTAGAAAAGGAGACGCGCCCCTTAGAGGGTATCGTCGGCTACGTGGAGCAACTGCTCGGCGATATTCAGCAGAACATCTTTGAAAAGGCCAAGGCTTATCGCGACGCCCACATCTTCGAGTGCGACAACTACGACGACTTCAAGGAGCGCGTGAAGGACGGCGGCTTCTTCCTCTGTCATTGGGATGGCACAGCCGAGACCGAGGCCCAGATTAAGGAAGAGACGCAGGCCACCATCCGCTGCGTGCCCTTCGGCGTTGAGCAGACGCCAGGTGTCGATATGGTGAGCGGCAAGCCCTCGAAAGCCCGCGTCATCATTGCCCGCAGCTACTAAATAAGCTTGTCGACCATCGAAAAGGAGGAAAATGCCGTGTTTTCCTCCTTTTCTAATCCACAAGGGCAGAGCAATTTTCTGTGGAATAATCCACAAGGGCAGAGCAATTTTCTGTGGAAAGTAGCCGGAAAATTTGTTTATTCGTGAAGAATGCAGTAACTTTGCACGGCATTACAAAAACCAAATAACCAATATGGAAGTAAAGACAGTAGGCATAGCCAGCGACCACGCCGGTTTTGCGTTGAAACAATTCGTAAAAAAGTATCTGGACGAGAAGGGATTCAAGTATAAGGATTATGGCACCTATACCGAAGACTCTTGTGACTACTCTGACTTCGGCCATGCGCTGGCCCGCGGCATTGAGCAGGAGGAGGTCTATCCCGGCATCGCCATCTGCGGCTCGGGCGAAGGCATCAACATGACGCTCAACAAGCACAAGTCCATCCGCGCCGGCCTTTGCTGGATTCCCGAGATTGCCCACCTCGTCCGCCAGCACAACAACGCCAACGTGCTGGTGATGCCCGGACGCTTCATTGACGAGGCCATGGCCCGCAGGATTATGGACGAATATTTCGCCACCGAGTTTGAAGGCGGCCGCCACCAGCGACGCATTGAGAAGATACCCGTTTAGGCCGTTTCGCGCGCCCGAACCTTATTTATATAAAGAAAGAGACAGAAAAATGCACTGTTTTGAAAAAAAGTTGCGTAAAAATTTCTATATCTCACTGAAAAACAGTATCTTTGCACTCCCAAATTGGAAGTAACCATAATTCATGTAATAAAAAACGTAATTTTTAGAGAAATGACAAAGGCTGACATCATCAACAAAATCTCGGACGAGACGGGCATTGCCAAGAAGGACGTGGCCGCTACCGTAGAAGCTTTTATGGAGGAAATCAGAGTAAGCTTGGCTTCTAACAAGGAGAATGTGTACCTGCGCGGTTTCGGCAGCTTCATCGTAAAGCACCGTGCCCAGAAGACGGCTCGCAACATATCGAAGAACACGACGCTTGTAATCGACGCTCACGACTTCCCTGCATTCAAGCCCGCCAAGAGCTTTATCTCGAAGATGAAGTAAGAAAGATCAGAAGAACTGAAAAGTTGAGGATCAACAATCTGAATAACAAATAAAATTTTTAAGAACTATGCCAAACGGAAAGAAAAAGAAGGGCCACAAGATGGCAACCCACAAGCGCAAGAAGAGACTGCGCAAGAACCGTCATAAGAGCAAGTAAGCTCTGACAGGTGAAAGAAATGAAGGGAGTGTGGCAGCGCAGTAAAGACGACGCGCCACACCCCTTTTCTTAACAACAAACACCCAAGTAAAACGAATCCTGAGAATGACAAGCGAAGTTATCATTGATGTGCAACCGAAGGAGATATCCATCGCCCTGCTCGAGGACAAACAGCTGGTGGAATACCAGAACGAGCGCCGCGAGGCTTCCTTCTCGGTAGGCAACATCTACGTGGCAAAGGTCAGGAAACTGATGCCTGGACTGAACGCCTGCTTCGTCGACGTAGGGTACGAGAAGGATGCCTTCCTTCACTATCTTGACTTGGGCACTCAATTCAGCTCTTACGAGAAATACTACAGAGCGACAGAAAGCGACTTTATCCCATTCAGAAAGCCACGCGGCTGCCTGAGCTTCCCAAGGACGGAAGCGTGCAGACGACGCTGCAGGTAGGCCAGGAGGTGATGGTCCAGGTTGTGAAGGAGCCAATCTCCACCAAAGGTCCTCGCCTGACGTGCGAACTGAGCTTTGCCGGCCGTTACATCGTGCTCATTCCCTTTGGCGATAAAGTCAACGTATCTTCTAAAATCAAACGAAGCGAGGAACGCAGCCGGTTGAAGCAGCTCATTCAGAGCATCAAGCCCAAGAACTTCGGCGTCATCGTACGTACGGTGGCCGAAGGCAAGCGTGCGGCAGAACTGGATCAGGAGATGAAAATCCTGCTGAAGCGCTGGGAGGATGCCATCACCAAGGTGCAGAAGACTCAGCAGCGCCCGCAACTGGTGTTTGAGGAGGAGAGCCGTGCCGTAGCCCTGCTACGCGATTTGTTCAATCCTACTTACGACGCTATCTGCATCAACGACGAAACCATCTACAACCAAGTGAAGGACTACGTCGGACTGATAGCCCCCGAGAAGCAGGACATCGTGAAGCGCTACACGGGCACCGTCCCCATCTTCGACAACTACGGCGTCACCAAGCAGCTGAAGTCAGGCTTCGGCAAGACTGTCAACTACAAGCACGGTGCCTATCTCATCATCGAGCACACCGAGGCCATGCACGTGGTCGACGTCAACAGCGGAACTCGCGTCAAGAAAGAAAACGGTCAGGAAGCAAATGCGCTGGAGACCAACTTAGGGGCTGCCGACGAGCTGGCACGCCAGTTGCGACTACGTGATATGGGAGGAATCATCGTGGTCGACTTCGTGGACATGAATCTCGCCGAAGACCGCCAGTTGCTCTACGAGCGTATGTGCAAGAACATGCAGAAAGACCGTGCCCGCCACAACATCCTGCCGCTGTCGAAGTTCGGCCTGATGCAGATTACGCGTCAGCGCGTTCGCCCGGCAATGGATGTCAATGTAGAAGAAGACTGTCCCACCTGTTTCGGCACCGGAAAGATCAAGTCGTCGATTCTTTTCACCGACCAATTGGAGAGCAAGATTGACCGCCTCGTCAACAAGATAGGCATCAGGAAGTTCTACCTCCACGTTCATCCCTACGTAGCAGCTTACATCAACCAGGGAATGGTGTCGCTGAAGCTGCGCTGGCAGATGAAGTACGGCTTAGGAGTACGCGTCATCCCCTCACAGAAACTGGGTTTCCTGCAGTACGAGTTCTACGACTCGAAACACCAGTTCATCGACATGAAAGAGGAGATTGAGACTAAAAAGTAAAAAGGGGGCCCCGCGGGGTTCCCTTTTCTTTGGTTCACACAATCTTGAAGCGCACGCGGAATGAGCGCTCGTGCTCGTCCCAGTTCGTGCCCAGCATCTCGAAGCGGCCTATCTGTCCCGTCGAACGGACGTGTTTGCCAATGCACGGACAGACATCGTAGTCGCCGATGCGCACCAGCCTGATTTCGTCAGGCGCATCGTCGGGCAGCCGTTCCGTCGAGATGTCCTCGGGCAGGTCTTCGCGCCTGACGAACTCGAAGGTGACGGGCAGGTCGGCCTCGATCAGCTCGTTCATCCTGCGCTCAATCTCCTTCTCCTCCTGCCGTGTCGGCTTATGGTCGAGGTGGAAGCTCATCTTGCTCTTCTTCCGCTCGACATGGGCATTATATGAACGCCCGCATCCGAAGAGCACAATCATCGTGCGGTTCAGCAGATGTTCAGCCGTGTGGGCAGGCGGAAAAGAGACGTCGCGCTCTTCAAGCATCTCGTAGTCGTTGTTCTGTTTAGAAGCCATTTCAAAATCGGTATTTAGCCTTTACGGGCTGCAAAGATACAAAAAAAAAAGTGAAAAGTGAAAGTTGAAGGGTGAAAAGTGGGGAAAAAACAGTAACTTTGCCGTTGTTTTGAAACATGACAGAAACAATATGTTAAAACTTTCCGAATTACAGCTGGTCAGTTCTCGCGAGGCTCTCAACGACATTCCTGAAGGGAAGGTGCTCATCAACACCATCAACGCCCACTCATACAACGTGGCACAGCGCGACGGTCTTTTTGCCGAGGCGCTGGCCGGAGGCGACTATCTCATACCCGACGGCGCATCCATCGTAAAGGCTTGCCGCTGGCTGAAGGTCAAGCCGCAGCCAACGGAGCGCATTGCCGGATGGGACTTGTTCGTCTTCGAGATGCAGCGCCTGCAGGCAAAGGCAGTCAGCGCCGGCCGCCGATTCCGCGTCATGTTCATGGGCTCCTCCGAGCGCGTGCTGCAGCTCGTCCGCGAACGGGCCGCCACCGACTATCCGCTGCTCGACGTCGTCACCTACTCCCCACCCTACAAGCCAGAATTCACTGACAGCGACAACGCCGCCATCATCAGTGCCATCAACGCCGCCAACCCCGACCTGCTTTGGATCGGCATGACGGCTCCCAAGCAAGAGAAGTGGACCTTCAGCCACTGGCAGCAGCTCGACATCCACTGCCACGTGGGCACCGTCGGAGCCGTCTTCGACTTCTACGCCGGCACCGCCCAACGCGCCCCGCTCTGGTGGCAGCGCCATTCACTGGAGTGGCTCTACCGCCTGCTGAAAGAGCCTCGCCGCATGTGGCGCCGCTACGTCGTCGGCAATCCGCTGTTCGTATGGAACGTCCTGTCAGAGAAGTTTCACCTTCAGGACCACCGCTGAGCGTGCCGCCACCGGAATGTCGGCAGGCCGCGACGCGTTGAGCTCAAGTTCCGTTTTATCGCCGCCAAGCAGGTCGGTGGCCGAATACGTGCCTTCAGACATACCGAGGAACTCAAAGGCATGACGGGGAATGTTTACGCTGACCGTCACGTCGCTGTCGTCGAAATTGGCCACCACCAGCAGCTGGCTCGTCTTCGACGCCCGGCGCAGGAACATATACTGGCGGTGGCAGTCGGGGTTCACGTACATCAGGTCGTAGAACGCGCCCTCGCCGACGGCCTTCTCCTTGCGGGCAATCGTCAGCACCTTCTTATATGTATCGGCCAGCTGTTTCTCCTCCGCCGTCAGCTTCTTCGCAGCAGCCCGGCAGAGCGTGCCCACCGACCAGTAGTCGAAGATGGTCGTCCGCCCGTCGTGCCCGCTGAAGCCCTCCTCGTCCATGCCGCGCTCGCCGTACTCCTGGCCTGCATACACCATAAAGGGGTTGCGCTGCATCAGGGCGTTCACCACCAGCGCAGGCACCGCCTTCCGCCCGTCGGCAGCGAAGAAGTCGGAGCCGATGCGGAGCTCGTCGTGGTTCTCGAGGAAGTAGAGCATATGGCCGCCAATATCGTCGGTCTGCTGCCAGGCGTGGGTGATGGCCTGCGTTGACTGCTGACCGCGTATCACCTGGAACATCGTGTCGTACATACCCACCTTGTCGTAGAGGTAGTCGAAGCCCGAAGCCAGATAGCGGCGGTATTCGCCCGGATTATACACCTCGCCGATGAACACCAGCCCGGGATGCTCGGCCTTGACCCGCGCCGTGGCGTAGGCCCAGAACTCGGCGGGCACCATCTCGGCCATGTCGCAGCGGAAGCCGTCGATGCCCTTCGAAGCCCAGAAGAGCAGGATGTCGGTCATCTTCAGCCACGTGTCGGGAATGGGGTCGAAGTGGCCCACCCGCCCGGCGTAGTAGTCGACGCCGTAGCAGAGTTTCACCGTCTCATACCAGTCGTTCTTGCCCGGCGCATTGTGGAAGCAGTCGTTGCCCGTCGACTTGGCGGGCTCCTCCATATATGGCTCAGTCTCACCGTGATAGAGGTCGAAGTATGGCGTAAACCTTTGCCCGGGACAGTAGTAGAAGTTGTTCTGCGGGTCGAAGCCCAGTTCGGGATTGTCGTCCTCGCCCAGGTCCCTGACGCCGTCGGGCTTGCCGATGCTCTTGTACTGGCGCGCCACGTGGTTGGGCACGAAGTCGATGACGACCTTCAGGCCAGCCTTGTGCGTGCGCTCCACCAGCTGCTCAAACTCCTCCATGCGGCGGCCGACGCTGACGGCCAGGTCGGGGTCGATGTCATAGTAGTCGGTGATGGCGTAGGGCGAGCCTGCCCTACCCTTCACCACGGCCGGATGCTGGCGGGGGATGCCCAGCTCAGAGTAGTCGGTCATCGTGGCGTGGCGAATGACGCCCGTGTACCACACGTGGCTCACGCCCATCGACTTCAGCTGTCTGAGCACCGTCGGTGTAAAGTCGTTCAACTTGCCACAGCCGTTCTCAGCGATGGTGCCGCCGGGTTTCCGCGTCTCGTTCCTGTTGCCATAGAGGCGAGTGAAAATCTGATAAATAACGATTTTTTCCATGATGCCGTTTCTTCTATTTTCCGCTGCAAAATTAGCAAAAAAAAACGAAAAACAAAACGAAAACAATACGAAAATGAAAAAACGGGCACTCGGCCCCCCGGGCGGTAAGCTTGCAGAGCACTGCGGAGCAAGGACGGGAAGCGGGAAACGGGTACTGATTGTTAATAACTGGAGACATCCTACACTCCCTACACTTCCTACACCTGCCCGAAATTTCTTAGGTGTAGGAAGTGTAGGAAGTGTAGGATAAAAAGTGCGAAAGACAATACAATAGTAAAAAGCACGGTGAAATGGGCAGAAAACGGTGGGC
>CAJOLE010000004.1 GCA_905235325.1 uncultured Prevotella sp. | reverse complement strand
ATGAAGTGAAGAAGCCCTATAAGGACACGCTGCGGATGTTTCGTACCCTCTATGCCAATGAGGAGGAATAAGCTCCAATATCTAAAACAAATACTTTACTGAGCCGACTTTCCTCAATTTTCCTCGAATTACCTTATATTTATGGGACGAATTGCGTTAATCTTCCAAAATCGTTTTGCTACGTCAGCATTATTATGTAACTTTGCGGCCGCGTACCAATAACTGACAGATAAATACTTAAAACGGAAATGGCATGAAGCATCTATTAACTCTGTACATGACAATCCTGGCGTGTTGCGTGTTCGGCACGCCTGCGGCAGCTGGTGTTCCCCTTGAGGATGGTGTCTACTCTATCACTTGTCAGCAGGCGTCCGGGTATGTTGCCCTTGGCAGCAGGCATAACGTCGATCCATACATCTGTTATGTCTCCGACGGCAACGACATTGCCGACGACGGCTTCTGGATTGTGACGCTGACGGAGTCGGGGTACACGTTCCGCAATGAAGTGTCGGGCGAATACCTTGTTTACACGACAGGGCGCGTGGATGCCTACTATAAATGGATGACGCTGTCGAAGGAGCCTGCGGAAGGAGCGCAATTCTGGAACATCAGCGAGAACGCCGACGGGACGCTGAGCGTTCAGAGCACTGTAGACAACGCCTACTGGTGGAACCTGCGTGCCGACCAGGGACTGCTGGGCACCTACGCCGGAAACTCACGCGACCCAAACGAACGCTTTATCTTCCAAAAGAAGGAGACTGACAGCCCGACTGAGGAGAACGACATGCCCAGTTTTCCCAAAGCACTGCACATACAGCTGACGGACGGACGCCTTGAAGCCTTTCCTCTGGAATACGTCGCGTCACACACCGAGGAGGCCGGGCGACTGGTCGTCACGACGAAGGCAGGCGGGACCTACAGCTATGAGCTGACCGACGTGGATTCTGTCAGCGAGCAAGCCCCCACGGACTTCCCCACTTTTGAGTCCTATAAGTTCAACAACAAGTTCAACGACCAATTGTTCACCGACGCCATAGGCGAGCAGACCGGCGACACGGTGAACGTGAAGGTCGGTGCCATCGGCAAGCGCCTGACACCGTCTTTCAAGCTGCCTGACAACGCTGTTGTCAGCGTCTATGTCGACGGCGAGCTTCAGGAGAGCAAGGTCACGCGGCTGCGCTTCGACAGAGACATCTACTACCTGATTGCCCCCCTGGGTTCGTCAATTCTGCTCCCTTCGGCTGACGGGACGGAGTTTTCCATGCAACCCTACGGGCGCTATGTCAGGGTGCACGTCGACTGGCTGACCGACCGGGCCGAAGGCGTTCCCCGCATTGACATCAATACGGAGGGTGGCCAGCCTGTCACGAGCAAGGAATACTATCTGAATGCCGAGATTACCATCGACGGCAAGGGAGCCTTCCCGTCAATGCCGGCAACAGCCGTGCAGATCAAAGGGCGCGGCAATACCAGCTGGGGGTGGGATAAGAAGCCCTATCGCCTGAAGTTCAGTTCCAAGGTGAGCCCCCTCGGCATGACGAAGGGCAAGAGCTGGGTGCTCCTCTCCAATCACCAGACGGGCTCGCTGATGGCGAACGCCATAGGGATGAAGGCTGCCAACCTGATAGAGACGGCAGCCCCCAACCACATCGTGCCCGTGGAGCTGTATATGAACGGCGAATATGCCGGCAGCTACAACCTGACGGAGAAGGTGGGATTCTCCAACAACAGCATTGAACTGGAAGACGAGAGTGCGGCAGCCCTGCTGGAACTGGACACCTACTATGACGAGCCCGATGGGCAGAAGTTCCGTTCCGACCCCTATAACCTGCCCATCAACATCAAGGAGCCCGACTTCTCGGAGGACACCTCGAACATCACGCTCGAAACGGTGGAGTCGGCCTTCGACAGCTTTCTCACGGCACTCCTTGAGGGGGATGACATCTCGGAGTTCGTCGACATAGACCAGCTGGCACGTTTCATGATGGTGAACGAGCTGGTCTGCAACTACGAGTTCTACCACCCCAAGAGCACCTTCTGCTACCGCGAAAACTTCCTGAGCGACCAAAGCAAATACGTGTTCGGCCCCGTCTGGGATCTCGACTGGGCTTTCGGCTACGAAATTAATCACAGCTATTTCACGGCCAGCACTACCGACAACTACTGGACCAACATGCCCAACTTCGAGGCCCGCGAGTTCGTTTGCGACCTGCGCTTCAGTTCGCCCGCCCTCAACGATACCTACAAGGCTCTCTGGCAGTCGTTCATGCAGGACGGCCTGACGGAGCTCCTGGAGTATGTGCAGGACTACTACGACTATGCGCACAAATCGTTCGAGCACAACAGTGAACGCTGGACGAGCGACCCTACCAACTACGCATTGCAGGTGGCGACGGCCACCAATTGGCTGCAGAAGCGAGCCGACAAAATCTACGAAGACGTCATGAACGACGTCGTCCGTCCTGAATTTGTCGAGCCTGAGACCGACTTCTTCGACAACACCAAGCTCTACACCCTCACCTGCCGTCGCGGCGGGCTCGTCCTGAATGCCGACGGAACGGGATTGGATGCAGGTCAGAGACGGAACGGTGCTACTGACGAGGAGAAGCAGTTCGCCATCATCAACATCAAGGGCAAGAACTACCTTTACAGCCCATACAACAAGAAGTTCCTCAGGGCCGACAATACGTTCGTCGCCCGATTAGGCTCACCCTGCTACTTCACCACCGACAATCCCGACGGAGACTACCGGCACATGATGCTTACGTCGTTGTCACGCTACGACCTGCGGTATGTCAACAACAACGATTATACTATTGTCATTGACAGTTGGTCAAAACCTGACGACGGCAACCGCTGGAAAATCAGCCCCGTGGCCGACTTCGACCCCACTGAGGCACTCATCATTGCCGGATACCTCGTCAAGGGCGACGTCAACCGTGACGGTGAACTCACCTTTGCCGACGTGGATGAGCTCGTCAGCATCATCCTGGGCAAGAGCAACGGCGACACCACGACCAACGGCCTTTGGATCAACGACGTGAATGACGACGGCACGGTCAACATCGCCGACGTGACGGAACTTGTGAAAAAGATAACTGGAGCACAATAGTGGATGGTGGACAGAGGATGGTTAAACACTAAACATAACGGAAATCTATCTAAAAGTATAGAATAAAAACATGAAAAAAGAACAGAAAGACATGAGCCGCCGCGATTTCCTGCGACGTTTAGGACTGGGGGCTGGCTCGGCAATGGCCATGATGGCGATGGAGCCGCTGAACGTCCTGGCTCAGAGAAGGGACGGGAACGAAAACGACAACAAAAACGGAAACGACAACCGCATGACCTATAGGGTGCAGCACGGCTCGGGCGAGCAGATCTCGCTCCTGGGCTTCGGCATGATGCGGCTGCCCAACAACCAGGACGAGGTGAACCAACTGGTGGACTATGCCATCGAGCACGGCGTGAACTACTACGACACGGCACCGGTGTACATGGGCGGACAGTCGGAGGTGCTGATGGGCAACGCCCTGTCGCGCCACCCGCGCAACAAGTACTTCGTGGCCACGAAGATGTCGAACCAGAACCAGCGCTCTTGGTCGTTCGACGACTCGAAGGCCATGTACGAGCGGTCGATGGAACGGCTGAAGGTCGACTACATCGACTACTACCTGCTGCACGCCATCGGCGGCGGCATGGACTCGCTGAAGGGGCGCTTCCTCGACAACGGACTCCTCGACTTCCTGCTGAAGGAGCGCGAGGCAGGCCGCATCAAGCACCTCGGATTCTCGTACCACGGCGACGTGCGCGACTTCGACTGGCTGCTCGACCGTCAGGAGGAGTACCACTGGGACTTCTGCCAGATTCAGATGAACTTCCTCGACTGGCGCCACGCTTCGATGCGCGGCGGGCGGCGGTCGGATGCCGATGCGGAATACCTCTACGACAAGTGCCGCAAGTCGGGCGTGCAGTGCGTCATCATGGAACCGCTGCGCGGCGGAGCCTTCGGGCGCATGGCCCAGGAGCTGAGCGACCAGCTGAAGGCCATCCACCCCGACGACAGCGCGGCACGCTGGGCCTTCCGCTGGGTGGGCTCCTACCCCAACGTGCTGACCATTCTGAGCGGCATGAACCGCATGGACCATCTGGAGGAGAACATCAAGACCTTCTCGCCCATCGACCCCTGCACCGAGGCCGAGAACCAGCTGCTGGCAAAGATTGCCGACCAGATGTCGGGCTTCCCCACCGTTCCGTGTACCACGTGCGAATACTGTATGCCCTGCCCCTACGGCGTGAACATCCCCGCCAACTTCGCCTACTACAACGAGGCCGTCAACAGCCACGTGCTGCCACTGCCCGACAAGTCGGCCGCCGACTACGCCGAGCGCAAGCAGCAGTTCGCCGAAGGTTTCAAGAAGGCACTGGCCGACGAGAAGACGTGGGCCCACAAGTGTCAGGACTGCGAGGAGTGCCTCTCGAAGTGCCCGCAGCAGATACGCATCCCCAACCAGCTGGCCCGCATCGTCGAGACTCTACGAAAATAACAACACGACAATGCACAAGACACACAAGCTGACTACATGGCTGACAGCGGCCCTGACGCTCCTGACCCTCTGTCCGCTGTGCTGCGGCGTCGCCGCTGCCAAAACAGCCGCCACTGCCGAGTGGACCGACGTCACAAACCGCTACATCACCAATCCGAACTTTAACAACGGCGACGGCTGGTACTGGCAGACAAGCACGGGCACCGCGGGCATCGACAAGGGAAACGCCCGCTTCTTCAGCGGCAGCTTCGACTTCTACCAGACGCTCGGCAACCTGCCTAAAGGCCATTACCGGCTGAGCGTGCAGTCATTCTACCGCGACGGCTCGAAGGAAGAGGCGTGGAGCGCGCACCAGAACAATTCGGAAAGCCTCGACGCCTACCTCTATGCCGGCTCGACGGAGCAGCAGTTAGTAAGTATATTCTCGGCGTCGCTCGACTACAATGCAGCCGACAAGAGCTGGTCGCCCGACAACGTGAATTACTATCCCGACAGCCGCGACGCTTCCGGAATTGCCATCAACGACGGAGGGCTGTATTGGAACTCACTGGAGTTCGACCTCCAGACAAGGGGGAGCGTCAAGATCGGCATTAAGTGCAACGTGAACAAGAGCGGCAACTACTGCGTCATCGACAACTTCCGACTGGAGTACGACGGCGACCCCGACATCGGCGGCTTCGAAGGATGGGCTGACGTGACAGACTTCTTCATCAAGAACCCAGGCTTCGACGACAACTCTGCCGACGGCTGGCAGTGGAACTGGAATCACGGCAACTGCAACATCCGCGTCAACTGCATGGAGTTCTGGAACTCGTCGTTCCACCAGTGGCAGAACCTGACAGGACTGCCCGAAGGGCACTACCGCCTGTCGGTACAGAGCTACTGCCGCCAGGGAGGAAGCAACACCGATGCCTTCAACACCCACATAAACGGCACTGAGCGGATCACCTCGTATATGTATGCGGGCAGCAACCGGCAGACACTCATCAGCCAATACAGCTACGAACTGCCAGGCTACATCAGCGGCTGCTGGCAGATACAGAGCGGAGGCAGGACCCACTACTTCCCCGACGGCATGGAGACCGCCGCCATTGCATTCGCCAACGGTGACTACTGGAACGAGATGGAGTTCAACGCCGGCGGCGACATCACCATCGGACTGCGCAACGACACATGGGTCGACAACAACTGGTGTATCTTCGACAACTTCCGACTGGAGTACTTCGTGCAGGCCAAGGCCACGTCGGTCAGCATCGGTCTGCCCGCGACTATCATGGTCGGCGAAAGCGTCAGGCCGACGGCAGACGTTCAACCCGCCAACGCCCTGAATCTGATGAAATGGACATCGAGCGACGAGAACGTGGCCACCGTCAGCCCCGACGGCACGGTGACAGCACTCAGCCCGGGGACGGTCACCATCACGGGCAAGACCATCGACAGCTCGGGCCTCAGCAGCTCGGCCACCGTCAGAGTGGCCGTCAACCCGCCCACCGCCGAGTCGCTCGTCATCAACGAGATCATGGCGTCGAACGTCGACGAGTTCATCAGCCCCGCCTTCAACTTCGACGGCTGGGTGGAGCTATACAACCCGTCGCCGGCCGCGGTCACACTGGCCGGATGCTACCTGTCGACCGACATGCAGAACCTGAAGGCATGGCGCCTGCCGACCACGTGCGGGGCACTGCCCGCAGGCGGCTATGCCGTGGTGTGGTTCGACTCCAACGACATCGCTCCGCAGAACGCCCCGTTCAAGCTCGACGTTGACGGAGGTGCCATCTACATCAGCAACCAGAACGGCAACCTCATAGCCCAGCAGAACTACCCGGCATCGCTGGAGCGCGTCAGCTATGCACGAACCACCGACGGCGGCAGCACGTGGGGGCTGGCAGCCCAGGCCACGCCCGGCCGCAGCAATGCGGCGTCGGCCTTTGCCACCGAGCAGTTAGAGGCCCCCGTCGCCGACCAGCCCTCGCAGCTGTTCCAAGGCTCGCTGACGGTCAATGTCGACATCCCCGACGGCTGCACGCTGCGCTACACCACCGACGGCAAGCTGCCCACAGCAAGCTACGGACAGACAAGCACGGACGGGAGGTTCAACATCAACAGCACCACCAACCTGCGACTCCGCCTGTTCAGCGAAGGCAGGCTACCCTCGCGCGTCACCACGCGCTCATATATATATAAGGATAAGAACTACACCCTGCCCGTCGTCGCGGTGGTGGCCGACCCCGACTTCATCTACAGCTCGGAAATCGGTGTCTTTGAGACCGGCCCCAACGGCAGGCCCGGCAATGGCAGGAACGACAAGTGCAACTGGAACATGAACTGGGAGCGCCCCGTGAACTTCTCTTATCTGAACAGTAACGGCCGGCAGGTGCTCAATCAGGATGCCGACCTCGAGATGTGCGGCGGATGGAGCCGGGCCTGGCTGCCCCACTCCTTCAAGCTGAAAGGCACCAAGGAGACGGGCGGCGTGAAGTACCTGCCCTACCCCTTCTTTGAGCAGAAACCGTATATCCGCAACCGCACGCTGCAGATACGCAACGGCGGCAACGACAACAACGGGCGATTCATCGACCCCGCCATTCAGTATATGGTTGAGACCTCGGGATTCAACGTTGACTGTCAGAGCTACCAACCCGTCCACGAGTTCATCAACGGCCAGTACATCGGCGTGCTCAACGTGCGCGAGCCGAACAACAAGCACTTCGTCGATGCCAACTACGGCTGGGACGACGACGAGATCGACCAGTTCGAGATGTCGCCCGACTCGGGCTACATCCAGAAATGCGGCACGCCCGACGCCTTCATCCACCTCGTCGACGACCTCTCGCCCAACGCCGCCGATGCCGACACCTACGCCGAAATCGAGAAGCTGCTCGACATTGATGCCTTTGCCAACTATATGGCTGTTCAGTTCTACCTCGGCGGCACCGACTGGCCGCAGAACAACATCAAGGGATTCCGCAACCGCCAGGACGGAAAGTTCAGGTTCGTGCTCTTCGACCTCGACTTCGCCTTCAACTCGAACGACCCGTTCAACACGTTCATGAACAAGGAATTCTTTACCTTCGACGAACTGCGGCCTCACGGCACGGGGCTGGGAAGACTGACCGACCAGATACGCATCGTGACGCTCTTCAAAAACATGCTGCAGAACGCCAACTTCCGCAAGCAGTTCATCGACTCCTTCTGCCTCGTGGGCGGCAGCGTATTTAAGGTATCACGGGTCACGGAGATAACCAACCGCCTGCAGCAGGTAGTCAACGGCCCGATGAATCTGGAGGGCAGGGCGGGGAACCTAGTTAGCTCAGCCGACAAAATCAGAAACGGACTGAGCAGCCGCCTGAACACCGCCATCACCTACTTGAGGAGCTACAGCCTGATGCGGCTGTCGGCGGTCAATCAGATTACCGCGAAGTTCGCGGCTAACATAGAAGAGGCCAAGATTCAGCTGAACGGCCTCGACGTGCCCACTGCCAGCTTCGACGGCAAGCTCTTCGGCACCGCCGTGCTCAAGGCATCGGCTCCCGAAGGCTATACCTTCAAGGGCTGGAAGAACGGCAGCGGCACCGTCGTCAGCACCAGCGAGGAGTACGACATCTCGCGCCAAAGCAACGTGACGCTTACCGCTGTCTACGAGAGACTGACGGACGACAGCGACCTGCTGGCCGCCATCGCCGTGCCCATCAAGGTGAACGAGGTGAACGCCGCCGGCACCGTCTACCTCGGCGAGACGTGGAAGCGTGCCGACTGGCTGGAACTCTATAACACCACCGACACGGAACTCGACGTCAAGGGGCTCTACCTGAGCGACGACAGCGACCAGCCGCTGAAGTTCCAGATACAGCAGAGCGCGAAGATTCCCGCCAAAGGCCACCTCGTGGTCTGGGCCGACGGACTGGGCGCGAATGCCCTCGGCGGACAGGCGCGACAGATCCACACCAGCTTCAAGCTGAGCAACAAGACCGGCCAGCAGGTGTTTGCCGTCAGCAGCGCAGAGTTTGTGGAGAACAACACCAAGTTCTTCAACAAGCACCCTGAGATGAAGACGTTCATCGACGGGCTGACCTACACAACCCACAGCGGCACGCAGACCGTCGGCCGATACCCCGACGGCGGCAACCGCTTCTTCCTGATGGAGCATCCCACCATCGAACGTACAAATACCGTGACCACCGCCGACAAACTGACGGGAACGGACCAGAACATGATGTCGCTGCTGACGGAAGAATTTGCCATACAGCTGGCAAAGGGCTGGAACTGGACATCGCACCCCCTGGCCAATCCCATCAGGACTGCCAGCCTGTCGGAAAAGGCTGCACGCATCGTCGGCCAGCAGCAGGAGTGCATCCGCACCACACAGGGAATGACGGGCACGCTGACCGCACTCGACGCTGGAAGGCTGTACAAGGTGCTGATGGACGAGGACGACACTTTCGCCGCCACCGACATCTTCTGCCAGCCTGAGCTGCCCATCACGCTGCTGCCAGGCTGGAACTGGGTGGGCTATCCGGCCAGCGGCACGCAGACACTGGCAGAGGCTCTGGCTGACTTCTCGGCAGAGGAGGGCGACCAGATTGTCGGGCAGGACGGCTTTGCCGTCTACGCCGCCAACGGCTGGAAGGGCACGCTCTCGTCGGTCGAGACCGGGCGTGGCTATATGCTCTATACACGCCAGGCCAAGACGCTGACGTTCACGAAGCCGGCTCAGGCCCTGAACTTCAGCCGTGCCAACTCACGCGGCAAGGCCGCCATCGACTACGGCATCGACAAGCACGCCCACCCCAACGTGATGGGTATCATCGGAACGCTGGAACGGCAGAGCCGCCCTGTGGAGGCAGGACGATTCACGCTGCTGGCATACAGCGACGGGGAGTGCCGTGGTGTCGCCACGTGGCTCGACGGCCTGCTGTTCATGACCACCTACGGCGAAGGCGGAGAGGCCCTGCAGTACTATGCCAAGGACGAGGAGGACGGAACGGTCTATCACGTCAACGTCAACGACGACGTCAACGTGTTTGCGGCAGGGGTCTTCGGGACTCTGCAGTCGCCCCGCCTCTTTAACATCGGCGACTCAGAAGCTGTCGGCATCGGCGTCAGTACGACAGACAACAAGGTCGAGGGTTACTTCAACCTGGGAGGTATGCGCGTGTCCAACCGCGCTGCCGCACTGCCGAGAGGTGTGTATATCGTGAAGATGAGCGACGGTTCGCACCGTAAAGTCTACGTCAAGTAAGGAGTGAGAACTATGAAAATACTATCGACGATATTGCTGGTCATGTCAGTGCTTGGGTTGAATGCCCAGTCGCCCATAGACATCAAGTGGAGCGGAACCACCGCTAACGTCAACATTCCAGCTGACGTTGCGGGGGTGACTGCCACCGTCGAAGGAGCCAATGTCAGCATTACCTCTGTCAACACCGACACCGAGTACACCTACCGGCTCAGCGGCAGCAGTACTGACGGCTCACTCAACATATACGGCGACTACAAGCTGACACTACAGCTGGCAGGGCTCAGTCTGACGAACGCCCACGGCGGTGCCGCCATCGACGTGGAGTGCGGAAAGCGCATCGCCGTAGAACTGGTCAAGGGTACACGCAACTCGCTGGCCGACACGGACCACGGCAGCCAGAAGGCCGCCCTCTACTTCAAAGGCCACGCGGAATTTGAGGGCCACGGCACGCTTAACGTCACCGGACACCTGAAGCACGCCATCTGTGCCAAGGAGTATATCGAGCTGAAAGCGACGACGGGCACCATCAACGTGCTCGGAGCCGTCAGCGACGGTATTCACTGCGGAAAGGGCAAGGCCGGCAATGAGCACAACTACTTCCTGATGCGGGGCGGCAACGTGAACATTCTCAACGTCGGTGCCGACGGCATCGACAGCGACGACTACGGCACCCTCAACATCGAGGGCGGCACCGTCAGCATCAACACCGGCGACGGAGCCACGGCACTGAAAGCTGACAGCCTGCTCAACATCAGCGGCGGCAAAGTGAGCATCTCTGTCACGGGTGACGACAGCGAGGGACTCCGCTCACGCTACCGCACGACCATCAGCGGCGGCCAAACGGACATCATCGTTACCGGCAACGGCTCGAAGGCCATCAAGGGCAAGCGCTACGAGGAAGAGGCTACCGTGCTCGACGGCGGCTATGTCGACATCAGCGGTGGCGAGGTCAACATCCACGTGCTGGGCGGCAACCTGAAAGACGTAGACACCGGCGACATCAGCAAATGTATGGGTATAAGCGTCGATGCTGACTTCCTGCAGACGGGCGGCACTGTCAACATCACCGCCCTCGGACCCGAGACCTATACCTATAACGTAAAAGGGAGCGAAAGCAGCGACGGCGGCACAATCAACACCGTCAGTACGCCCTGGGCACTGAACCCAACCAACTTCCAGTACGACATGTCGGCTTATGTTGTAGTCAGAAAGGCAGGAACGGCATGCACAGACTACACAGGAAAGGCCGTCGGTGCTTTTATCGGAACTCAGTGCGTGGGCTACGCCGTCTTTCCTGCGGGTGCCAACTACGGCATCATGCGCCTCTACAGCGACAAGGCTGCGGACAACGGAACAATGAGTTTCAGGCTATACGACAACGATGCCGAGTATAGACTTATTCCCTCCCAAACAGTCACCTTTGCTGCCCAGACTGCCATCGGCACGCCCGAGATGCCCCTTGAGTTGGACTGTCCTGCCTATGAGCTTAGTGACATCAACCACGACAAGACGGTTGACAATCTGGACGTAGAATGTCTGGCCTGCAAGCTGGTGGGCAAGACACACTCTACTACCTTTAACTCTGCCCAGGCCGACATCGATGGCGACGGTAACATCACCATTGCCGACCTGACGAGGATTGTCATGCTCATCCTGAAAAGGCAGGAAGGGCAGGGAATGTAACTTTTCTGATAAAAAAACGGGCAAAAAGTTTGCAGATTGGAAGAAAATGTGTAATTTTGCAGCCGAAAAGGATTAAACCAAGCAACAATATGAACAGTACAGCAAACTTCTGGTGGTGGCGCAGCTCAAGATTCGGACAATCGTGAGAAGTCAGCCATATACCCGCCTGAAGCGAGCAAAAGATAAAGAGAGGCCTGTCGTTCTTGCGACGGGCCTCTTTCATTAAAAGGTTCCTCCCCCTCAGGGGAGGAGCTGGAGGAAGGGCTTTAACTGAACAAAAATTAAATATGAACTATCAAGTAGACGAGAAAGGGTTTTACGGAGAATTCGGCGGTGCCTACATCCCCGAGATTCTCTATGCGACGGTGAAGAACCTGCAGGAGCACTACCTGCCCATCATCGAGTCGCAGGAGTTTAAAGACGAGTATCACGCACTGCTGCGCGACTACGTGGGGCGGCCCAGCCCGCTGTACTATGCCGGCAGGATGAGCGAGCGCTACGGCTGCCAGCTCTACCTGAAGCGTGAGGACCTGAACCACACGGGAGCCCACAAGATTAACAACACCGTGGGACAGATCCTGCTGGCGAAGAAGATGGGCAAGACGCGCATCATTGCCGAGACGGGAGCCGGACAGCACGGCGTGGCCACGGCCACGGTCTGCGCCCTGATGGGCATGAAGTGCGAGGTGTTCATGGGAGCCACCGACGTTGAGCGCCAGCATACGAACGTGGAGCGCATGAAGATGCTCGGCGCCGAGGTTCACCCCGTCCGCACGGGCAACATGACCCTGAGCGACGCCTGCTCGGAAGCCATCCGCGACTGGTGCTGCCACCCCAGCGACACGTTCTACATCGTAGGCTCGACGATGGGGCCGCACCCCTACCCCGACCTGGTGGCGAGGATGCAGAGCGTCATCTCGGAAGAAATCAAGTGGCAGCTACAGGAGAAGGTCGGGCGCGACTATCCCGACTATCTCATTGCCTGCATCGGCGGCGGCTCGAACGCTGCCGGCACCATCTACCACTACATGGACGACGAGCGGGTGCGCATCGTGCTGGCCGAGGCCGGCGGCCACGGCTGGGACACCGACTACACGGCTGCCACCATCCACCGCGGCACGACGGGCATCCTGCACGGTGCGAAGATGCTGGTGATGCAGGATGACGACGGCCAGATACAGGAAGCCTTCACCATCAGCGCAGGTCTCGACTACCCCGGCGTGGGACCGATGCACTGCAACATGGCCCGGCAGGGCCGCACGCAGGTGCTGAGCATCAACGACGACGAGGCCATCTACGGTGGCTATGAGCTGACGCGCATGGAGGGCATCATCCCCGCCATCGAGAGTGCCCACGCCATTGCGGCACTTTCCAAGCTCACCTTCAAGCAGGACGACGTGGTGGTGCTGACGGTCAGCGGCCGCGGCGACAAGGACGTGGAGACTTATCTGAAGAACAAGCAAATGGCAAAAGAATATGGAAACTTTTAAATACAGAACCAACAGCAAGACTATTCTGGCCGACCTCTACACACCGGTCGGCGTGTATATGCGACTGCGCGACCTCTACCCGCAATCGGCTCTGATGGAGTGTGCCGACTACCACGACGCAGCCAGTTCGCGGTCGTTCATAGGCATCTGTCCGATGGCCAGCGTAGCCATCGGGCACGGCCTGGCGACCGTCACCTATCCCGACGGCAGCGTGATGCAGCACGAGGTGAACAAGGATTACCGCTCCGACAAGGCCATCCACGCCCTCATCGACAGGATTAAGGTGACGGGCGACGATGCCGCTGTCTGCGGACTGTTCGGCTACACCTCGTTCAACGCCGTGCGCTACTTCGAGGACATTGCCGTGAAGGACGAGACGCAGGCTAAGAATGATGCCCCCGACGTGCTCTATATATTATATAAGGTGGTCATCGTGTTCGACCATCATAACAATACGGTGAAGGTGGTGACGCTGGAGAACGATAACGGGAACGGCTCCGCAGCAGTTAACGTTAACGTAAAAACAGAAGACATCATCAAGGCCATGAACCGTGGCAACGTGAAGGCATACGACTTCCGGCCCGTCGGCGACGTCAGCTCGACACTGACCGACGAGGAGCACAAAGCCAACATCCGCCGGGGCATACAGCACTGTCTGCGGGGCGACGTGTTCCAGATAGTGCTCTCGCGGCGCTTCATCCAGCGCTACGAGGGCGACGACTTCAAGCTGTACCGCGCCTTGAGGAGCATCAACCCGAGCCCCTACCTCTTCTACTTCGACTTCGGCGGCTTCCGCATCTTCGGCAGTTCGCCCGAGACGCACTGCCGCATCGAGGGAAACAAAGCCTACATCGACCCCATTGCCGGAACAACCAAGCGGACGGGCGACGCCGAGGCTGACCGCCGGGGGGCAGAGTTCCTGCGTAACGACCCGAAGGAGAATGCCGAGCACGTGATGCTCGTCGACCTGGCCCGCAACGACCTGAGCCGCAACTGCCACGGCGTGAAGGTTGACTACTACAAGGACATACAGTACTACTCGCACGTCATCCACCTCGTGTCGCGCGTCAGCGGCATACTCGACGAGCAGGCCGACCCCATCAAGGCGTTTATCGACACCTTCCCTGCCGGAACGCTGAGCGGCGCGCCGAAGGTTCGCGCCATGCAGCTTATCTCGGAGTACGAGCCGCACAACCGCGGTGCCTACGGCGGCTGCATCGGCGTCATCGGTCTCGACGGCTCGCTGAACCAGGCCATCACCATCCGCACCTTCGTCTCGCGGGGCGGCGAGCTGTGGTTCCAGGCCGGCGGTGGCATCGTTGCCAAGAGCAACGAGGAATACGAGCTGCAGGAAGTGAACAACAAGCTCGGTGCGCTGCGCCGCGCCATCCTGATGGCAGAGAAAATGTAGACCACGAATTTCACGAATCACACGCATTATGAAGATAGTAATCATTGACAACTACGACTCGTTTACGTACAACCTGAGTCATCTGGTGAAAGAGCTTGGCGCTGAAGTCACTGTCTACCGCAACGACCAGTTTGAGCTGCCACAGTTAGAGCAGTTCGACAAGATTATCCTCTCGCCCGGCCCGGGCATTCCCAGCGAGGCCGGACTCCTGCTCGACGTCATCCGTGAGTATGCCTCCAAGAAGCCCATCCTCGGTGTCTGCTTAGGCCACCAGGCCATCGGCGAGGCTTTCGGCGGAACGTTAGAGAACCTGAGCGACGTGTTCCACGGGGTGGCCACGCCGTGCCACGTCAAGACCGACAACCCGCTGTTCAGCGGACTGTCGGAGACCGTCACCGTCGGCCGCTACCACTCGTGGGTGGTGTCGAAGGACGGCTTTCCCGACTGTCTGGAGATAACTGCCGAGAGCGACGAGGGGCAGGTCATGGCGCTCCGCCATAAGGAGTACCCGATCTACGGCATACAGTTCCATCCCGAAAGCGTTTTAACCCCCGAAGGACGTACCATCATCAAAAACTTTATACACGAATGAAAGAAATCTTAGCAAAGCTCCTCAACCACGAGGAACTCTCCCGCGAGGAGATGAAGAACATTCTGGTGGGCATCACCCACAGTGAGTATCCCAACGAACAGATCACGGCCCTGCTGACGGCCCTGCAGATGCGGGGCGTGACGGTGGACGAGCTGTTAGGCTTTCGCGACGGTATCTTAGAGACCGGCGTGCCCGTGCCCCTGAAGTGCGACCGCTATATCGACGTCGTAGGCACTGGCGGCGACCGCAAGAACACCTTCAACATCTCGACGACGTCGTGCTTCGTCATTGCCGGTGCGGGCTACAAGGTGGCCAAGCACGGCAACTATGCCGCCACGTCGACCAGCGGCGCCTCGAACGTCATCGCCCAGCACGGCGTGAAGTTCACCGACAACATCGACCAGCTGAACCGCTGTATCGACGAGGCAGGCATCGTCTACCTGCATGCCCAGCTCTTTGCCAAGGCCATGAAGTTCGTCGGCCCCATCCGCAAGGCACTGCCCTTCCCCACCATCTTCAACCTGCTCGGCCCCATCGTCAATCCCTCACAGCCCAGCTGCCAGCTGCTCGGCGTGGCCAACCTCGACCAGATGCGCCTCTATAACCAAGTGTACCAGAAGATCGGCATCGACTACGGCATCGTGAACAGCATCGACGGCTACGACGAGATTTCGCTGACGGGCGACTTCAAGGTGACCACCAACGAGTACGAGCGCATCTTCTCGCCCAAGGATCTCGGCTTCGAGAAAGCCAGGCCCGAGGAGCTGGTTGCCGGTGCCACCGAGCAGGAGGCCAAGGAGATATTCGACGCCGTGCTTGAGAACCGCGCCCTGCCTGCCCAGAAGAACATCGTGCTGGCCAACGCCGCCTTCGGCATCCAGGTGCTGGAGAAGGGCCGGAAGCCCATCGAGGAGTGCATCGCCATTGCCCGCGAGAGCATCGACAGCGGCAGCGCCCTGCGGACGTTCAAGAAGTTTGTGGAACTCAACTCGTAAGCCATGGACATTCTACATGACATCGTAGCCACGAAGCGCGAGGAGCTGGAGCGGATGCGGCGGAAGAAGCCGTCGCTCCGCGAGGCCCTGCTCAAGAGTGACACCGGCATCATCGCCGAGTTCAAGCGTCGCTCGCCTTCGAAAGGCTGGATCAAGGAGGACGGGTGCGCCTCCGAGATTCCGCTGTCGTACCAGCAGAACGGTGCCGCCGCGATAAGTATTCTGACCGACAAGCAATATTTCGGCGGGCATGACCGTTTTATAGCAGAGGCCCGGCAGTCGGGCGTGACCATTCCCGTGCTGTACAAGAACTTCGTCATCGACGAGTTTCAGCTCTATGAGGCTGTACTGTGCGGAGCGTCGGCGGTGTTGCTGATTGCGGCGTGCCTGCCGAAGGAGCAGCTCAGGGCACTGCTCGGGAAAGCCCACGCGCTCGGGCTCGAAGTGCTGCTCGAGATGCACAGCGAGGAAGAGTTGGACTACTGCGAACTGGAACCTGACGTGTACGGCATCAACAACCGGAATCTCGGTTCGTTCGTGACCGACGTCGAGAACTCCTTCCGACTGGCCGAGCGACTACCGAAGGACGCGGTGAAGGTGAGCGAGAGCGGCATCTCGCGCCCCGAGACTATCCGCGAACTGCGCCAGGCCGGCTTCCGCGGATTCCTCATCGGCGAGACGTTCATGAAGACGCCCGACCCGGGCAAGACGCTGGCCGACTTCATTGCCGCCATCAATAGTAAATCGTAAATTCCTAAATCGTAAATGCAAAAGGTGATTACAAAAGTTTGTGGTATGCGCGAGGGCGAGAACATCCGCCAGGTCGCAGAGTTGGGAGTTAACTGGATTGGCATGATATTCTGGGACAAGTCGCCGCGCAACGTGACGATGATTCCCACCTACGCCGGGATTATCCCCGACCGTGGGTCAGACATCGGCAGCTTCAAGGCCAAGCGCGTCGGCGTGTTCGTCGACGAGATGCCGCAGAACATCATCACCCGCGTGGTGAACTATAAGCTCGACCTCGTACAGCTGCACGGCCACGAGACGCCGACCCTCATCCGCAACCTGCGCCGCACCCTCGACCCCGACATCAGGCCGGGCATCCAGTTCATCAAGGCTATCAGCGTCAGTGGCAGCAATGATATTGCAGCATACAAGGACTACGAAGACTGCGTGGACTACTTCCTGTTCGACACGAAGTGCGCGACGGTGGGCGGCAGCGGCACCCAGTTCGACTGGTCGGTGCTCGATGCCTACGACGGCGACGTACCGTTCCTGCTGAGCGGCGGCATCGGCCCCGACGATGCCGGGCGCGTCCGCGACTTCCATCACCCCAAGTGCATCGGCATCGACCTCAACTCACGCTTCGAGACCGAGCCCGGTCTGAAAGACATTGCGAAACTCAAACAATTCTTAGAACAACTGAAATGAATAAGATAAACCAAGTATTCTCCCAACGAGGCGACCGCAAGCTGCTGAGCCTCTACTTCTGCGCCGGCACGCCGACCCTCGACGCCACCGGCGACGTCATCAAGGCGATGGAGCGGCGGGGCATCGACTTCGTCGAGGTGGGCATCCCCTTCAGCGACCCGCTGGCCGACGGCCCCGTCATCCAGACGGCCGCCACGAAAGCCCTCCGAAACGGCATGAGCCTGAAGACGCTCTTCGCCCAGCTTGCGGCCATCAAGGACGAGGTCAGCATCCCCCTGATACTGATGGGCTATCTGAACCCCATCCTGCACTACGGCATCGAGCGCTTCTGCCAGTCGTGCGCCGAGGCCGGCGTCAGCGGCATGATCATCCCCGACCTGCCCTTCGACGACTATCTCAGCACCGTGAAGCCCGCCGCCGACCGCTACGACCTGCGCGTCATCATGCTCATCACGCCCGAAACCTCGGAGGAGCGCATCCGCTTCATCGACCAGCACACCGATGGGTTCATTTACATGGTGTCGTCGGCAGCCATCACCGGTGCCCAGAAGTCGTTCGACGAGCAGAAGCAGGCCTACTTCCAGCGCATCAACGCCCTGAATCTCCGCAATCCGCGTATGATCGGCTTCGGCATCAGCAACGCCCAGACGCTGAAGGCAGCCCAGGACAACGCCGCCGGTGCCATCATCGGCTCGAAGTTCGTCACCCTGCTCGACGAGGCCGGCGGCCACGCCGACAAAGCCCTCGACCAGCTGTTCGACGCCCTTCGGCACTAAAACGATTACGTAATAAAAAAGCTTAATTAGTTCGTAGTTTCGCGCAAATTCCTTATCTTTGCACGAAACTACGAACTAATTCACTTATAGCATGAAGAAATCTCTACAACTGATGCTGCTGTGCCTGCTCGTTCCCCTGCTGGGCTACGCCGACGGCTGGGACGAGGCAAAGTACAGGCAGATAGAGCAGAGCATCAAGCAGCCGCAGATTATCGGCAAGGACTACGACATCACCAAGTTTGGCGCCAAGCCTGACGCTTCGGCCGCCGCCAACCAGAAGGCCATCCAGAAGGCCATCGACCGCTGCTCAAAGAAAGGCGGCGGGCGGGTCATCGTGCCTGCCGGACAGACATTCCTGACCGCCGCCATCGAGCTGAAGTCGGGCGTGAACCTCCACGTCGAGCAGGGAGCCGTGCTGCAGTTCGTCTTCCAGCCCGAGCTCTACCCCATCGTCGAGACGTCGTGGGAGGGGCTGGAGTGCTTCAACCTCTCGCCCTGCGTCTACGCCTTCAAGGCCGCCGACATCGCCGTCACAGGCAAGGGCACCATCGACGGCGGCGGCTCCGCCGACACGTGGTGGCCGTGGTGCGGTGCCGCGAAGTTCGGCTGGAAGGAGGGTATGGTCAGCCAGAAGACAGAGGCCCGGCCCCGCCTGCTGAAGAACGGCGAGGACGGCATACCGATGTACAACGAGCAGGGCCAGCGCTCGCCGGAGCGCGTCTTCGGCCCGAACGACGGTCTCAGGCCGCAGCTCGTCTCGTTCAACAAGTGCGAGCGCATCCTGCTTGAGGACGTCACGCTGCTGCGCTCGCCCTTCTGGGTCATCCACCCGTTGCACTCCACCGACGTCACCGTGCGCCGCGTCAAGATGATCAACGACGGCCCCAACGGCGACGGCTGCGACCCTGAGTGCTGCGACCGCGTGCTGATAGAGGACTGCTTCTTCAACACCGGCGACGACTGCATCGCCATCAAGAGCGGCCGCAACCGCGACGGTCGTGAGCGCAATATGCCGTCGAAGAACATCATCATCCGCAACTGCGAGATGAAGAACGGCCACGGCGGCGTGGTCGTCGGCTCCGAAATCAGCGGCGGCTGCCAGAATGTCTACGCCCACGACTGCGTGATGGACTCGCCCAACCTCGACCGCGTGCTGCGCATCAAGACCAACTCGTGTCGCGGCGGCATCATCGAGAACATCAACATACGCGACATCAAGGTCGGACAGTGCGGCGAGGCCGTGGTCAAGGTCAACCTCGACTACGAGCACAACGAGGTCTGCTGCCGCGGTTTCAACCCGACCGTGCGCAACATCAACGTCGAGAACGTCACCTGCCAGAAGTCGAAGTACGGCGTGCTCGTCATAGCCCTCGACACCGTCTGCAATGTCTATGACGTCAACCTGAAGAACTGCCGCTTCGACGGTGTCCAGCAGGGCAACAAGATTACCGGCCTGACGCGCGACATCCGTTACGACAACTACTTCGTCAACGGCTCGCTCTGTCTGACGGAGATGCCCTACAAGCACTACTCCGAGTGGATGACCTACTCGGAGATGAAGCGCGTGCCCCGCTCCTACCTGCTCGACTTCTCGACCAAGCCCAAGTGGAGCTACGTCATGGGCATCGAGCTGGAGGGTATGCTCGACACCTACCTGCGCTACGGCGGCGACGACATCCGCCGCTACTGCCAGGAGTACACCGACACGATGATCAGCCAGCGGGGCGACATCCGCGGCTACAACATCCTCGACTACAACCTCGACAACATCCGCACCGGCCACTTCGTCACACGTATGTACCAGCAGTGGCCCGAGCAGAAGAACCTGCTGGCCATGAAGACCATGATGCGCCAGCTGCAGGACCAGCCGCGCACCAAGGCCGACCGCGTCTACTGGCACAAGGCCATCTATGCCTACCAGGTGTGGCTCGACGGCATCTTCATGGGCCTGCCCTACCGCTGCCTCACGGCGCCCATTACCGACAAGAAGAACGCCACGAAGATCTACGACGATGCCGTCGACCAGCTCAAGATTACCTACGAGCGCACCCTCGACCCGAAGACGGGCCTGAACCGCCACGCCTACGACGAGACGCGCAAGGCATTCTGGGCCGACCCGGCGACGGGCCTGTCGCAGCACTGCTGGGGCCGCGCCCAGGGCTGGTACACGATGGCCCTCGTCGAGGTGCTCGATGCACTGCCCGAGACCTACGGCCGCCGCTCCGAGGTCGTCGACCTGCTGCGCAAGGACTTCGACGCCATCCTGAAGTGGCAGGACAAGCAGACGGGCACGTGGTATCAGGTCATGGACAGCCCAGGCCGCGAGGGGAATTACCTCGAAGCCACCTGCTCGGCCATGTTCACCTACGCCTTGCTGAAAGCCTACCGCAAGGGCTACGTCGGCAGCAAGTACCGCGAAGCCGGCATCCGTGCCTACCGCGGCATCATCAACAACTTCATCCGCGTCGAGGCCGACAAGACCATCTCGCTGACCAACTGCTGCTCGGTGGCAGGTCTCGGTCCGGCAGCCACCGACGAGGTTGTTGCCGCCATGAAGAAGGTCAACCCGAAGGGCACGGTCAAGGAGAACCGCCGCCGCGACGGAGGCTACGCCTACTACCTCTCCGAGCAGATACGCGACAACGACGCCAAGGGTCTCGGCCCGTTCATCTGGGCATCGTTAGAGATGGAGCAGCTGGGCTACGACACGCAGAACACCACCGCCGAGATCAACCGTCAGGCCGTGGTCAGCCGCAACAACCCCGTCATCACCGAGGCCGACCCGCTGGCCTCGCTGACGGTGGGCAACGGGCACTTTGCAACGACGGTCGACGTCACCGGCCTGCAGTCGTTCCCTTTTGACTACGAGGCAGGTGTGCCTCTGACAGCCATGTCCGACTGGGGCTGGCATAAGTTCGAAAACACCAACGGCCTGACACCCGACGAGAGCGAGAAGTCGTTCGACCTGGGCCACGGCCACCCCGAGGTCTACGCCGTGGAGTATAAAACCCCCTCCAGCTCCCCCCAAGGGGGAGTGACTGAGCGCAATGTCCAGGCTACACAGTACTTCCGCGTGAACCCCCACCGCCTGAACCTCGGTGCCATCGGCTTGGAGCTGAAAGGCGCCGACGGAGAGCGCATACAACTGAAGGACCTGACGGAGACCCGCCAGGAACTGGGGCTCTACGACGGGAAGATTGAGTCGCACTTCGTGGCCGACGGCAGCCCCGCCGACGTCACCACGGCAGCCCTGCAGGACCAGGACGCCGTCATCTACCGTATCAAGACACCGCTGCTGAAGGACGGCCGCGCCCGCGTCAGCATCCGCCTGCCCTACCCTACGGGCAAGCACGCCGACGCCGCCGCTGACTTCACCAAGCCCGAGCGCCACACCTCGCGCATCATTGCCACCAGCGACAACACGGCCGTCCTTGAGCATACACTTGACAGCTCCCGCTACTATCTCACCCTCACCTGGCAAGGCCAGGCCACCCTCACCGAGTGCGACCGCCACTACTTCACCCTGACCACCACCGACGACGTCCTCGCCTTCAAGGCCGACTACAGTCCAGTATGTGGCGATGTCATCGCCACCCCCACCCCCACCGCCTTCGTCTTCGACGAGCAGCTGCGCGCCGTCATCCGCTCATGGAACCGCTGGTGGCAGCAGGGAGCCATCGCCGACTTCAGCCAGTGTACCGACCCGCGCGCCCGCGAACTGGAGCGCCGCGTCGTCCTCTCGCAGTACCTCACGCAGGTGAACTGCGCCCGCTCGACCTCTGGTCGCTTGCAAGGCAAGAACTCGCTGCCGCCCCAGGAGACCGGCCTGACCTACAACTCGTGGTTCGGCCGCCCGCACCTCGAAATGACCTGGTGGCACATGGTCGACTTCGCCCTCTGGAACCGCCCCGAGGTCGTCGCCCAGGTGCTCGACTGGTACAACACCACGGCCTACCCTGAGGCCAAGAAGATAGCCCGGCGGCAGGGCTTCAAGGGTATCCGCTGGATGAAGATGACCGACCCCTGGGCGGGCGAAGCACCGTCGAACACCGGCTCGTTCCTCATCTGGCAGCAGCCACATTATATATATATGGCTGAAGACGTGTACCGCGCCGAACCCACCGCCGCAACGCTGGCCAAGTACGGCCGGCAGGTGGAGGAGACCGCTGAGTTCATGGCCGACTTCGTCAGTTACGACGCCAAGACCAAGCAGTACTACCTGCAAGGTGCCACGGCCATGCAGGAGTCGATGTCGAAGGACTTCTCTTACAACCACCCCTTTGAGCTGGCCTACTGGCAGTACGGACTCACGGTGGCCAACCAGTGGCGCGAGCGTCAGGGCAAGCCCCGCAATGCCGACTGGGACAGAATCGCCAACAACCTCTCGCCCCTGCCGATGACGAAGGACGGCATCTACACCGCCGGACTGCCGAAAGGCAAGACCACGGCGCTGAAGAGCTTCGACCCCTTCGACACCGATGCCGTCGAGTATGTTGCGATGCCATCGCAACCCCCCGCCGTCTCCACCGAGACCTTCGCCGAGAAGTGCCGCAACGACCACCCCGCCGTGCTCGGCCCCTTCGCCCTCCTCCCCTCCAGTTCGGTATGCTGCGATGCCATCGCAGCCAGAAACACCCTCAACTGGGTAATGCAGAACTGGAACTGGCCCACCACCTGGGGCTGGGACTACGGCATGACGGCCATGGCCGCCGCCCGCCTCGGCCAGCCCGAGACGGCCCTGCAGGCTCTGCTCATCGACACGCAGAAGAACACCTACCTCAAGCAGGGCCATAACTTCCAGACCGCCGACCGACTGCGCGTCTACCTGCCCGGCAACGGCGCACTGCTGACGGCCGTCGCCATGATGTGCGCCGGCTGGGACGGCTGCCCCACGCCCAACAACCCCGGATTCCCGCAGGACGGCACGTGGAACGTGCGCTGGGAAGGACTACAACGAATGCAATAACCAAACTATCAACTTAAAAACTTAAAACTTAAATGAAAAGACTAACCACGATACTCACACTCGCGGCCCTCACGCTGGCCGCACAGGCACAGGCACCGGCATTCCCCGGAGCCGAGGGCCACGGACGCTACACCAACGGCGGACGCGGCGGCAGGATTGTCCACGTCACCAATCTCAACGACTCGGGCACAGGCTCCTTCCGCGCCGCCGTCAGCGGCAGCGACAAGAAGACGGTCGTATTCGACGTCGGCGGCGTCATCGCCCTAAGGAGCAACGTCAGCATCGGCGCCAACACCACCATCCTCGGCCAGACGGCCCCCGCACCGGGCATCACCCTGCGCTACTACAACGTCAACCCCGCCGGCAACAACATCGTGATGCGATTCATCCGCATACGCCGCGGACAGGAGAAGGACGTCAACGACGGGGCCGACGCCTCGACGGCACGCCACTACACGGGCCTGATGATCGACCACTGCTCGTTTTCCTGGTCTATCGACGAGGTAGCCTCGTTCTACGACAACAACAACTTCACCATGCAGTGGTCCACCGTCGGCGAGAGTCTGGTGAACGCCGGCCACAACAAGGGTGCCCACGGCTACGGCGGCATCTGGGGCGGCAAGCTCGCCTCCTTCCACCACAACCTGCTCATCCACCACAGCAACCGCACGCCCCGCTTCAACGGTGCGCGCTACGACTGGACGGGCTACACGGGCAACAAGCTCTACACACAGTACCGCTGGCAGAACACCGTCCAGGCCGAGAACGTCGACCTGCGCAACTGCGTCATCTACAACTGCGGCAACGGCTGCTACGGCGGGCCCGGCGGCGGCAAGATCAACATGGTGGGCAACTACTACAAGACGGGACCCGCCGCCGCCACCACGCGGCTGACCACCGTCACCGTCGGGGCCAACGGCAACTCCGAGGGCTACCCCACCTACTGGACCATGACCAGCCGCTACTACCTCAGTGGCAACCAGATTAACAGCAACGCCAATGCGGGCTGGTCGGACATGGCCTACGACGACGGCACCTACACCATCGGCGGCAAGCACTACAGCCCCGACCCCAAGCACTACAACGGCGACGACGTGGACTACGTCAAGAACGCGGCGGGCACCGACTGCGTCTGCATCCAGCTCGACGAGCCGGCACCCACGGGCGAGGTGACCACCCACAGCGCCGCAACGGCCTTCGACAAGGTGCTCTCGCTGGCAGGTGCCTCGCTCAACAGCGACGAGGTGGACCGGCGCTACTTCGACGAGGCCCGCAGCGGCACGGCCACCTACAGCGGCTCGGTCACCAAGAAGCCGGGGCGCATCGACGTGGTCAGCGACGTCAACGGCTACACCGAGGCCAACTTCGGCACTGGCAGCCGCGAAGCCGGATTCGACACCGACCGCGACGGCATTCCCGACGACTGGGAGACGGCCAACGGGCTGAACCCGAACAGCGCCGCCGACGCCGCCGCCTTCACGCTCGACCCGGCAAAGTACTACACCAACCTCGAGGTCTACGCCAACTCGCTGGTGCAGGACATCATGCTCAGCGGCAACGCCGATGCCGACGACGCTGCCAAGGACTACTATCCCGCCTACAACAAGGCCGACGGCACGCGGGTGGAGGCTGTCAACACGTTAGGGCTCGACCTCAGCGACAACGGTCCAGCACCCCAGGCGGAGGGCACGGCCTACACCGTATCGTTCAACGGCTCCGACATCGAGTCGCCTGCCGGTTTTTTTACGTATGGTGACGGCAAGCACAATTTCAACTCGAAATTTACAGGCTCCTACGACGGGCTGCAGTTCAACCAAGGTCTGAAGATGGAGGGCACCACCGTCATTGCCTTCACGACCACGGCCACGGCTACTGTCACCATCGTACAGTCTGTATGGAGCAGCCACTCGCTGAAGTTCGACGGCGAGGAGCTGACCGCCGACGCGGCCACCACGCCGACAGGCAGTCAGGACGTGCGCGTCTACACCGTCAGCGGCGTCGCCCCAGGCAGCCACCAGATCAGGCGCGGCTCCGGCGAGAGCGGTGTCTTCTACGTCGCCGTCGTCACCGACGGTGCCACGGCCGTCAGCTCCGTCACAACCGACGCCCGCCGACACACCCCGCGCCGTCTCGACGGCCGCCCCGCGACAGCGGGCTACAAGGGCGTAGTCGTCAAGGACGGTCGGAAGCTGATCATCACCGCCAGGCACTGACGCGCCGGCATTGCCTAATTACGAATCGCAGGAAACAACCTACACTTCCTGCACTTCCTACACCTGCCTGACTTTTTTAGGTGTAGGAAGTGTAGGAAGTGTAGGATAAAAAGTACAAATAACAACTATATATATAGGGTCAAGCCGTAAGGACGCAGGGCGAAAAGGGGGCTTTCAGGCCTGCGCCGGGGCCGGAACCGACACCTGAACCTACACCTTGGCAGCAGGCAGACAGAAAACCAAGACGAAACCCTAAACCAAAACGACAATGAAAACGGAAGTTTACCACGGCGTGGAACTTTCAAAAGGCGGCGGGTCTTGCCGAAAAGGCGGCGGGTCTTGCCGAAAAGGCGGCGGGTTTTGCCGAAAAGGCGGCGGGTTTTGCAAAAAAGGCGGCGGGTCTTGTTGAAAAAACGCAAACGTTTGCGAGGAAATAGTCACCCGACTTTTTATCTTTTCCGATTTTATTTTGTAATTTTGCACCAAGAATTACTAATAACGTATAAAACTTACAAACGCCGAAGGAGAAAAACTAATAATATTTATTAAAACTACTAAAAAATCTATGTCTGTTAAATTGAAGCGTATTATCCGGACAACACTCTTGTTGTGCCTACTCTTGACTGCCGGACGTGCAGCAGCACAGACCACGGCCAAGGGTACGGTTACAGACTCTACCGGCGAACCCGTCATCGGGGCAACCGTCGTAGAGAAAGGTAACCCAAAAAACGCTGCAGTGACCGACTTCGACGGTAACTTCACCCTGAAGCTGCAGAAAGGCAAGACCGTCACCATCTCCTACATCGGTATGGTGAGCCAGGACGTGACGGCCTCGCAGGACATGAAGGTGGAACTGAAGGACGACAACGCCGCACTCGAGGAGGTGGTCGTCGTAGGCTACACCAGCAAGGCCCGTAAGGACCTGACCGGCTCGGTCGGCTCCATCTCGGGTAAGAAACTGGAAGTTGTCCCCGTGACATCGGCCGCCGTTGCCCTGCAGGGTAAGATTTCGGGCGTGCAGGTGACCACGGTCGACGGTCAGCCCGGTGCCGACGTCAACATCCGCGTGCGCGGCGGCACGTCAGTGACCCAGTCGAACGACCCGCTCTACATCGTCGACGGCTTCCAGGTAGACAACATCAACGACATTCCCCCGTCGGACATTGCCTCCATCGACGTGCTGAAGGACGCCTCCCTGACCGCCATCTACGGTGCGAAGGGCGGTAACGGCGTTGTGGTCGTCACCACGAAATCGGCCCAGGAGGGCAAGGTGCAGGTGACCTTCAACGGCAACCTGAACATCAGCCATCTGGCCAAGAAGCTCGACCTGATGAACGCCCAGGAGTTTGCCAACTACCAGTACCAGTGGCACGCCAACAACGGTACGCGCTCGTCGAACGCCAAGTTCTTCAAGGCCAACTTCGGCAACCCCTACGACCTCGATATGTACTCTACTCTGCCCTCTCACGACTGGCAGGACGAGGTGATGGGCGAGACGCCCGTGAACTACTCGACGAACGTGACCATCGGTGGCGGTTCGGACAAGGTGAAGTTCAACGTCTCGCTGACGCAGTCCGAGGACAAGGGTATCATCCTCGGCTCGGGCGTGCGCCGCACAAACCTGAACTTCAAGACCAACGTCAAGCTGAGCGACAAGCTCTCGATGCAGTTCAACCCGAAGTTCACCTTCCGCCGCGACGAGGGTGCCGGTGGCGACAATGTGGGCACGGGCGGCATCATCGACGTGCTGAAGTATCGCCCGACCAACGGTCTGCGCGAGTTCGGCTACATCGACCCAAGCTATGCCGACCCCGACGAAGAGGAGCTCTTCAACTACACCAACCCGAAGAGCGACATCGCCATCAACCAGCTCATCAAGCACTCCTATACCTATACCAACAGCCTGGCTCTCGACTGGAAACCCATCAAGGGACTGACGCTCCGCACTGAGGGCACCATCGGCCTGCGCTGGATTGACCAGAGCCGCTTCTGGGGCGCACTGACCAGCGAGGGTCAGAAACTCGAGAACAAGGGCCAGCCTCTGGCTCAGCTCGACAACCGCTTCCGTCTGAACTACGTCTGGACGAACACGGCCAACTACGCGATGAGCATCAAGGACGACCACAACCTGTCGTTCCTCCTCGGTCAGGAAATCTACAACTCGCAGACGCGCACCAATACCGAGGTCAACAACCTCTTCCCACGTTCGTTCACGGCCCGCGAGGCATGGGACAACATGAAGTTCGGTACGCCCTACAGCACCGAGACCAGCCTGTCGACGCCCGACCGCATGGCATCGTTCTTCGGACAGGCCAGCTACAACTACAAGCACAAGTACCTGCTCTCGGCCACGATGCGCGCCGACGGCTCGACGAAGTTCGCTCCGGGCTACCAGTGGGGCTACTTCCCCTCTATCTCGGGTGCCTGGACACTGTCTGAGGAGCCGTTCATGAAGGACATCGACTGGATTACCCAGCTGAAGATCCGCGTCGCCTACGGTCTGGCAGGCAACAACCGCATCAACGATGACCTCTGGCGCGAGCTCAACGCCATCAATGCGCAGGGCGGACCCGGCTTCGGCGAGGCCACCACGCTGGGCGAGAAGTACTACGGCAACAACAGCGGCGACCAGTTCTACAACCACAAAATCAAGTGGGAGACAACCATCACCCGCAACCTGGCGGCCGACATCTCACTGTTCAACGGCCGACTGACCATCACGCCCGAGTTCTACTGGAACACCACCCGCGACCTGCTCTACCGCTCTGACCTCACGCCCTTAGGCTACACCAACCAGATGCAGAACATCGGTAAGGTGACCAACAAGGGTATCGAGCTCTCCATCAGCGGCGACATCCTGCAGGGTAAGGACTACGTGCTGAGCGCCAGCCTGACCTTCGGCCACAACAAGATGAAGATCGACAAGCTGAACGGCACCGACGACGTCGTCTGGGACCAGAACAACCGCTGGAAGTCGAGCTACAACGACTACTGCCTCCGCGTAGGCGACGAGGTGGGACTCATCTACGGCTTCGTCTACGACGGGCTCTACCAGTTCGACGAGTTCTACTTCGACCCGCTGAACAACTACCAGGCCGTGCCCTGGGGCTCAAGCGCTGCCGACAACGGTACATCGGCCAACTGCGCGCCGCGCGCCGACGGCTACGTGACGGTCATCAACGACGTGTCGGGCTCTACCGAGTCGGGCATCGCCACACTGCCGGGTAAGATTAAGTTCAAGGACCTCGACGGCGACGGCCGCATCACCGAGAACGACCGTACCGTCATCGGTAACACCAACCCGAAGTTCCAAGGCGGTTTCGGACTGAGCGGCCAGTGGAAGGACTTCGACTTCACGGCTAACTTTACCTATATGCTCGACTTCGACATTAACAACGCCACGGCCTATACCCTGTCGTCGTCGGAGAAGAACAAGAACAAGTTCTACAACGTGCTCTCTGACTTCGCCGACGGCTGGCAGTACAACGACATCGACGGGACGCTCAGCGGCACGAAGGGCGACATCCTCTACAAGCTCTACTACGTCGACGACTGCGTGAACATCTACAAGCGCGCCAACCAGAACCGCTCGCTGTGGAACCCCGCAGACGTGCAGACGAAGCTCACACAGTCGTACTTCATCGAGGACGGCTCGTTCCTGCGCTGCTCGGACATCACCTTGGGCTACACTCTGCCGAAGAAACTCATCCAGAAGACCGGCCTGACGAAAGCCCGCTTCTATGTCTCGACCTCGAACCTGTTCATCATTACTGGTTACTCCGGCTACGACCCCGAGGTTGACATCCAGACGGGTCTGACCTGCGGTATGGACTACAACCGCTACCCGCGTGCCCGTAGTTTCGTGTTCGGTACTAACATCACATTCTAAAAATAAGTCACAGATATGAAAATCAAGAATATTTTACTGGCTGGAACGGCTGTATTGGCACTGGCATCCTGCAACGACTATCTGGATGTCGATGCACCGTCGTCCTACACCCAGGAGTTCGTCTACAGCCAGAAGACCGAGATAGAGCGCGCACTTAACGGTGTCTACGCACAGGCACTGGTCAACGACCTCTACGGACAAGCCTACCAGTCGACGTTCATCCTCAACAGCGACGTCGACATACAGATCAGCTCTGACAACTCCCACGCCCACAACACCTATGGCCGCTTCGACTGCGACGACCAGGGTGCCGAAATTCTTAAATTCTGGACGGCTGCCTACCGACTGGTGGAGTACTGCAACAAGTTTATCAACGCCGCCGAGGCCAGCTCCTTCGTCGTCAACACCGACAACGACCCCGAGTGGAGTCAGGACAGCCAGGTGATGCAGTGGATTGGCGAGGCCAAGTGCCTGCGCGCCATGATCTACCACGACCTCGTGGTGATGTTCGGCGACTTGCCCTTCACCTTCAGCTCGGCCTCGATGCGCGACGACTACATCTTCCCCGTCGTCGACCGTGAGGAAATCCAGAAGGCTCTCATCGCCGACCTGCAGAAGGCATCGCCCTTCATGCAGTCGACCAGCAGCGTCACCGTCGAGCACTGCTCGAAGGAGTTTGCACAGGCTCTCATCGCCCGCATCGCCCTGACCGCCGGCGGCTACTCGCTGCGCCCCAGCAAGGAAGACTCGCGCAACTACGGCACGATGCAGCGCCCGGCCAACTATCAGGACTACTACAAGACGGCTATGCAGTATGCCGACTCCGTCATCTCGGCCGGCACCCACGCGCTGACAATGCCCTATCAGGAGGTGTTCGTAGGCGAGTGCAACTACCAGGTGGTGAACAACGACGACCCCATCTTCGAGATTCCCTTTGCCAAGCAGTCGACCGGCAACACCGGCTACCTGCAGGGACCGACCTATTCGGCCTACGAGGGAAAGACCGTCGGACCGTGGGGCGAGGCCAAGGGCAGCACCCGTCTGAACGCCTTCTACCGCTTCCTGTTCCGCGACGGTGACAAGCGCCGCGAGTTTGTCAATGGCTTGTGGTACTACAGCTACTTCACCAATGCGGAGGGTAGTCTGGCCGACTCAGTCTATATCCGCAACGAGTACTACGTCCACAACAACAAGTGGTCGAAGCTCTGGACAGCAGAGAGCGCCGCTGCAGGCGACATCTCCACCGGTGCCACGGGCATCAACTTCCCCTATATGCGCTATGCCGACGTGCTGCTGATGTACGCCGAGGCTGCCAACGAACTGAACGGCGGTCCCACGGAGCAGGCCGTCAACTGTCTGACACAGGTTCACAAGCGTGCCTTCGAGGATGGCGACCCCACGTTCATCGCCGAGGCCCAGACATCGAAGGAGGCCTTCCAAAAGGCCGTCCTCGACGAGCGTAAGTGGGAGTTTGCCGGCGAGAACTCACGCTGGCGCGACCTCGTGCGCACCAACACCTACGGCGAGGAGCTGATGTACAGCTTCCTGCGCTACTACTCAGCAGGCATGCAGAACGCCAGCGGTATGTCGGGCTACGAGGATGCCATCAACGAGCACGACGGCTACTCGACCGATGACGGCTATATCGACAACCTGCCCGAGCGCATCTACTACCACCAGTACAAAATTGACGAGCCCACGCCCGTCGGCATACGCCTGTGCCGCACGCAGTTCTACGGCTACCTGCTCGACCCCAGCTTCAACTTTGCAATGAATTATCCTAACCAGTCGATGCAGAGCCTGCGCATTTTCAACGCCTACAAGCCTGCCAAGGCGCAGCCCACAACCAGCCAGATTAAGGATTACGGCTTCAAGGCTGCAGGCTGGAACCGCGCCGACTTCTACCAGTGGGGCGATGCCGACTCGGGCCTGCCCAAGGACCAGTGTAAGTACTCGTTCTACGGCTACATCCGCTGCGACGACAGCGGCAACCTGTGGGTCATCCGCAACGGTGCCCAGGAGCAGTTCTCCTCAATCCTGACGGCCAGCCAGCTGCCCGCCGTGCGCTACATCCTGCCTATTCCCAACACGGTCATCCAGCGCGCAGCCGGTGCCTACAAGAATTATTACGGTTATTAATCACATAGCACGCTCAAAGATATGAAAAAGATACTGAATAGCATATTGTTACTCTTCGTGGCGGCTTCCACGGCACTGACCGTTGCCTGTAAGGACGACAACGACGCTGCTCCAGGCACCGACCGCGAGTTTATGACAATGTTCATCTGCGACAACACGCGCGGCAAGGGCAGCGACTATCCCTACAACAGCGGACTCGACGGTGCCTACCCCCACGGAAACACCATCCACCTCTACTGGTACGGCGTGAACGACTGCGCCGGCTACCAGGTGCAGATGGCACTGCAACCCAAGGTCAGCGGCGGCAGCGAAGCCTGGGCAAAGATTCAGGGCACCAGCGACCTGCTGCTCGACACCATCGTCGGCCCCAAGGTGCTCGACCTGCTCATCAAGGACCTGCAGTACTCGACGGACTACCGCTTTGCCATCCGTGCACTGTCGAAGCTCGACAACAACAAGACCGACTTCTCGCACGCCAGCAACTGGTACGGCCACGGTAACGGCCGCCAGTGGCAGGAGTACCTCGGCATCAAGACCAACGAGCGTTATCCGACGCCCTACGCCGTCTACGTGAACCAGGCCGAGACCACCGAGAACACGATGCACGTCTACCTGAACTCGAATATCAGCCAGCTGGGTCTCGACCTGAGCTTCGACGAGGACAAGGACAAGCTGCAGAGCTTCTACGAGAACTTCAACATCGACGAGAATGGTAACCTGGGCTACAAGTATCTCACGGTATCGCCCTCGCCCAACAACCCCAACTCTACCGTCGGCGAGAAGTGGAAGAAGTATGAGATTACCGATGCCGACCGTGAGCGCGGCTATGTCGTGGTCGACGGACTGACGGCTAACTCCGTCTACGTCATCGACGTTATCGACCCCCGCGTGCCCGTGGCCATCGATGCCAAGTACAACACCTGCACAGCACGCTCCGACGGACAGCCGGGCGAGCCCATCCTGCTCAGCTATGACGAACTGTACGCCCAGGGCGAGAGCATGTCCATCCCCGACGCTGCCGACATCAAGCGCGGCGACGTCTTCGCACTGGCCACCACGAAGTATCAGGCTGCTCCTATCAGCCCGACTCTCTACGACTTCATCTCGAACACGGCCTACGCCGAGGGTCAGACCTTCCTGCTCGAAGGCGGCAAGACCTACTACATAGACGGTAACGACATCACCTGTAAGGGCTTCACGCTGCGCACACGTCCTGAGGATGTGGCACAGGGCAAGCGCGCCCGCGTCATCTGCGGCATCGGCAAGCACTCGCGCTACGACCAGGCCACCAACGGTGAACAGTGGAACGGCGGCCCCTACTCGATGTTTATGTTCGGCCGCCAGCCCGAGGCCGGTGAGGGCGGTGAGATCTATATGAAGAAGCTGGCCTTCTACGACATCGACTTCGACAACCCCGAGGCATTCAACTACGGCGACAACGTGGCCGGACTGGGCGGCGTGACGGGTAACTACTTCTTTAATATGTACTCCAACGGTATGGCCGTGACGCTCGACTCGCTGGTCATCGAGAACTGTACGTTCAAGCGCCTCGTCCGCGGATTCATCCGTGAGCAGGGTGCCAACTACAAGGTGTGGAACCATGTGCTCATCAAGAACAACCAGTTCTTCGACTGCGGCTACTACAACCAGGGTGCCGGCGGCTACTGCTGGATTCACGGTTCGGGACAGAACGTGGCCTCTAACCTCTATAAAGACATGAAGGTCGTCGAGAATACGTTCTACGACTGCCCGTTCCCCTCGTTCTTCAGCGAACAGTCGGAGATTGCCTGGACATCGGGACCGTGGTACATCACGTTTGAGAACAACACGCTCATCAACTTCAACACCCGTGCCGACGGATCCATCTTCAAGATGCGCGGACTGCCCGACAAGTCGGTGTTCAACGTCAAGAACAACCTCTTCGTGCTCTGCAAGAAGCCCGGCGACCAGCGCGTGCTCGCCATGTGGGGTGCCGACATCCGCAACACCCAGACTCTGGCCGACGGCTCGGCTGGCGTGGTGGCCTTGAATTTTGACAACAACTGGGCAACAAACGACAACTTGAACTTCTATTACAACCCGTGGACAGCCACCAGCAATAACTTCGGCAAGCTGGTGAAGGGCAATCAGGCCACACTGAACGGAACACTGGAGATCCAAGTCGCCAGCATCTCGGCCACCGACCTGATGGAGCAGCCCTGCCCGCCGCACGTGGCTACCCAGGCTAACGACCAGAACATGCACCGCGCCGACGCACTCGACGGCACGGCCACGACCGAGTACAACGTGAATCTCTACTTCAAGAATACCGACAACGACATCTATAAGAATAATGTAGGTGCCGCCCGCTGGAGGAACAAGTAATCAAAACCGATAAGAACGTATGAAGACATTCAGAAATACAATGATTGCAATGGCGGCCCTGCTGATGGGTGCCGCCGTTGCCTCGTGCAGCGATGCCAACGAGTACGAAGATACTGACACTGCCAACCCCACATGGGTCAAAGGCTACACCGACTCGCTGAAGATTGCCCACCCCGAGACCGTTGCCGGCACGCGCTGGGTGCGCGCCTCAGGGCTGAAGACCAACGCCTTCGGACAGGAGGTGCAGGGCTTCGTTGAGAGCGTCAGCTTCGTATCGGCTGACTCTGCTTCCGTTAAGATGAGCAAGGGCGTCACCGAAGGCACGTGGGTCGACGAGTCGAACACCGACGCTCTGCCATACTATGAGTACACCTACTCTAACATCACGGGCAAGGTGGAAATCCTGAAGCAGACGAAGAACGACAAGGGGGCCATCACCAAGTCGGCCATCTTCACCGGCATCGTCGTCAGTGGCGACCGCGAGGTGCTCACGCTGGCTCACTTCGGCGACACACCTGTTCAGACTTACCTCGTCAAACAGTAACCTCTCGCGCTCCACGGCGGCACGCCCGCCGTGGAGCATAATACGTAACGATTTAATTTATCCTTTTTATTCTTAACTTAACTAATTAGTTTTATGAAAAAATTATTTACTTTAGCTTTGGCCCTTATGGGCTTTGCAGGTGCTTCCAACGCCGCTACGGTTGACGACCTGGAAGTGCTGAAGCACAGTTATGTACTCGTGTGCGACGACCTTGGCGCCCGCCCCGGCAAGGGCGTGCTCTTCGGCGCCAACCACTTCCTTGATGTCACTGGCGGCTCTACCGCCACCAACAAGGGACAGGTTGACCTCTCCGTGGTCGACGGCAACGAGGGTTATGTCACCCAGGAGATCGTCGACAAGTATGGTGCCGACTATGCAGGTCCGCACTACAACTGGCTCCGTCTGAAGAACGCTCAGGACGTCATCGCCATGAAGCTGACAGCCGGCACCAAGCTCATCGTGTTCGAGCAGGGCAACAACAAGAGCGGCAAAGAGGCACGTATCCCCAAGATTGCTAAGAGCGCCGACCTGAGCGATGCCCTGAACCCGGCTCCCGACGCCGACCATCCCTCTACCGTTGCCGGTTTCCGCTGGGAGTTCACCGTCAATGACGACGGCCTGTACTATCTCGGCTCGTACAATGGCGATATGTTCGTCAGCTTCATCATCGTCGAGGCCAACGAGGCTCTCGGTACACCGACCGTGAAGCTCGGCGACCAGACTTACGATGACGGACTCTGGTTCCGTGAGGTCAGCGTCAAGGCCAATATGGCCGGCGACTTCGGCACTGTCGTGACCTACACCACCGACGGTTCTACCCCCAACGAGAACAGCCCTGTCTACACTGCTCCTATCAAGTGCTATCAGGACATGACTGTCAAGTTCCAGGCCTATATGGACATCATGGGCGACGGCAAGGTTTACGACGGGAGCTTCCTGCCCAACGCTGACAACGAGGCTAACGTGAGCTTCTCGTTCGACGCTCCTGCCATCGAAGCTGAAGGTGCCAACGTCGCCATCGTCTCTCCCTACGAGAACGCCCGCAACTTCCTGAGCCTCGACGGTACGGAGAGCGGCGCTGAGGAACTGAGCCAGGTAACGCTGGATGAATCAGCCACGATCTACGCCTACACGCTGATTGAGAACGGCGACTATGGCACCTTCAAGTCGAAGAGCACCACGAAGGACGTCTACGTGCTGAACCCCATCAAGGAGAAGAAGACCATCTCCGTCACCGCCGGTACGGCCGTCATCGATGAGGAGGCTACCGCAACATCTACCACCGGCGAAGTCTACAAAGTCGAGGGTGGCGAAATCAGCGCCGACAAGAAGGACTTCTTCGTGAAGAACCTCACCTTCAAGGCTCTCGCCGGCAACGACGCTCAATATCAGGTGCCTGCAGGCCAGGAGGCTTACATCCAGATGAGCAACACCAACATCTCGTTCCTCGTTGCCGAGGGCGACTCCGTCAACGTGAAGGTCGTCTGCTCGAAGAACTCCTGCAAGAACCTATCTGCTGATGACGCTGATGACGGCTCTGCTGTCAGCGACCGTATGTGCTATGTCAACGTCAGCGGCACCAACTACGGTGGCGAGGACCTGAAAATCAATCCCGACGGCAACGTTATCGAGTTCGGCCTGAAGGGTGCCGAGGGCGGCAGCATCTTCACCTTCCAGAAGTACTCCGGCACTGGTAACATCATGATTTCCAGCATCGAGATTACGCCCGCAGAGGGTGGCGACGACACCGCTGTGAAGACCATCAAGACCGTGGAAGCCCAGAACGGCACCATCTACAACCTCGCCGGCCAGAAGGTTTCTGCCGACTACAAGGGTGTGGTCATCATTGGTGGCAAGAAGGTGCTGAACAAGTAATCAGAATCCACAACCCACTACCTACAGGCGGCGCGACATTGCGCCGCCTGTTTTTTCGCACTTTGTGCAGCGATTATTTTCACGTTTGAAAAAGTTTTAGTATCTTTGCCCTCGAAAAGCAAACAACTAATAACCACAATAATGAAAACTATCATCAAAACTACTACACTCGCCGCCATGCTGCTCCTGCTCTGTGCCGCTACGGTGGCCGCGGCTCAGGAGAAGACCCCCGCCTTCCCGGGCGCCGAGGGCTTCGGCCGATACGTCACCGGCGGACGCGGCGGCAAGGTGCTCCACGTGAAGAACCTTAACGACGCCGGCTACCAGTCGCTGCGCTGGTGCCTGCAGCAGCAGGGAGCCAAGACCATCGTCTTCGACGTCTCGGGAACCATCCACTTAGAGTCGTCGCTCAGCATTCCCTCGAACACCACCATCGCCGGACAGACGGCCCCCGGCGACGGCATCTGCGTGGCCGACTACCCCTGCAACATCAGCGGCAACAACGTCATCGTGCGCTATATGCGCTTCCGCCTCGGCAACAAGAACGTGCTCAAGGACGGTGCCGACGGCTGGGACGGCTTCGGCGGCTTCGACAAGCAGGACTGGATTATCGACCACTGCTCCGTCTCGTGGTCCATCGACGAGTGTCTCTCCGTGCTCGGCAATAAGAACACCACCGTGCAGTGGTGCCTCGTAGCGCAGAGTCTCGTCAACAGCGGACACTCCAAGGGTGCCCACGGCTACGGTGGCAACTGGGGCGGCAGCGGTGCCTCGTTCCACCACAACCTCATTGCCCACCATACCAGCCGCACGCCGCGACTCGGTCCGCGCCCCACCACCCAGCTCGACGAGCGGATGGATATGCGCAATAACGTCATCTACAACTTCGGTTCTAACGGCTGCTACGGCGGCGAGGGGATGACGGTGAACATCGTGAACAACTACTACAAGCCCGGCCCTGGCTCGCCCACCGACAAGAAGGGAAAGCGCATAGCCGGCGTCGGCATACGCACCAACGAATATGTCAAGACCTACCCCGCCTACGAGCCAGCCCTCCATCTCTGGGGCAAGTACTACGTCACGGGCAACGTCAACTCGAAATACAGCGACGTAACCAACAGCAACTGGCAGATTGGCATCATCGACCAGGTGGATGCCTCCGGCTGCGACGGCACGTGGACGCAGGCAACCAAGGACAGCATCCGCCTCGCCAGCCCGATGGACTTCATCTGCACCACCACCCACACTGCCAAGGATGCCTACGAGCGCGTGCTCGACTACGCCGGCTGCTCGCTCCATCGCGACTCGTTCGACGAGGAGATGGTCAGCGACACCCGCCAGGGCAAGGCCAGCCACACGGGCAAGGGCCTGAGCAGCGGCTTCATCAACTCGCAGGACGACAACAAGCCCGTCGGCGCCGCCAACAGCTGGAGTGCCTGGCCCACGCTGAACAGCACCGAGGCTCCGACCGACACCGACGGCGACGGTATGCCCGACGACTGGGAGACGGCTAACGGGCTCAATCCGAAGAGTGCCACCGACGGAAACCTGCTCAACGACGAGGGCTACACCAACCTCGAAGTCTACCTCAACTCGCTCGTGGCCGACATCACCGCCCGCCAGAATGAAGGCGGCGAGGAGCAGGGCCGGAAACTGCAGGCCGACGAGTCGCAATACAGCGAGTACGACATCAGCGGACAGACCAGCAACGGCGACTGGACATTCACTGGCGGCTTCAAGATGAACCAGACTGGAGCACCCTCCACAGGCTCCGACGCCACCATCAAGTACTCGCGCAACAAGCAGTACATCCTGGAACTGCCCACCGGCCTGCGCATAGACGCTGTGACCGTCTACGGCTACTGCAACCAGGACGGAGCCACCGCCTATCTCGGCGAACTGGGCGGCAAAACCTTCGCCTCGACCGACTACGTATTCCCGGCACGCAACGCCTCGCCGGCACGTGCCACACATACGCTGACACTCGACACACCCGCAAGCGGCACGCTGACCTTCACACCCAAGGGTGATGCCCAGGTTTGCTTCAAGCTGACACTCCACGTCGCTGCCCCTACTGCCGTCAGCCCAGTCTGCGCTGACCGTCGGCAGGACGCCATCTACAAACTGAACGGACAAAGAACAAACCATACCAGCCAGAAAGGTATCTATATTATAAACGGTAAAAAGACCATCACAAGATGAAACAGACTATCCTGACCCTGCTGGCCTGCCTCGCACTGAGTGCCAACGCCCAGCAACCACCCTACAAGAACCCGCAGCTGACGGCAGAGCAACGTGCCGACGACCTGCTCGGCCGGCTGACGCTCGACGAGAAAGTACGGCTGATGATGGACTCCTCGCCCGCCATCGACCGTCTCGGCATTCCGCAGTTCCAGTGGTGGAACGAAGCCCTGCACGGCGTGGGACGCAACGGCTACGCCACCGTCTTTCCCATCACGATGGGCATGGCAGCCTCGTGGGACGACCAGCTGCTCCACCAGGTATTCACCGCCGTCAGCGACGAGGCCCGTGCCAAGGCACAGCAGGCCAAGCGCTCCGGCAATATCAAGCGCTACCAGAGCCTCTCGTTCTGGACACCCAACATCAACATCTTCCGCGACCCGCGCTGGGGACGCGGACAGGAGACCTACGGCGAAGACCCCTACCTGACATCGAAGATGGGACTCGCCGTCGTCCGCGGTCTGCAGGGTTACTCCTACGAAGGCAAGCCGCTCAGCAAGTACAAGAAGCTGCTGGCCTGCGCCAAGCACTTTGCCGTTCACAGCGGGCCGGAGTGGAACCGCCACACCTTCAACATTGAGGACCTGCCCGAGCGCGACCTCTGGGAAACCTACCTGCCGGCGTTCAAGTCGTTGGTGCAGGAGGGCGACGTCGCCGAGATTATGTGTGCCTACCAGCGCATCGACGGACAGCCCTGCTGTTCGCAGACGCGCTACGAGCAGCAGATACTGCGCGACGAATGGGGCTTCCAAGGACTCATCACCAGCGACTGCGGCGCCATCCGCGACTTCCTGCCCCGCTGGCACGCCACGGCTAAGGACGGTGCCGAGGCTTCGGCAAAGGCCGTGCTCGCCGGAACCGACGTGGAGTGCGGCTCTGAGTATCGCAACCTGCCCGAGGCCGTCAGCCGGGGCGACATCAGTGAGGCCGACCTCGACCGCTCGCTGCGCCGCCTGCTCGTCGCCCGCTTCCAGTTAGGCGACTTCGACAGCGACGACCTCGTCAGCTGGACCAAGATTCCCGAGACGGCCATCGCCTCCAACGTGCATAAGGACCTGGCCTACCGTATGGCCCAGAAGTCCATCGTCCTGCTGAAGAACAACGGCGTGCTCCCCCTGTCCTGCTATGCTGCGACAGAGTCGCAGCCCACAAGGAAGGTCGTCGTCATGGGGCCTAACGCCAACGACTCCGTCATGATGTGGGGCAACTACTCGGGCTACCCCACCCGCACCATCACCGCCCTCGAAGGCATCCGCCAGAGGCTCTCCCCAGTCGACTATGTCCCCGCCTGCGCCCTGACACGCAACGAGGTCGTCGAGAGCCGCTTCGGCAACATCGTGTCGCCACTCGGCCCCAAGGGTATGCAGGCCGCCTACTGGAACAACACCGACCAGGAGGGCACGCCCGTCACCACCGTCACGCTGGCGCAGCCCATCCAGCTGAGCAATGGCGGCAACACCGTGTTTGCCCCCGGCGTCAGCCTTGAGAACTTCTCCGCACGGCTCGACGGCACCTTCATCCCCACCAGCGACGAGACCGTCGTCTTCAACATCAGCGGCGACGACAAGCTGCGCCTCCTCGTCAACGGCGACACGCTGGTCAACATCTGGAACGTGCGCCACCGCATCCAAGGTGACAGAAAGGAGCTCGCCGTCAAGGCCGGCGTACACTATCGCATACAGATAGACTTCGTACAGGAGTCGGGCTACGGCGCACTGAACTTCGACATCCAGACCCGCGTCACACCTACCCGCGAGCAGCTGTTGGCACAGGTCGGCAAGGCCGAGACGGTCATCTTCGTCGGCGGCATTTCGCCCTCACTCGAGGGCGAGGAGATGCGCGTCAGCGAGCCAGGCTTCCAGGGCGGCGACCGCACCAGCATCGAGCTGCCGCAGGCTCAGCGCAACGTTCTGCGTATGCTCCACGAGGCCGGCAAGAAGGTGGTCTTCGTCAACTGCTCCGGCGGTGCTATGGGCTTGGTGCCCGAGCTGGAGTCGTGCGATGCCATCGTGCAGTGGTGGTACGGCGGCGAACAGGGCGGCCGCGCCTTGGCCGACGTCCTCTTCGGCGACTATAACCCCAGCGGCAAGCTGCCCGTCACGTTCTACAAGAATACAGACGAGCTGCCTGACTTCCTCGACTACAGAATGCGTGGCCGCACCTACCGCTACTACGAGGGCGAGCCCGTCTTCCCCTTCGGCCACGGTCTGAGCTACACGACGTTCGACATAGGCAAGCCTGCATATAGTAATAACAAGGTACAGGTGCGCGTGAAGAACACCGGCAGCCGCGAAGGCATGGAGACACTGCAAGTCTACATCCACCGCCTCGCCGACAAGGACGGCGCCCTGAAGACGCTCCGTGCCTACCAGCAGGTCAGCCTGAAGCCCGGCGAGCAGCGCACAGTCAACATTCCTCTGACACGCCAGAAGTTTGAGACCTGGGATGCCAAGACCAACACGATGTGCGTCGTTCCCGGCAAGTATGACCTTATGATTGGCACAAGCAGCGCTGATGCAAACCTACAAAAGATTACAGTCAACATCAAATAACAGAACAATGTTCAAGAAGATTATCGTCTCACTGGCACTCTTGCCTACAGTGGCCTTTGGCCAGACCTTCGACTTCGATATGACAAAGCCGCAGCCCCTCTACAATGCCGCGACGGGCTACGGCTACGACCTGCAGCCCGCTCCGACGAAGGACAGGCCGAACGCGCCTTACTACTTCTCGGTGCGCGTCGGCGACGGCAACTACCGCGTCCGCGTCGTCATCGGCTCCAAGAAGCGAGCCGCCGAGACTACCGTCCGCGCCGAGGGGCGCCGCCTCATGGTTCACAACGTGGCTACCAAGAAAGGAAAGTTCGAGACCTACGAGTTCGTCGTCAACAAGCGCTCACCCCAGATTGACGACAAGACACGTGTCCGCATCAAGGACCGCGAGAAGGACTACTTAGCCTGGGACGACAAACTGACCTTAGAGTTCAACGGCGACGCGCCCGCCGTGCAGTCCATCCACATCGAGCGCGACGACCGTGTGCCCACCATCTACCTCTGCGGCAACTCCACCGTTGTCGACCAGAACAGCGAGCCGTGGGCTTCGTGGGGGCAGATGATTACCCGCTGGTTCGGTCCCGGGGTGGCCATCTCCAACCACGCCGAGAGCGGACTGACAGCCCGCACGTTCATCGGCGGCGGACGATTAGACAAGATTCTGACCACGCTGAAGCCCGGCGACCTGCTCATTGCCGAGTTCGGCCATAACGACGAGAAGGAGAAGCGCCCCGGCGACGGTGCCTGGTATCACTACGTCTACAACCTGAAAATCTTCATCGACCAGGTGCGGGCAAAGGGTGCCGACATCGTGTTCTGCACACCGACCCAACGCCGCGCCTTCGACGACGACCACAAGACGCTGAAGAACACCCACGGCGAATTCCCCGCAGCCATGAAGAGCGTCGCCGACCGCGAGAAGGTGCCCGTCATCGACCTCAACCAGATGACGAAGACTTTCTTCGAGACCCTCGGTTTCGAGGACTCCAAGCGCGCACTCGTCCACTACCCCAAGGAGCTGTACGGGCGCGAGCTCGCCGACAACACTCACTTCAACCCCTACGGTGCCTACGAGGTGGCCAAGTGCGTGGTCATGGGCATGAAGCAGCTCCAGCTGCCCCTCGTCCAGTACCTGCGCCCCGAATGGCAGGACTTCGACCCCGCACAGCCCGACGACTGGCAGACCTTCAAATGGGCACCCTCGCCAATGAAAGACATCGTAAAACCCGACGGCAACTGATGCAGAACTAAAAAACTTAAAAACTAAAAAACTTAAAACTTAAAAAATGGCTATAAAGAATCATATCATCCGCGCCTGTTGGCTGTGCTGCGGCATTGCCGCAGCCCTCACCGCCTCAGCCCAGCAATGGCCCAAGCCCGCCCTACAAGCCAAGCCCGGCACCCGCTGGTGGTGGCTCGGCTCAGCCGTTGACAAAGACAACCTCCAGTGGAACCTGCGCCAGTATGCCGACCACGGCATCGGCGCAGTCGAAATCACCCCGCTCTACGGCGTGCAGGGCAATCAGGCGAACAACATCCCCTACCTCTCCGACCGTTGGATGGAGATGCTGCGATACACCCAGCAGCAGTGCAAACAGAACGGCATAGAGCTCGACATGGCCACGGGCACCGGCTGGCCCTTCGGCGGGCCGTGGGTGCCGTTGGAGGAGTCGGCGTGCAAGGTGCTGTTCGTTGACACCGCGTTCACTGGCAAGAAAATTGAGGGGCTGCCACTGCAAGTGCCTGAGAAAGACAGGAAGAGCTCACGCCTGCAGAAGGTGATGGTCTACGGCGACAACTCTGCCATCGATGTTACAGAAAGCGTTGCCGACGGCCGCCTGACCTGGAAAGCACCAAAAGGGGCGAAGAACGACACGCCGTGGCGCGTCATCGCCGTCTACATACGCTACGGCGTGATGAGGGTGAAGCGAGCCGCCCCCGGCGGCGAGGGCTTGGTCATCGACCACTTCGACCGCCGCGCCGTGGCCAACTACCTCCGCCACATCGAGGAGGCCTTCGAGCGCACACACACACCCTACCCCCACACCTTCTTCAACGACTCCTACGAAGTGGCCGACGCCAACTGGACACCCACGCTCTTCGAGGAGTTCCAGCGGCGACGAGGCTACAGGCTCGAGGACCACCTGCCCGAGCTGATCGGCGCTGACGCTACAGGCTCCAGGACCGCAAGTCCAGTATGTTGCGATGTCATCGCAACCCTCAGCGACTACCGCGAGACCCTCGGCGAACTGCTCTTGGAGAACTTCACCGAGCAGTGGACGGCATGGGCACACCGTCACGGCGCCATCACCCGCAACCAGGCCCACGGCTCGCCCGCCAACCTCATCGACTGCTACGCCGCCGTCGACATTCCCGAGATCGAGGGCTTCGGCCTCTCCGACTTCGGCATCAAGGGCCTGCGCACCGACCCCGGCAAGACGCGCAAGAACGACTCCGACTACTCCATGCTCAAGTACGCACCGTCAGCCGCCCACGTCTGCGGCAAGCCCTATACGTCGAGCGAGACCTTCACCTGGCTCACCGAGCACTTCCGCACGTCGCTCTCACAGCTGAAGCCCGACCTCGACCTCATGTTCTGCGCCGGTGTCAACCGTATGTTCTTCCACGGCACCTGCTACTCGCCGAAGGACGACCCCTGGCCCGGCTGGAAGTTCTACGCCAGCATCGATATGTCGCCTACCAACAGCATCTGGCGCGACGCACCCTACTTCATGCAGTACGTCGAGCGCTGCCAGTCGTTCCTGCAGTGGGGACAGCCTGACAACGATTTCCTCGTCCTGCTACCCGTCCGCGATATGTGGAAGAAAAACCCCAGGAAACTGCTGATGCAGTTCACCATTCACGGCATGAGCAGCCTCGCACCCGAGTTCATCAAGACCATCCTCGACATCGACCGTGCAGGCTTCGACTGCGACTACATCTCAGAGCGCCTGCTCATGGGCGTCACCTTTAAAGACGGTATGCTGCTCACAGCCGCTGGCACACGCTACCGCGGACTCATCATCCCAGGCTCCGGCACGATGCCCCAGGCGGTGAAGGCCCACATCGACCAGCTGAAGGCACAGGGGGCCCGCATCTTCTACGGCACCGACACCAACGACCTGCGCACAGCCGCACGGCCCGAACCGATGAAGACGGCCTGCCGCCTCAAGGCCATCCGTCGCAAGAACGCCACCGGCTACCACTACTTCATCGCCAACCTCACCCCCGACGACGTCGAGACCGTCCAGCAGCTGGCAGTCCCGTTCAAGGATGCCCTCTGGTTCAACCCCCTCAACGGCGACATCACCCCCGCCAGCTTCGACGCCGACGGCCTCCACATCACGCTTCGCAGCGGCGAGTCGATGATCCTTCAGACGTTTAACGAAAACCAAAACGAAACCTCAAAACTTAAAAACTCAAAACTAAAAAACTCAAAACTTAAAAGCCCACGCGCCCCCATCGTGCTGCAAGGCCCCTGGACACTTTCCTTCACCGAGGAAGCGCCACGCGTGGACAAACAATTCACACTGGGCCGCCTGCAGACCTGGGAGACGCTCGACGATGACGCAGCAAAGGTAACCAGACACCCCCTCCTTTGGAGGGGCTTGGGGAGGCTTTCTGTTTTGATGGGCACCGGCGTCTACACCACACACTTCAGGCTGACAAAGGCCGACGACCCGCAAGGCCAGTGGCAGATTGACCTCGGCGACGTCCGCGAGTCGGCACGAGTCTACATCAACGGGCAGTTCATCGGCTGCGCATGGGCCGTCCCCTTCGTGCTCGACACGAAAGGCTCACTGAAGGTCGGCGACAACGAACTGCGCATCGAGGTGACCAACCTACCCGCCAACCGCATTGCCGACCTCGACCGCCGAGGGGTGAAGTGGCGCAAGATGGAGGAAATCAACGTCGTCGACATCAACTACAAGAAGACGACCTACGACCAGTGGGAGCCTGTCCCCAGCGGTCTGAACTCTGAAGTCCGACTCGTCTGGCCGTCGGGGGGTGATAGTAGCGAAACGCAGAAATAACCTACACTTCCAGCACCTAATGCTTAACGCACTGACTGACAGCCGGTTGAAAGCCTCAATTCCGTTCCGAACCGACACCTAACCTACACCTGAACCTACACCTAAAACAGGAACAGGGGCGTGAGTCTCGGAATTTGGCGGCTCCAAACGAATTATTCCACAGGGCGGAACATTTGTTCCACCCTGTGGAATAATTAAAAAGCGCCGCCTTATATCAGTTACTACAGCAAATTGATTCCCAAACCCGCCGCTCATCATTCAGGTGTAGGTTCAGGTGCTGGTTAGGTGTAGGTTCATGTCGCCCTAACCTGCTGATACTGAGGCCAGGTGTAGGAAGTGTCGGTACTTTCCTGTCTTACGCTATACATATATACACCTGACCTCCTACTGCGACGGAAGAAGACTGCTGACGGGAGGAAAGGAGATGAGATGGATGTCCTGGGAACAGACGACGAGAATAGCCGTCAGTTCGACAAGCAGGCAGACCGCTCCGCAGCAGTCGCCGGTGTAGCCCCCGATCCTGCGCCAGACAAGCAGGTAGAGAAAGTACATCACGACGCAGGGAACGAAGAACAGCAGCTCCCAGGCGATGCCCGTCAGCCAGATGAACGCAACAATGGGCAGCAGGCCCTGCACGGCCAGACTGATGCCGGTCTTCACGTCAATCCTCCGACAGACCAGCCCGAGCCCGTCGTTGGCTTCACGCCCACTTCGTGCGTGCGGCATCATCATTACCAGCTCCGAGGCTGCCATCTTGGCAAAGGGGTCGGCGGCAAGAATGGTGACGGCAGCCACCGCCGGTGTCATCGAACAAAGCGCGGCAGCGAGCAGCAGGAAATAGAGGATAAGCCCGACGACACCATAGATGCCGATGTGCGTGTCGTTCATATTAGCCAGGATCCGCTCACGGCCTGTGCCACCGCCAAAACCGTCGAGGAAGCGGGCCAGACCGTCTTCGTGAAGGGCGCCCGTAACAAGCAGCCGCACGGCAATAGCCGCCAACACCGCGACTGGATAAGGCATATACAGGCTGACACCCCAGAGCGTCAGCGCCATCAGCGACCCCGTCAGCCAGCCCACCAAGGGCCAGTGCTCGACAACGGTCTGAAAGCACTCCCGCGGCGGCTGGTGGAGCCGCCCGAAGGGCAGTCGCGTGAAGTAGATGAACGACGCCCATATACGGTCGTACCATCTTGTCGGGTCAATGTTGGGTGTTGCGTGTTGAGAGTTGAAAGTCGAGGGCATAGTATTGGAGTTTCTTTGCAGTCTGCGCTATCGTCACGTGAGGACACGTGGCCTACTGCTGCGACGGTGCAAAGGTAATAAATCATTTACGAAATGCCAAAAGAATCATGCGGAATTTGATGCACGCCGTGAATCTTGAGGTGTGACGGGAGAAGGCTTCGCTGTGGGGGCGACGGCTAACGCCGCTCCCTGACAATGACGTAGATGATGACGGGGGCACCGATGAGGGGCGTGACGGCGTTCAGGGGGATGACGCCCGACTCGCCGGGGAGGAAGCAGACGAGATTGCACGTCAGGGCGACGACGGCACCCATCAGGATGGTGGCGGGCATCAGGATGCGGTGGTTGTCGGTGACGATGAGCAGACGGACAATGTGGGGCACGGCCAGTCCGATGAAGGCCACAGGACCGCAGAAGGCGGTGGTGACGGCAGAGAGCAGGCCAGTGACGATGAGGAGCCAGTTGCGCACGCGCAGCACGTTGATGCCGAGGTTGGCGGCATAGCCCTCGCCGAGCATCAGGGCGTTGAGGGGCTTGATGAGCAGGACGGCCCCGAGGAGGCCCAGAAGGGTGACGCCGGCAAAGACGGGCATGTTGGCCATCGAGACGCCGCCGAAGCTGCCCATTCCCCAAACCATGTATGACTTGACGCCCTCGTCGGTGGCAAAGAAGTTGAGCAGCGAGATGGCCGAGTTGGCGATGTAGCCAATCATGATACCGACGATGAGCAGCATCACGTTGCTGCGCACCAGCGTCGAGAAGAAGAAGATGAGGGCGATGACGGCCATGGCCCCGACGAACGCCGCCGCAAGGACGGCCACGAAGCCCGACAGCTGGAGACTGCCCACGGAGAGACTGCCGCCGAAGAGCAGCATGACGAGCGCCACGCCCAGTCCGGCGCCGCTGTTGACGCCGAAGATGCCGGGACCGGCCAGCGGGTTGCGAAACGCCGTCTGCAACAGCAGACCGCTGACGGCCAAGGCACCACCACAGAGCACGGCAGTCATGGCCTGCGGCAGTCGCGACTCGAGCACGATGTAGTGCCAGGCGGGAGATGCGTCCGGCGCTGGGGTTCCGACGAGGATTGACACGACATCGGCAGCAGGAATCCTGACCGACCCCACCAGCAGGTTAAGGGCGAACAGGACGACCGTCAGGACGGTCAGCAACAGACAGCACAAGACGTTTCGGTTCATCATTGTGTTATTCGTAAAACTCGTAGTTCACTTCTCACTTCACCTTTTGATAATAACGCAACGGGGGCAGACCAGTAAGGGAAGGATGGAGAATCTGGATGAAGTCGCTGAGAAGCCAGTCGGGGCGGAAGGGCGACTCCTCGTAGAAGCGCGAAAGCTCGACGTTGCAGCCATAGGCGGAGCGATTGCGGAAGGTCTTGAACTGCCGGTAGCCGTGATGCTCGCCAGCCAGCTCGCCGTAGGTGATGTCGTGGTCGGCGGAATAGCGGAAGAGCCACACGTCGGCCTCGCCGGCACGCTCGAGTACGGCCTCGAAGGGCAGCGACACCGAGCCGCTGTGGGCATCGTCGGCCCAGAGGTAACGGCCACCGGCGTCGGCTATCATGCGGCCGATGGTGCTCTTGCCCCCGGCCACGTACCAGACGCTGCCCGTCACCTTGTCGACCATCACCGTGGGCTGGTCCTTAGCCTCTCGGGCCAGGCGGCTCAGTGCCTGATAGGAGCTGTCGACGACGGCAAAGAGACTGTCGGCCTCATGCTCGCAGCCGAAGAGCATACCGTAGAAGCGCAGCCACTCGGCACGCGCCAGCGGCGACTCCTCCATATACTCGGCACACTCGACGATGGGGATGTCGATGTCCTCGAGCTTGCCGTAGCCGCCGCTGTTCTCGAAGGGCGACAGGAAGATGGCGTCGGGGCGGCTGTCGATAATCTTCTCGATGACAGGACTCATGCCCTCGCCGACGTCGGCAATCCTGCCCGCTGCCACCTGCTGCTGCACCCAAGGGATCTTGATGTACTTCAGGTCGGCCACCCCCGCTATGCAGTCTTCACGGCCAAGGGCCTGAAGCATGGCGCAGTGGACGGTGGTGAAAATCATCGAGCGGCTGAGGGGTGTGCGGAGGACGGTGGAGCCAGGGGCAGCGGCGGCGCTGCTGCTCAACGAACCGGAGGGGATGAGGACGTAGCGGCGGAGGGTCTTGCCAGGCTTCCAAGGGTTGTTGAGCGTGGCAACGGTGCAGTCCTTGTAGCGGACGACGGTGAGCTGGCGGGCATACTTAAAAGGCACGGTGTCGCCCTCCGCCTGTGGTGACGACGTTTGGCCACCATGACAGGCAAAGAGCGACAGTGCCGCAAGTATGAACAGTAGTTGCTTCATTACTTCTCGACGGTGACGTCGTCGATGCAGATGTAGGCAGGTGTCAGCACGCCGTAGTCGTTGCTGCGCGAACCGGTGAAGGTGAAGCCAATCTTCGTAATCTTGCCTAACGAGCTGAGGTCGAGCAGCTGCCAGTCGGCGACGTAGGTGCCGTCCTTGGCCAGTTCAATGTCGACATCGGCAGTGGTGCCGTCGGCCTTGGTAACGTTCAGCGTACACGTCAGCCAGTCGTCGGCGGTGAAGGGGGCACCAGAGAAGTTGTCGCCTTTCACGATGGAATTGACAGTGTAGGCGCTGTTGGTGTAGAAAAGGCTCTTGACCACGACACCCTCGCCGAGGTCAATCGTCTCGCCGTAGGTGGTGATGACGGCGAAGTTCTGGCCGGAGTGGGCCTTGCCGGTGACGTTGTTGAACTGGTCCGGGGTCAGCGTGAGTAAGCTGAACGAGGTCTCGGTACGGTTGGAGATGGCCACGCCTGACCAGAAGTCGCTGGTGCCGTAGGCCGACTCATAGAGGCTGTAAGTGACGGGGAACTTCACATTGCCCTCCTCGTAGACGTTGTCAGTAAATGTGGTGGTCTTGCCGCCCCAGTCGTCTTCGTAGGAGTAGCTGGTGCCTTCGGCGCTGCCGATCCAGAATCCGTCGGCATTGAGTTGGCGGTTCTCGAAGGAGATGGTCACTGCGGTGTCAGCCACGACGGCATTGTCCTGATTGTCACACGAGGTAAGAGTTGCGGTAAGACCGCAGACGAGGGCTGCAAGCCCAAAAATCTTGTTTGTCTTCATAATGTTTAATTTGTAATAAAAGAATAATGTTTACTTAATTATATATTTCTGTCGGTTCCTGATATATAGGCCCTTAGAAGGGTTAGGGGCGAGGCGGCCTTGAAGGTCGTAAGTCGGGTGAAGGGTGAAGGGTGAGGGGTGAAGGGTTACAGAGGTAACAGCTTGGCGGATGGCCTGGAGCGAGGCATCGAGGTGGAGATCCTCGGCACCGACGATTTCGGTCGATGTCTCTAAGAGCCAGCCGCACTTCTGGTTCAGACCGGTATAGATGCGGACGAAGTCGACGAAGTCGAGCTGTACGGGCTGGCGCTGCTCGTCGACGGCCCACGCGATGTCAATGCCGCAGCCGTCGATATTGGGTGTCACGCGGTCTGCGAGCGTATTGGGCTGGTTGTCGGCATAGCCCCAGCCGAAGAAGAAGAGCACCCAGAAGTACTGGCTGTAGCTGGACGGCACGCTGCCCGTGAAGTCGAAGCCGTTGCGGGGCAGGCGCGTGCCGCGGAAGGTCAGTCCGTCGGGCAGCCACTCCGGGTAATACTCCTGCGGGTGGTAACGGTCCCAGCGGTCGAGCTCGCCGCTGCCACCCCGGTTGTCGGTCCAAGGAATCTTGCCCATCGGGTTGCGGTGGTAGGTAATCTCGTAGCCGTAGTCCACCAGGCCGAGGCTGTCGTCGTCGCAGCTGCCCTTGATTTCGTACCACGGGTCGTCGGGCAGTCCGTTGCCGTTCACGTCCTGCGACACCATCACGATGCCGGCCTCGCCGGTACCGCCGCCGGGGAATTGCCCAGTCTCCTCCTGCGTGGCATTGCCCCAGACGGCGAAGTCGCGCTCGCCGGGGATGTTGGCGATGGAGTGGTCGAAGTGGAAGGTGACGTAGCCGCCGTAGGCACCAAGGGCCACCATGCCGCGCTCGTTGTTGGCGAGCCGCTCCGTACACTTGCGTACCATATCGGCCTCGGTGTCGCCCGGCTCGTACTCGGGAATGTCGTTGACGAACTGTCCGGGAGCCGGGCGGTATTCGTCGACGGCCTGGATATACTTAGAGTGGGTAGTCACGTTGTCCATCCGCTGACCCCAAACGGCAACAGCTGTCGATGCTGCCAATAGAAGTGTTATCGTTTTCTTCATTTCTTTTCTGTTTTAAATAGGAACGCGGCGTGCGCGGGAATGTCGCCCGTGCGTACCTTCCAGTCGAAGGTGCCGTCGGGCAGGAAGTGCAGCAGTTCGCCGCTTGAGACATAGTTCTTGGCATCCATCAGGTAGAAGTCACGGTCAATCGGGTTGACGATGATGCCATAGGGCATCCGTATCTTCTTCACCTCCGGGGCATCCGTGAGCGACGTGCTGACAATCTGGCAGAAGCGCACGTTGACGATGCCGTAGGTCACGGTGTTGGTCATCGTCAGTTCGCTCCACTGGCTGCCATAGAAGTAGAGCGAGTCGCCGACGATGCACAGGTCGCTGACGGGCTGGGCAATCACGCCGCCGACGTGCATCTCGCCGGTGGCATCAGGCTCCAGCCAGTAGAGACGGGAATCGATTTCGGTATAGTTGCCGCGCGACGTGACCCACAGCCGACCGTTGCGGTCAGCCTTCAGGTGGTGCAGATTCGGGGCGACCTCAATCTTGCGGACTTCGCGCATCGTCGGCAGGTCAACCACGCTGACCGTCGACTCGTATCCCTGACCGGTCATGCCCTGATAGCCGCCGCTGTTGGCCACATAGAGTCGGTCGCCGACGATGGCCATCTCCTCGGGCTGGTAGCCCACGGTGCAGGAGTCCACCTTCTGCAGCGTGAGCGTATCGACCTTGTAGACGCTGCCTAACGGACTGCTGCCGGGAGTCCGGACGCCGCCGACGTAGGAGGATACGTAGGCATAGCGCCCCGAGAAGGTGACATAGCGGCAGTTGGGGATGTTCACCTGTCCGATGCGGACGGCATCGGCGGCCCGCGCCACTTCCACCTTGTTTGAGCAGTTGATGACGAGCCACAGGCGTGAGCCGTAGACCTGACAGTCGTTGCCCACGTCGCCGAGCGACATCACGGTGCTGGGGTTGCGCTCGGAGTAGATGTTGCGCAGGTAGTGGACGGTGGAGTCGCCGGCAGAGAGGTCGAGGTAGTCGAGCGTTGACTTGTTGGAGCCCATGTTGCCCTCGTTGAGCAGGTACATCCCGACGACCTCGCTCCTGACGGCCTTGCCGCCGGTGTCAATATTCTCCATCGGCACCACCATCACGTCGTCGCGGCAGGCGATGAGAAGGATAACAGAAAGCCTCCCCAAGCCCCTCCAAAGGAGGGGGTGTCTGATTACCTGAATAACATTCTTCAGGCCATCAATGAGAAGGAAAACAGAAAGCCTCCGAGGGGGTGTCTGATTACCTGAATAACATTCTTCAGGCCATCAATGAGAAGGAAAACAGAAAGCCTCCCCAAGCCCCTCCAAAGGAGGGGGTGTCTGATGAGAAGAAAAACAGAAAGCCTCCCCAAGCCCCTCCTAAGGAGGGGGTGTCTGATTACCTGAATAACCTTCTTCAGGCCATTCAACATCCCTCCCTTTGGGAAAGGCAACGGGTAGGCGAGCCTCGCTCGGGAATGGGCTTGGGTGGGCTTTATTTCTTTCATATCGTAACGTTAAGGGTCAGTGCATAGTTGCGCCCCGGCATGGGGTAGTTGACGATGACTTCGTAGTCCTGGTCGAGGATGTTGTTCACGTCGAGATGGGCTTTCCACTGCATCTTCTGCCACCGGAAGCTGTAGACGACGCTCAGGTCGCTGGTGTACCACGGCTCCATGTGGTTGTAGAGGATGTTCTCCTGCTCGTCGTAACGCTCGCCGGCGTAGATGAACGAGTAGTTGAGCGTCCAGTTCCGACGACTGAGGCCGACGATGGCCGAGCCGGAGTGCCAAGGGATGTAGGGTATCTGATGGCGGTAGTAGGAGGTGGCGGGGTCGGTGACGTCGCGGGCATCCTGATAGGTGTACTGGGCACGGACGGTAGCGACGACATCGCGGCCCATGCTACAGTCGGCCTCAGCCTCGACGTCGATGCCCTTGATGTGGACGCGCCCCAGGTTGAGCATCGTCCAGCGGAACTGCTGCCCCTTCGGGTAGGCCACGATCTTATCGTGTACCGTATTATAATAAGCATCTAAGTGCATGGCGGCGTGGCGGATGATGCCCCGCTCGAAATGCTTGTTCAGGGCGAAGCCTGCGTCGTATTGCAGGGCACTCTCGGGCACGAGGTTGGCATTGCCCATGTCGGTATAGTAGAGGTCGTTGAACGTCGGCATACGGAAACTCTTCTTGACGTAGGCCCGGAGCGAGAAGAACGTGCCTCGGAAGGGGTAGACGTTGACAAAGACGGCGGGCGTGAGCCGCGAGAGCGAGCGGCTGGTGCTGTACTGCCCGCGGTGGGTGCGGTCGTTGATAAACGTGGCCAGCAGCGAGCCCTGCGCCTTCAGGTGACGGTAGTCGACAGCGGTGGCCACGCTGACAAGGTTCGACAGGCGCGTGGGACGGGCGAAGTTCCAGATGTCGGCACCCAGCTTGTTCCACTTCAGGTCGTAGCTCAGCGAGGCACTCCAGCCCGGCAGCAGCTCCAGCACGTTGGCGGTCGAGGCGTAGAACTCCTGCTGCTTATAGCGGTTGTCAACGGGCAGCTGGGTGGTATCGCGGTTCACGTAGTGGGTGTCGTAGTAGGCATACTTGGCCAGCCAGCGCGTGCTGAAGCCCTCACCAATGTTCTTGTTGAAGTCGGCCTGGACGAAGGTGTTGAGGTCCTGCTGACGCTCACCACGCCGCCACACGTTGTTGACGATGGCTCCGGGTATGCCACGGGCGGAGTTGTAGAGGTAGCCCTTCAGCTGCCAGCCGCCCTGCAGAAGCCGTCCGTGGAGATTGGCCTCGACGCGCTCGGCGTGGATGTCGCCATTCTGGCGCACGGCGGTGGTGTCCCAGGCCGTCGAGCCGTCGGGATAGCACCGCTCATAGCGGAAGTCGTACTTGCCGCTGGCCGTCAGAAACTCGGCGCTGAGCGACGAGCTGACCTTGTCGGAGAGCTGCTGCTCCCAAAGGGTAGAGAAGCGGAACATATCGCTGGAGCCGTACTGCGTCTTCAGCTTCAGGTTATAGCGCTTGCCGTCGGCAAACTCCGGCCGACGGGTGCGGATATAGACGGCACCGGCATTGCCGAAGTCGCTGGCGGGCTGGAAGATGGCACTCTTCTGACCGTTGTAGAGCGTAATCTCCTCGACGTTGTCGAGCGAGAACTGGCCGAGGTCAATCTGGCCGTTCTGCGCGTTGCCCAACTGCACGCCGTCGTAGCTGATGCCCAAGTGGTGGGTGCCCATCGAGCGGATGTTGACCGTCTTGATGCCCCCCACCCCACCGTAGTCCTTCAGTTGGATGCCCGAGAAGTAGCGCAGGGCGTCGGCCACGCTGTGGGTGTTGAGCTGTTCCAGCTGCTCGCCGTTCAGCTTCTGGCTGGGCACCACCTCGCGCAGGGCTGGCCGCGACACGACGACGACCTCCCTTACACGCTGTATGGAGTCGAGTCTGCCTTGTGCCGCAACGCCGTTGACAACAAAGCATACCATAGCCATTGCCAAGTATCTGCTACTTCTCACTTTTCACTTATCACTTCCGCAGCCTATCCCCAGAGTACTGCGCAAAAATGGCACTACAGGCAGGTCTTCTGACTCATCGCCGGGCGCGAACGTCTTCCCAGCCTTCAGTGGCCAGTGACTCTGGTGTTCGCGCCGCCCAAGGGCGACTCACAGCAGCGGGACTGTCCGGGATTTCCACCCGGTTCCCTTTTAAGCATCGGCGAAGATGCACCTGTTGCGAGTGCAAAGGTACGAATAAGTGAGCAAACAACCAAATAATTCTTCTTTTTTGTTTTAATGGCTATACGCAAAGCCACGCAAAAGCCAGGGAGATTTTTCTCCAAAACCCGCCGCCTTTTCACCAAGACCCGCCGCCTTTTCACCAAAACCCGCCGCCTTTTCCCAAAAAACCGCCGCCTTTTCCCATTCAGACCATCCTGCCCATTCAGCCCTTCACCCGCCACACTCAGGTGTCGGTTCCGGTGTCGGTTCCACCCTCTGAAGGCGGTCGTCGAGGGCCGTTTTTCTCGATGAAACCGCCCTTTTTTGCATATATAGTTGTCATTCG
>CAJOLE010000003.1 GCA_905235325.1 uncultured Prevotella sp. | reverse complement strand
TACACTTCCTACACCTAAAAATTTCGGGCAGGTGTAGGAAGTGTCGGAAGTGTAGGATGTATCCTGTTATTCGTAACTACGTCGTTTTGATGCACGGGTAAGTAACTCAGCAAACCCATGACTCAACTTGCGAAAGTTGAGTTATGAGAATTTCTTTCTTTTTCTCAGTAGTTACCGCCAACTCCCGATTGCGCCAGGAATCCTTGCTGCCTGAGTGCAGCGATGAGCCCCTTGCTCATGGCTTCGTTGTCCTTGCGCGTATAGCGGAGGTCGGTGAACACCTGGGCCAGCGTCTCCTTATGGTTGATGCTGACGAAGTGGCGGTTCTCCTCAAGCTGCTCCTTATAATTGTAATAGGTGTCGATGTCAGCGCCCATATAGTCGTTGTAGCGCTCCTCGTGGACGAAACTCGCCAAGGGCAGGCGGTCGGAGAGGGGAGGCTCCTCGGCGGGCCAGCCGACTGTCAGCGTGGCCACGGGCATCGTCAGCTGGGGCAGATGTAGCGCGTCGATAATCATCTGAGGCTGGTAGACGGTCGTGCCCAGGAAGCAGTAGCCCAGCCCCTCCTCGTCCATCAGGTTGCAGAGCGTCTGCGTGTAGAGCAGGGCGTCGGTGGCGGCGTTCAGGAACGAGAGGAAGTTGTCGTAGCCTGGCTCCGCCTTGCGGCATTTCGCCCAGAAGCTGGTGCGGTTGAAGTCGGCGCAGATGGTCAGCACCACGGGGGCTTCGGTCACCATTGGCTGGTTGAAGTGGGCCGGAGCCAGCTGCTGCTTCATCTCGCGGGAGCGGGTGACGATGACGGAGTAGAGCTGCAGGTTGCCCATCGTCTGCGTACGGGCGGCCTCGCCGAGCAGGCGGTTCAGCAATTGTTCGTCAACTTCTTTGTGTGCATACTTGCGGATGGTACGGCGTGTCAGTAGATTTTTCATCGTTTTTCTTTTTGTTTTGTGTGCAAGGTCACGAACTTTTTCTCTGGTATTTTGTTACTTACTGAAACTCGTCAATGACAACTGTTAGCTGTTTTTGTCTCCTGCTCGCGGTCGCAGAAGTACGAATCAGGTATCTTGCCTGACACGATAAAGGGGTTTTCTTTCTTTGCCATTGCCTTATTGTTTTAAAACGATGGTGCAAAGTTACAAAACTTTTCCGAAAGACGGCCAAATTACCTGAAAAAATTATTTTATCAGAATAATTCTTCCAGAATAATTTGTTGAGGTGTCGATGAGATTACGGGAACGGTTCTTGTGATCATTTCTTGCCTGTCGTGGTATTATCGTACGCCGTCTTCTTGTCAGACTATGCTATGCCCATATATCTTCCTTACTTCACGCGGGGGATAAGCCAGCGGTAGTCGTAGTCGGTCAATCGTTCCTGCTGGCGAAAAAAAACTTTTCATTTTGTGCGGTTTTGAGAAAAAAATAACTAATTTTGCAGCGTCAAAGCAGTGAAATAGCCGTAAGTTATATAATATCCAAGTATTTAAAGACGAATGTAAGGAAGATATGACAAAGGAACAGATGATGAACGAAGTGGGCCGGCTGCTGTCCCGTATCAGCCAGAAGAGCGAGCGTCCGGTGACGGAGGCTGCGGCGACGGCCCTGCTCGCCCGCTGCCTGGAGGCGCTGAGCGACGAAGAGGCCGAGCTGCTGGCCGGTCTGTCGGCCCAGGCCATCGAATATGCCGCCGGGAAGCGCCACCCCGAGGTTACCGAGGTCAGGCCGCAGGTGCTGGAGTGCGACGTGGTGCGCTTCCAGAACAACAAGGAGAAGTGGGTGGCCTTCGTCGGACTGCTCGACGGCCGCCCCTACGAGATTTTCACCGGCTTGCAGGACGACGACGAGGGCATCGTGCTGCCCAAGACCGTGGCCCACGGCAAGATACTGAAGCAGGTGAACGCCGACGGCTCGAAGCGCTACGACTTCCAGTTCGAGAACAAGCGCGGCTACAAGACCACCGTCGAGGGGCTCTCGGAGAAGTTCAACCCTGAGTACTGGAACTACGCCAAGCTCATCTCCGGCGTGCTACGCTACGGTATGCCCATCGACCACGTCGTCAAGCTCGTGGCCTCGCTGCAGCTGCAGAGTGAGAACATCAACACCTGGAAAATAGGCGTGGAGCGCGCCCTGAAGAAATATGCCGGCGGCACCGCCGACCTGACCGAACCTGCCGATGAAGCTACAGACGTACATCCGACTGGAGAAACTGAGGTTTAGGGCCCTGCACGGCGTGATGCCCCAGGAGCGCCGGGTGGGAGGCGACTTCACCGTCACCCTCCGCATCGGCTATCCGTGGCAGGCGGCGATGGACACCGACGCCGTCGGCGACACGCTGGACTATGCCGCCGTCTACCAGCTCGTCAGCCGCGAGATGGCCGTGCCCTCGCAGCTCCTGGAGCACGTGGCCGGCCGCATCGCGAATGCCCTGCTGCGCGACTTCCCTCAGATCTCCTCCATCGACCTCTGGCTGACGAAGACGTGCCCGCCCATGGGCGCCGACTGTGAGGGGGCAGGCGTGGAGCTACACTTGAACAACGGGAACGGGAACGAAAACCAAAACGAAAACGGCTCCGCCCCAGTTAACGTTAAAAAATAAATGCTGAATGAAAAAGAGAAGACTGACTGCCATCCTCGTGCTGCTGCTGAGTCTCGTCCTGTCTGCTGGCGGGGCGACGAAGAAGGGCTTCACATTGTGCATCGACGCCGGACATGGCGGCGGTGACTCCGGTGCCAAGGGTAAGACCACGAAGGAGAAGACGCTCACGCTGCGCTACGCACTGGCCTTCGGGCGCATCATCGAGCAGAACTGCCCTGACGTGAAGGTCGTCTACACCCGCAAGACCGACCGCTTCGTCGAGCTCTGGCAGCGGGCCGAGATTGCCAACAAGGCAAAGGCCGACCTCTTCGTCTCTGTCCACATCAACGCTCTGCCGAAAGGCCATGTCGCCCGTGGCTACCAGACCTACACGCTGGGCCGCAGCCGCCGCGACGGCAACAAGCAGGGCTATATAGAGAACTTGGAGGTGGCCAAGCGCGAGAACTCCGTCATCCTCTACGAGAAGGACTACCGGCAGCACTACGAGGGCTTCGACCCCAACTCGCCTGAGAGCAACATCCTCTTCGAGCTGGTGCAGGATAAGAACCTGGAGAACAGCATCCAGCTGGCCAAGTTCATGCAGAAGAACATCTGCTCGGCCACGGGCCGGCTCGACAAGGGTGTCTACCAGGACAACCTCGCCGTGCTGCGCCTGACGTCGATGCCCGCCTGCCTGATGGAGCTGGGCTTCATCTCGACACCCGACGAGGAGCAGTTCCTGAACAGCGACCGCGCCCTGCAGCAGTACTCACGCGGATTCTACAACGCTTTCGTGGCCTATAAGAATAAGGTGGCGCCCAACATCAAGGTGCCCTACAAACCCATCACCGAGCTGACTGAACCAACTCCATCGGAAAAGCCTGCCGAGAAGGTGAACGAGCCTGCCGACAACATGGTCGCCCAGACGCAACCGGCACCGCAGCCGCTCTTGTCGCAGCCCGCGGCCGACGAGGCGCCCGCAGAACCGGCCACCGTCGGCGATGCTCCCGTCTTCAAGGTTCAGATCCTGACCAGCGGTAGCGTGCTGAAGCCCGGCAACCGGCAGCTAAAAGGCCGCACCGACGCTACCTACTACCGTGAGGGCGGCATCTACAAGTACACCGTGGGCGCGTCGGCCGACTACCAGGCAATCTACCGTCTGCGCAAGGAGGTGCTCCCTAAGTTCCCCGAGGCTTTCATTATTGCCTTCCGCGGCGACGAGAAGATGGACGTCAACGAGGCCATCCGCGAATATAAAAGGAATAAAAAGAATTGAAAAACAGAAAAAACAACGTGATATGAAATTCTTTACAAAGGAAGTCCAGATAGCACTCATGGCCGTCGTCGGCCTGGTTCTGCTATTCTTTGGCATGAAGTTCCTGAAGGGGCTGAGTATGCTCTCTGAAGGCAACACCTATTTGGTTATGTTCGAAGACGTCAGCGGACTGTCAGCGTCAAGCCCCGTCTATGTCAACGGCGTGAAGGTCGGCACGGTGGAGTCCATCGACTGCGACTACTCACGCCCCGACCAGATCGTGGCGACCGTAGGGCTCGACGAGAAGCTCGTGCTGCCGCAGGGCACGAAGGCCGAGATTGCCAGCGACCTGCTGGGCAACGTAAAGCTGGAGCTGAAGCTGGGTAACATTGCCGAAGGCCGGTTGGCCGCCGGCGACACCCTCACCGGCCAGAAGGCCTCCGGCCTGATGGACAAGGCGGCAACGATGGTGCCTCAGCTTGAGCAGATGCTGCCCAAGCTCGACTCCATCCTGGCCTCGGTCAACGCGCTGCTGGCTGACCCCGCCATTGCGCACTCGATGCAAAACGTCGAGAACATCACCTCTGGGCTGACCACCACCACCGAGCAGCTGCACCAGCTCACGGCGAGCCTGAACCGCCAGCTGCCCGGCATCATGAGCAAGGCCGACGGCGTGATGGCCAATGCCGACACGCTGACGCGGAGCTTGACCGCCATCGACGTCGCCTCGACGATGGCCAAGGTCGACCAGACCATGCACAACGTCGAGCAGATGACGGCCCGGCTGAACAGTAACGACGGCACCCTCGGACTCCTCATGCGCGACCCCGGTCTGTATAACAATCTGAATTCGACGATGAAACATGCCGATTCGCTGATGATTGACTTAAAAGGCCACCCGAAGCGCTATGTCCACTTCTCGATTTTCGGCAAAAAAGACAAGTAATTTTAATTTCATCTAAATAAAATCTTTCTTGAAAGCCCGATTGCCGAAACCGTAAGGCACTGAAAGATAGAAGGTTTAACTCTTGCAAGAGCCTTAGTTGCCGAAAAAGTGTGAAACACTCTAAATGCCGTGAAGATAGTCAGTTACGCGGGAAACTTTTTGGCGTAGAAAAACCCGGTATTTGCACAATTCAAAAAAAAAAGCGAACTTTGCACTCGAAATAAAAAAACCATAGGTTAGACTGTTACATTATTATATAACTTAGAACGCCAGATGCAGAACAAACATAAGGCGCTATGGGACAACTGCCTCCATCTGATACGGCAGAACGTCACCGAGCAGCAATTCAAAACGTGGTTTGAGCCCATCGTCTTCGAGTCTTTCTCGGAGAGCGATGCCACGCTGCTGTTGCAGGTGCCCAGCGCCTATTTCTGCGAATACCTTGAACAATACTACATCCGGCTGATGTACTGGGCATTGACCAACAGCTTCAAGGCGAAGGTCAAGCTCAACTACCGCATCGTCACCGACAAGGCCCACAAGCTGACGCAGGACGTGGAAGCGGAGCAGCCCGTCGACATCGACGTGCCGGATGCGAACGCACGCGCCAATCAGTCGCCGACGGTGCTCGACGCCACGCCCCGCGACCTGAACCCCCAGCTTGATCTCCACAAGACTTTCCAGTCGTTCATCGAGGGCGACTCCAACAAGCTGCCTCGCACCGTCGGACTCTCCATTGCCGAGCATCCGGGCAAGACGACGTTCAATCCCTTCTTCATCTTCGGACCGTCGGGCTGCGGCAAGACCCACCTTGTCAATGCCATCGGTGTGCGCTGCAAGGAGCTTTACCCGCAGAAGCGCGTGCTCTACGTCTCGGCACGACTGTTCCAGGTGCAGTTCACCGACGCCAGCCGCCGCAACACCGTCAACGACTTCATCAACTTCTATCAGACCATCGACATGCTCATCATCGACGATGTGCAGGAGTGGGCAACGGCCGAGAAGACCGTCAGCACCTTCTTCCACATCTTCGACCACCTGTTCCGTCTGGGCAAGCAGATCATCCTGGCCAGCGACCGTCCGCCCGTCGACCTCGACTGGCTCAAGGACCGTATGCTGACCCGGTTCTCGTGCGGACTCATCGCCGAGATGGAGAAGCCCAACGTGCAGCTCTGCATCGACATCCTGAATGCCAAGTGCCGCCGCGACGGCCTGAAGATTCCCGCCGACGTCATACAGTTTATTGCCACGACGGCCAACGGCAGCGTGCGCGACCTGGAGGGCGTCGTCAACTCGCTGATGGCCTACAGCATTGTCTACAACAGTAGCGTCGATATGCGGTTGGCCGAGCGCGTCATCAAGCGCGCCGTCAAGGTCGGCGGCCACCCGCTCACCGTCGACGACATCGTCGAGAAAGTCTGTGGCCACTTCAACGTGCCCCAGCAGCACGTCTTCAGCAAGAGCCGCAAGCGCGACTATGTGCTGGTGCGCCAGGTGTCGATGTATCTGGCCCAGAAGTACACCAAGATGCCCGCCTCGCGCATCGGCCAGCTCATCGGCGGGCGCGACCACTCGACGGTGCTCCACAGCTGTTCGGCCATTGAGGAGCGGCTGCGTGTGGACAAGGCTTTCTCTGCCGAAATCAGCAGCATCGAGAACTCCTTCAGGCTGAAGGCGTGAAGCCGTGTGCATAATCGTACAGGAACGCCGGCGGGGGCAGCCCGTGCGACGGTTCTCCAAGAGACAAGAGCTAACCTGAGAGAAATGCAACAATTGGAATTGTCATCATATCAAGCGGTGAACGACTCGTTCGACAGACGTCTGGTTTACCATGTCGGCGTAGACTGCGGCTTCTTCGTCGAACTGAACTATATGCTCAACGCCATGCTCTACTGCCTTGACCACGGGCTACGGTTCCAGATTTACTCCGAAGATGCCAATTTCGGCACCGGAACCGGTTGGACAGAATACTTCATGCCCTTCTGTGAAGAGGTGCACGAGCCGTTTCATCGACAGTATAATTTCCACCGGCCGCCGTCATGGAGGCGCATCCTGGGACGTGCCATAAGGAAGAAGTCGCCTGGCTTCATTCTCTGGAAGATGAAGCTCGGCGTGAAGTCGCTGCAAGGGCGTTGGCTCGCCTACAGGACATACGGCACCCATGTCAGGCTAAGTCAGGACGTGGCTTCTGATCCTGCCCGGCACTATCATATTCCGGCACTTGGCATAAACTGTTCCTACTATGAAGCGTACACGATGTTGGCAAGGATGGTTTGGCGGCTCCGCCCGGAAATCGTGCAGAAAGTCTCTGACGTGAAAGACAGCCTCTCGCTGCCACAGACGTATTCCGGCGTACAGATCCGCAGGGGCGACAAGGCTACCGAAGCTCAGCTGGTAAGCTGCAGCCGGGTGATAGAGAGTCTTGGCGCGGTGGCCGGTGAGTGTGTTTTTGTGCTTACCGACAACTACGCCGAGTTGGAGCGTATAAAGAGCGAGTACCCGCAGTTGCGCATTGTCTCGCTTTGTCGCCCAGGGGAGCAAGGCTACAATCATCAGTCGTTCACTGCGTCAGGCCAACAAGAGAAGAAGTCGGCCATCAGCCGGCTTCTTGTCTCTGTTGACATACTGCTCCACGCGAAGAAGTTCTCCGGGAGCATCACGACAGGTCCCAGTGTCTTTATTCTGAAACAAAGGCTTGCAGAGCCGTCTGTTCAGGCCGTTGACTGTGCCGACGAAATGCTGCCGTCGGTCCTCACCTTAACCGTAGATCGCCGCGCTGCCATTTCAGCGGCATATCTTTCCAAATAACCACGTTCAGAGGCTGACGCTGAAGCCGGCGATGAGCCAGCGGCCGGGCTGCTCTACCAGTCCGTAGTCGCGGTAGCTGGTGTTCAGCAGGTTGTTGGCCTTGAGGTAGATGCTGTAGGCGGGCTGCTGCCACGTCAGGCGGGCATCGACGAGTGCGTAGGGGCTGTAGTCGTTCACGCTGCCGTCGAAGTCGGTGTACTGTCCGGCACGGTCCTGCCAGCGCAGGTTAGCGTCGAGGGTGAGGACGCTTCTTTTGGTGACGGGCGACGGGTGACTATTGACGGGCGAGTGGTAGAGTAGGGGGATGTGGATGCCTGTCACGAGCTTGTGACGCAGGTACTCCAAGGCGTACTGCGAGACGACGCCCTGCTCCAGATCCTTCTCCTGGTGGATGTAGCTGTAGCTAATTGACAATTGAGAATTGAGAATTGACAGTTGCGCCGACGTCTCCAGTCCGACGCTGTTCAGTCGGGTGTGGTTGACGCTCTGCCAAGCAGCGTCGTCGCCCTGTCGGGTGTCCATGATCCAGTCGATCATGTTGCGGCCGTGGTGGTGCCACACTGTGGCCTGAACCGTGAGGCGTGCAGCGTTAAAAGCGGCACCGGCCTCCACGGCGCGCATCTCCTCGGGCTTCAGGTGCGGGTCGGCCTTGTAGCCTTGCAGCTTGTAGTACATCTCGGTGAACGACGGCATACGCAGCGACGTGTTGTAGGAGGCGTGCAGCTTCCAGTGGCTGCCGAGCCGCAGGCTGGCGTCGATGCCAGGGTAGAGGGTAGGGTTCATGTCGGCCCACGTGTTCTTCACCACGACGAAGCCAGCCGAGACGGTGAGGCCCTGTAGCAGCACGTTGTGCTCGGCGTAGGCGCTGATGTTGGTGCGGTTCAGTCCGAGGGTGTAGTCGCGGTCGGTGCCGTGGATGTGGTGGGGGCTTGTGAGCGGCTCGCCGAGGTTGCCGCTGACGAGGTTCTCGTTGCGCAGCTCGGCACCGATGGCCGTGCGTCCCAGCGGACTGTCGAAGTGGCTGTTCAGCTGCAGGCCGCAGACGTCGGTGCGGTTGTAGTTGAAGGGTAGGGCGGTGGGGTTGTTCCGGTAACCTTCGTAGCGGTCCTGGTGCTGGTTCCAGTAGAGGGTGGGGTGCAGTGATACTGCACCAGACAGGACATCGGCCTGGAGGGCGGCGGTGAGCTTGGTGGTGTGCTCGTACTGGTCGTCGGCCTGCCACTTGGGCGAGGCGTAGGCGGTGCTGGAGCCCCAGCCCTTGTCGGCGATGCCGAAGTGCCAGTCCAGGCGCAGTCCGCTGGCGGCGTAGTGGCCTTGGTAGAAGGCTTTCGCGCCGCTGTAGTCGCTGTTCAGCGAGCCGGCCTTGCTTCGGCTGTAGCCGTCGGAGCGGGCGTAGGAGGCAGAGAGGGTGGAGTTTAGGGTGACGGGTGACAACCTGATGCCGGCCTGGGCGTAACCGTGGGAGCCGCCTTCCACTTGGGCTTGAACATTTCTCCCTTCACCCTTCGCCAGACTCCCTTCAGCGGTAGTCACGATGTTGATGGCGCCTACGAGCGACGACGTGCCGTAGATGCGGGCGGCGGGGCCTTCGAGCACCTCGATGCGCCGGATGTCGCTGAGCTGGCAGGGCAGGTCGAGGGTGTTGTGGCCGGTCTGCGGGTCGCAGATGTTGATGCCGTTGAGCAGGACGATGATTTGCTCCTGTGTGCCGCCCCGGATGCTGATGTCGGTCTGCGCACCAATGGGGCTGCGCTGGCGGACATCGACGCCTACGGCGAGTTTCAGCAAATCGTTAATACTTTGCACGGGGGCCTGCTGAATGTCGGCACGCTCCAGTACAGTGACCATTCTCGCAGCCTGACTCCGTGTCAGGGGGGCTCGGCTTCCGGTGACGCTCACCTCGTCGAGCAGCAGCTCGCGTTGTGTGCTGACAGCCGCAGAGTCGGTGACGACGGGATGGGTGCTCACACTCTCGGCCGACGCATAGGTGAGCGTCGATACGGAGAGGACGGAGCATACCACCTCGCGGCCTAAGCAGCTGAAGAGCGACCAGCCCTTGTTCCCGAACTGACGGAACACGAGCACGCGGCGCTTGTTGAACAGTGGTTTGTACATCTTTTTTGGGGTTTATATAAAAAAACAGCTGCAAAGGTACAAATAAAATTAAACTTTCAGTCTGTTTTCGCGTCAAAAAGACAATAAACTTTTGCAAAAGATGAGAAACGTTTTAAGTCTGTTCATGCTCCTGCTGGTCTCTCAAGGCGTGCTGGCAGGTTCACTCGACGATATCCGCGAGGCCCTTGAGGCGTCTTCGGTGTCGCAGGTTCAGGAGAAAGTGTATGTCCACACCGACAATCAGTGCTACTTCGTGGGCGACACGCTGTGGTACAAAGCCTACGTCGTGCGTGCCGACAACCTGCAGCCTACCGACATGAGCCGCATCCTGTATGTGGAGCTGCTGTCGCCCGACGGCGTGCTTGTGGAGCGCCAGCAGATCATCGTGGCCCCCGATAACTACACCTGCGGACAGTTCGTGCTGACCGACTCGCTCTACTCGGGCTACTACGAGCTGCGTGCCTATACCCGGTGGATGCTGAACTTCAACGTGTCGTGGCATAACTATACGGTGCAGGAGACGTGGAAGTTCTTCAACCGCCAGATGTGTGCCGACTACTACCGCCTGTGGGACGGGCTTTACTCGCGCGTGTTCCCCGTCTACAGTAAGCCGGAGACGGCGGGCGACTATGCCGCGCGCCGTATCTACCAGCGTCCCAAGACGCGCATCCAGAAGCCTAAGAAGGAGGAGCTCTTCGTGACGTTCTATCCCGAGGGCGGCTCGTTGGTCGAGGGCCTGGAGAGCCGCGTGGCCTTTGCCGTCGAGGACCAGCTGACCGAGGCCGTCGACATCAAGGGTGAGCTGCTGGAGGATGACCGTCAGGTAGGCAGCCTCGCCACCACCCATCAAGGTCGCGGCACGTTCACCGTGACGCCCGGCGAGAAGCGCCTGAAAGCGCGGTTCCGTTGGCGCGGCAAGGACTACACGTTCCAGCTGCCCAAGGCTGAGAAGCGCGGTGTGGTGCTGCGTCTCGACGAGGGCGGTCGTGCCACCCTTGCTGCCCGTGGTCTGCCGCAGGACCGTGAGTACGGCATCTCGGTGCTCTGTCGCGGCGTGCTGAAGCACTTCGCCGCCATCGGGCCTGTGGAAGGCGGCAAGGTCAGCGTCCAGCTGCCTGTTGACAGCCTGCCCGCCGGCGTGAACGACGTGACGGTGTTCGACGACGAGGGTCGCGTGCTGGCTGACCGGCTGTTCTTCTGGAGGGGGAATGGGCAGGATGGGCCTTCTGGGCAGAATGGGCTTTATGGGGAAGCGCCCATAGTGCCCACCGAGCCCATCTCGCCCACTACGACCTACCAGCCCTACGAGCAGATCAGCGTCGGCGTTCAGCTGACGCCAGAGACCACCTTCTCGATAGCCATCCGCGACACGGGCACCGACGAACCTACCTACAACGACGGCAACGTGATGACTGACCTGCTGCTCTCGAGCGAGCTGCGGGGCTTCATTGCCAAGCCCGCCTACTACTTCGAGCGTGACGACCAGGAGCACCGGCAGCGGCTCGACCTGCTGATGATGGTGCAGGGCTGGCGCAAGTATAAGTGGCAGGAACTGAGCGACACGGCGCGGCAGATGCGCTATGAGCCGGAGAAGACGATGAGCGTCAGCGGCGGCGTCTACAAGATGCTGAGCATCAACGACGTGGATCCTTTCGAGGTTCCGTCGTGGCAGAACGGCGAGGCCCTGGTGGGAATGAAGTCGCCCTCGCTGACCGATGAGCTGGAAGACCCGTGGGCCGAGGAGAGCACCGAAGAGAATCCCATCGTCCCGAGTGATGCGTCGGTGGCTGATACAGGCGACGATGTTGATTCCTCGATAGAGTTTGGCGGCATTGAGAGTGCCAACGGCCAGTTGGGCATCAACCACGGCGGACTGAAGAGCGAGGTGATGGTGGAGGCTGAACTCCTGATGGGCGACGAGGTGGCCGGCGGCGTGCAGAAGACGCATAACGGCGGACGCTTCTTGTTCGAGATACCGCCTTTCTACGGCTCTACCTACCTGACACTGAAGGCATACAAGGAGAAGGACTCGCTGAAGAAGTCCATCACCTCGTTCCAGGATCGCTACGCGTACAGCGAGGATGCCTTTGCCGACTACTATGTGAAGCGCGACATGCCTTACCCGGTCTTCACCCATAAGTACAACTACTACGAGAACCACGCCCCCGAGTGGGAGGTGACCATCGACGAGGACTCCCTCTCGGAGCTGACGATGGAGAACGACGTACACCAGCTGGAGAACGTCACCGTCAGGGGCCGTCGCCACGGTCGCCGTGCCATCGACTGGAAGAAGCCGGCCATCGTGCGCGATGCCTACAACCTCTACAACGACCTGACCGACTACGGCCTGTCGTTCGGTAAGTTCGATATGCGCCAGTTCCCGCTGCAGGTGGCGAAGTTCCTCTACGGTAACATGGGCACAGGCGTACACTTCAACGTCGACGGGCGGCTGAACGGCCAGACCTACTGGCGCAACTACGACTTCACGGCCAATATGAGCGGCGCAATAGCAGCCGCGATGCAGTCCGCCGAGAAGACCCGCTCGGCCGCTTCCGTCTACAACGATCTGAAGCTGAGCCGCCTGCAGGACATCCGCGTGTTCAGCGACTACGAGCCGCGCAACGAGGACTCGACGATGGTGGTGAGTGCCGTGCTGGCCGACGTCACGGTAGAGATGGTGCCCATACCGAACGACGGCAAGCAGATTGTCTACCGCGACCGCCGCATCTACCTCAACGGCATGAGCATGCCGGCCGCCTTCTACCAGCCCGACTACAGCCGCCGCCAGCCGGGTGAGGCTCCTGCCGACTACCGCCGCACGCTCTACTGGAACCCCAACGCCCGCAGCGACGCCGACGGCCGCTTCACTGCCACGTTCTACAACAACGGCAAGGAGACGCGCATCAAAATGAGTGCCGCCGGAGTCACCCCCGACGGTCGCCTGTTGTATTCGAAGTAGGCTGAGACGGTGTCGATGTCCAGAGGCCCAAAACCCGCCGCCTTTTACTCAAAACCCGCCGCCTTTTGCCCAAAACCCGCCGCCTTTTGAAGCATCGCCGCCGCAGAACAAGTCATATCAGCCAGCTCCCGAGCCATCGGCTCAGGTGTCGGCTTAGGTGTCGGTTCAGGTGTCGGTTCGACGTCTCCGACAGTCCGAATGCCCACCTTTGCGCCCCTCCCTGAGCGCCTTGCTCCTATATATAGTTGCCATTTGCACTTTATATCCTACACTTCCTACACTTCCTACACCTAAAAAAATCGGGCAGGTGCAGGGAGTGTAGGAAGTGTAGGATACTTCCTGCCATTATCAATCACTGACCAGACGAAAGCCCAAATCCGGGCTCTCTGCCAAAAAACGTAGCAAGAAAAACAGAAAACGGTGTCGTCGTTCGTCTTCTTTTCCTACCTTTGCAGCCTGAAAGCATCGAAACTAATAACCGACTAAGATGAAAAAACTATTACTTATGGCCCTCGTGGGGCTGATGACAGCCGGTGCGCAGGCTCAGCGCGTCACCGACAGACTGGATCGTGGACTCGTAGCCGTTCCCGGCACGTCGGGCGGCAACTTCGTCAGCTGGAAAATCTTCGGCGAAGAGTACTACGACACAGAGTATAACCTCTACCGCGACGGCGTGAAGGTGAACGCCAAGCCCCTGACCGTATCGAACTACAGCGACGCCGATGGCAAGGCCACGTCGAAGTATCAGGTGGCGGCCGTCGTCCGCGGCGTCGAGCAGGCGAAGAGTGCCGAGGTGGCACGCTGGGGCGCACAGTACAAGGACGTGGCCATCCTGGGCGTGACCAACCGCAACGGCCAGGACGTGACGTCGAAGTATGAGATTAACGACATCTCGCTCGGCGACGTCGACGGCGACGGCGTGGTGGAGTTCATCGTCAAGCGCAACAATACCGGCGGCGACCTGAACACCGCCGCCAACAAGACCGACTTCAACCTCTACGAGTGCTACAACATGAAGGGCGAGCGCCTCTGGTGGATTGACCTCGGCCCTAACATGATGGCCGGCCCCGACGAGCAGTGGGACCTCGTGGCCTTCGACTGGGACCAGGACGGACGGGCAGAGTGCGTCATGCGAGGTGCCGACAACATGATCATCCACACCGCTACGGGCAAGGACATCAAGATAGGCAACATGGACTACTACGCCCCGCGCGACGAGTACACCCACCAGGGCGCCGAGTACCTGCTCTACCTAAACGGCACGACGGGCGAACCCTACGCCTGGGACGGCTCCGACAACTGGACGCCGATGGACTACCCGCTGCCACGATTCGAGCCGGGCGAGACCGACTATGCCACGGCGTGGGGCAAGGCCGACACCGGCCACCGCTCGTCGAAGCACTACTTCGGAGCACCCTTCCTCGACGGGCGCAAGCCCAGCATCTTCCTCGGGCGCGGCTGCTACACCCGCCACAAGATGTGCGCACTCGACGTCGACCCCGTCACCCACCAGCTGACCCAGCGCTGGCGCTGGGACAACAACGGCGGATGGAGCGACCCCTGGTTCGGCAACGGATTCCACAACTTCGCCATCGCCGACACCGACTGGGACGGCCGCGACGAGATCGTCTTCGGCTCGATGATCATCGACGACAACGGGCAGGGACTCTGCACCACCGGCCTGGGCCACGGCGACGCCCAGCACTGCGCCGACCTCGACCCCTACCGCCACGGCCAGGAGCAGTTCACGTGTAATGAAGAAGAACCCGCGTGTACCTATTATAATGCTACGACGGGACAGATCTACTACCGACTGCAGTCGACCGGCGACGACGGGCGCGCACTCTGCGCCAACTTCAGCAACCAGTTCCCCGGCTCGCTGGGCCGCACCACCCAGTCGGGACTCGTCTCCACCGTCGCCGACAAGGTCGTTGAGGGAGGACCCGCCACCGGCGACGCCAACGACGCCCTCTACTGGAGCCACCTGAACCAGCGCATCTACTGGGACGGCGACCTCTGCGACGAGGTGTTCGACTCGCCGGGCAGCAACGCCCGCAACGGTGCCGTCTACAAGCCCGGCGGCGGAAGGCTCATCACCTTCGACGGCACGAACACCGCCAACTCGTCGAAGAACAACGCCGGAGCCATTGCCGACATCCTCGGTGACTGGCGCGAGGAGGTGGTCATGCGCAACGGCACGCAGGGCAGCCGCACCATACGCATCTTCACCACCAACACGCCGACCAGCTACGGCATCTACACCCTCTGGCACGACCACCAGTACCGCAACGCCATGGTCTGGCAGTGCGTGGGCTACAACCAGCCACCCCACAAGAGCTACTTCCTCGGACAGATGGAGAACATCACCGTGGCACCGCCCCCACTCACGATGACGGGGCGCACCGAGGTGACCGACGGCGGAACCATCGGAAAGGCACATGACGGACGGCACGTGATGGTCTGCGAGACCAACGACACGAAGATCAGCGTGGCCGACGGCGCCAAGCCCTACATGGTGACGTTCAACGTGCCCTCGTGGGTGCAGGGCACGACGAGCAACGTGCTCAACGGCGGTGCCAAGATTAACTACGACTATTACACCTGCGACGTGACGGGAGCCCCCTTCACCGGCACGATGCGACTGGTGAAGCAGGGCGACGGCACGCTGAACCTGCCGAAGGCCGACATGACCTACACCGGCGAGACCAACGTCTGGGCCGGCACACTGAACTTCGACGGCACGCTGAAGAACTCGCCGACGTGGCTGAACCGCTTCGCCGAGCTGAACAGCGACGGCGGCATCTTCCGCTCCATCAAGATGGACTACGACGCCAAGCTGCGCCCGGGGCGCGCCGACCACCGCGGCACCGTCACCACCGACACGCTGCAGCTCGGCTTCGGCGCGCGCGTCGTCTTCGACCTCTACTGCGGCGACATCACCGCCGACCAGGTGAACACCCGCCTGCTGACCGTCGAGAGCAAGACGTGGCAGTATGGCCCGAAGTACCTGACACCCGTCTTTGAGTTCGTGCTCCACGACGCCGCCGACGGCGAGGTGGCCGAGGGCAAGTACCTCATCGGCGAGGCCGAGACGCTGACCGGCAACCTGAGCGACATCAAGCTCGAAGGCTTAGGCTCGGGGAAGAAGGCCGAACTCGCACTCGAGGACGGCAAGCTCTACCTCAACGTGGCCGGCGTGCGCGATGCCGGCGAAATCGTCTGGAACGGCGGCGTCAGCAATATCTGGCAGCTGGCCGGCGACGCTAACTTTACCAACGCCGCCGACCCGACCGTCACCGACGACATCTTCGTCAGCGGCGACAAGGTGCGCTTCGACGACACCGCCGCCAGGCAGTCGGTGCAGCTGAGGGGCGACATCGTGGCCGACACGGTAGAGGTAGACAACACCAAGGCTTACACCTTTGCCGGCACGGGAGCCATCACGGGAGGAACCGTGCTCGTGAAGCGAGGCACGGGAATGCTGACCATATCGGGCGACAATACCTACACCGGCGGCACCCGCATCTCGGGCGGCGTGGTCAGCGTCAGCTCGCTGTCGAACGCCAATCAGGCTGTCGGCAACCTGGGTGCCATGAGCGCGGCGGCCAGCAAGTTCGTCATCGAGAACGGCGCCGAGCTCCGCACGACGGCTGCCGTCACCCAAGGCTCGGCCATGCAGATAGCGGGCGACGAGGGCGGCGTCATCAACAACTCGGCCGACTTCATCGTCAGCCGGGCCATCACCGGCACAACGCTCACCAAGAAGGGCAACGGATGGATGAAGCTCAACGTGGCCAACAGCAGCCTCAACCGCATGGTCATCGCGGCCGGCACCGTGCAGTGTGTCAATGCCAACACCCCCGCCAAGACCGTCGAGTTCCAAGGCGGTACGCTCAGCGAGAATACCAGTTCAAGCTACGCCATCTACATCCCCGAGGGCAAGACCGGCACGTGGAACATGGCCAACCGCTCCTCTTATAAGAATAAGGTGACGGGCAAAGGCACGCTCAATGCCAACTGCGTCACCGAGAAAGGCTCCAACTACTACGCCACACGTACGCCCGTACAGTGCAACTTCACCGACTTCGAGGGCGTGCTGAAACCCTCGTCGAGCCTCGACGACCCCGCACTGCTGCGCTTCACGATGGACGTGGCCGGCGGAATGCCTAAGGGAACGATGAACATCGCCGCCACCGTCGAGGTGCAGAACAGCGGCAAGACCTTCACCATCGGGCGCGTCATGGGCTCGGGCAGGCTCGGAGGCAGCTGCACCTTCAGCAACGGCACCACCGTAGGCGCCAACACCTGGCAGGTGGGCAACGACGACGACTGGACGACAACCGTCAAGGTGACGTCGAACGCCAACTTCGTGAAGATAGGCACGGGCAAGGTGAACTGGAACGGCCTCAGCGACAATACGGGCACGACGACCGTCAGCGAGGGCGAACTCTGCGTGGGACTGACCTCCGGGCTCGGAACGGGCCGGCTGACGGTGCAGGAGGGCGCAACGCTCTCGGGAACGAATACCGTCATGAAGCCCCTCAGCAATGCCTCGGTGACCGTCAACGGCACGCTGCGCCCCGGCACGACGGCTGCCGCAACCTCGGGCACGCTACACTTCAGCGACAAGAACGTCAGCATCGGCAAGACGGGCGTCCTCGTCATCCGTGCTACGGCCGCCAATAGCTCGACGCGCATTGAGGACATCGGCACGCTGACCATCGACGGAACCATCTGCATACAGCCCGCCGACGGCCATACGCTGCAGGTGGGCGACGAAATCCGCCTCTGGCCGATGACCGTCAAGCTCGCCGGCAACCCGCAGTTCGACATGCAGGGCGGCATCACCTGGGACACCAGCCGCATCAGCGAGGGCATCCTCGTGGTGAAGGACGTCGAGACCGGCGTGACCGGCGTCCGCTCCGAGCCGTCCAGTCTGTTGCGAGGTTATCGCAACCTCAACGGCATCCAGGTGCGTCCGACGAAAAAGGGCATCTACATCCGCGGCGGCAAAAAGGTCCTCATGTCCAAATAATGTAGGCAAAAGGACAAAAATTAAGGTGTGGTTTTCTTGTGCTATATCAAGAAAATCACTACCTTTGCAGCCAGATAACTAAAATATTAACTTTACATTAACAACTAATTAAAACAAAGACTTATGAAAAAACGACTACTTCTGGCCTTAATGGCAATTAGTGGGTCTGTGTCAGGCTTTGCGCTTGAGCAGGGTGAGTTCGTCTACACCCCCCAGGGCCGCTTCCAGATTACGGGTGCCAACGTGAATGCCAACAGCGCATTCCAGACAATGGACGGTTGGACAGTGATTGGCGAGGGCAAGACCCTGGCCGACCTCTTCATCACCAACGCCGACGGCTACGCTGCCGGTATCAACTCTGTGGTGAGTACGGCTTCTACAGCCGGTGAGGGTATGTACTACAAATTCGAGCCTACCGACGCCGGCTCTACCTACGTCGTCAGCTTCAAGATGAAGGGCGCCGCCTTAGACAATGTGAAAATCAGAATCCCCGGCGACGGCAACAAGACGGAGACCAACCTGGTAAAGGTGTCGGGCAACACCGCCGGTACTTACACCTATCCCAGCACTGAGGAAGAGGTCGTCGTCAATACCGCTGAAGAACTGAACGAAGAGTGGCAGACCTTCAACTATGCCATTCAGGGCGACGGCAATGCCCGCGTCTGGTTCATCTCGTTCACGGCAATGGCTACCACCATCGAGATCGCCGACGTGCAGGTAGCTCCCGCACTGCAGTTCGCCGACCTCCGTCAGCGCGATGCCATGCTTGAGAAGATGAATGTCTATAAGAACTGCTACGAGTGGCCTGCAGACGTGCTGGCCGACTATGGCTACGACGAGACGATCGAGGCCCTCGAGGCTATCGGCGACGAGAGTGGCCAGGCCGAGCTCGACGAGCAGATTGCTACTGCTCAGGAGATTCTCACTGAGTTCCTCAATGCCAATATGGATGACTATCTGGCCAGCAACAGCGACAACTACTTAGGCATCAAGACCACCGACGGCAACATACAGAAGGTGAGCAACTACGGCGACTGGACCGCTACGACCACCGGTCGTGCCTTCTGGAGCAGCGGAGCCTATCCTGACCTGGGACACTATGCCGGAAATACTGGCTGGAACTTTGGCAACGTCGACGACCCCATGGGCGTATATATGCAGAAGGAGCTTGAGGAAGGTTCATACGTGTTCACCATCGAGAGTACTGCCGCCCTGCGCGAGGATGCCACCTCTACGTCGTGGACCAACAATCAAGGTTGGAATCCCGCCTACGGCGTGGCTTACATCGTGAAGATTGTTGACGGCGCTGCTACCGACACCATCGCTTCGGTGACGAAGGACGTCGACGCTGTCGTATTCACCCCCTTCATCATTTCTGCCAAGATTGAAGAGGCCGGAACCTACGAGATTGGATACAAAGCCTATTGTAAGGACCTCTACAAGACCCCGAAGAACGGCTCTGTGACCTACCTCGCCAATGCTTCGCTCTTGGGTAAGAACAACAATAAGTACAACCAGAAGCAGCTGGGCTATGAGGCCGACGTTCGCGAGCAGATTACAACTGGCCGTAATAACCTGACACAGGCTGCTGAGTATCTGGCCGATGCTAACTATCTCTGGGGCAAGCCCGAGCTGAAGGCTTGTGTTGACTCTGTCGAGACAAAGATTGCCGCCTACGAGACATACGACCAGGATGCCATCATCGCCACCTATGATGACTTCGCATACGTCAAGGGCAACCGTACGAAGACCGCCGAGGAAGGACTTCTGGTGTATGAGGTCTACAACGAGGCCGTCCGCGACATCCTCGCAGCCAACAAGACGTTCCTCGCAGTCAACGACACGCTGGCTTCCTTACAGGCCGCCATCGACAACGCTGAGAACGTGCTGGGTATGCGCATTTACGATGCCGCTACCGGCAAGAACGACCTGATGGTTGCCATCTCTAATGCCAGAAACCTGCAGAACATGATGAAGACACTCCAGTATAACGTGGAGAATGCAGCCCGCATCCAAGAAACCAACGCCGAACTGGCTGAAGCCGTCGAACTGTTCAAGAACACGATCCCCGCCAGTGCCATCACATCGATCGTCGACATCGACTTCGAGAACGATGCCGTTCAGGACGCAGAGACACAGCTCTACAGCATTGCCGGCGCCAAGGGCTCTATGGAGTTCTCCTCATGGTCAATCGACGGAACCGGCAACCAGCCTTTCGAGAAGGGCTTCTGGTCGAACGGCGAGCAGCTCTGGAAGGGCTACGTGCGTATCGGTAACGGTACGGGTACCGTTGTCTTCGACCCCACCGAGAACGGCTCTATGGGTACCAACATCCTGCGCGTTGCCTGCGACTTGTATCTCCAGGGGCTGAGCGGCCGCTCGCTCGGCTTCTTCCTGAAGAACGTCGTCGAGGGTGAGAACGGCCCCGAGGACGCTGAAATCTTCGGCCTGTTCCACAACTTCTACAACAACACCAACAGCAACAACACTTGCGGTGTCGACATCAACACGATGTGGTTCAAGTCGGGTAGCAGCTACAGCAACGCTTCGCCCGCCGATGCCGACGCAGAGACGCTGACCGCCAACCCGCTGCAGAAGAGTCACGTTGAAGTGATTATGGACTACGGTCGCAAGTCGATGTACTGCACCATCAACAGCATCAACGGCTCTACCACTTCGCCTGAGGTCGCTCTCGACGCTGTGCCCACCAAGTTCATCCTACAGTGTAACTACAACAACAATGACCGCCGCGCCTGGTTCGACAACCTGAAGATTGAGCGCCTCGCAGCCGGTGCTGCCGACCCGTTCGTCGATGCCATCCAAGAGGTCAACACCAGCGTTGTCGTGAAGCCCACGAAGGTGCTGAAGGACGGCCGCATCGTCATCAACGGCAAGTACGGTCTCAACGGTATGATTATTAAGTAAGAGCATCCTTGCTATTTATTTTGAAGAGAGCCTCTGTCCTGACGACGGGGGCTCTCTTTCTCTATCCCCCCCAACGACTCTTTCGTCCCGTATGTCGCAATGTCATTGCGACTGTTATTCACGCCCTGCAACACATCGTAATCTCGCTTTCGTTCCGTATGTCGCAATGTCATTGCGACCCCCCAAACACTAAAAAATGAGAAATGAAATGTAAAAAATGACTAAACAAGAAACTTGGGCTGTTAATTGTTGCAGGTTTGGATTATTTTTTGTTATTTTGCATCACCAAAATACTAACTGCAAACCGAAAAATGCTTAAATAAAACAAACCTTTCTTATGAAAAAACTCTTTTTGTATGCTTCCCTTTTGTGCTTTGGCATGGGGTCCTGTACAAAGGACTACGTGGTGCCGGAGGGGGATTTGCCATCCTGGCTTGGCGAGAGTATCTACAAAGAGCTTCAAGACCCGTCGCAGCTGCAGGGCACGTTCACGACGTACTGCCGGCTGATTGAAGACATGGGTTATGCGGAGGTACTGAACAAGACGGGTAGCAAGACCATCTTCCCCGCTAACGACGAAGCCTTCGCACGGTTCTTTGCCGGTGGTGACAACAAGTTCGGCGCAAGTAGCTACGACCAGCTGACTCATGCCCAAAAGGCCGAACTGCTGTTCTCGACAATGCTCGACAACGCCATTCTGGTCGGTACGCTGTCCAACCTGCAGAACAGTGCCGGTAATATGTTGCAGGGACAGTTGGTGAAGCACGCCACAAATATGCGCCTGTCGTATGCCGTGACTCCTCTGGCGGTTCAGGACATGCCGGCAAACAACAAATACTTCGCCCGCTTCTCGGGCGGCAGTGGCATTCAGGCCGTCTACGACAACACGGTGGCCCCGATGGTGCACCTGACGGGTGAGTATATGCTGAACAACAACATGACCGTGACCGGCGACGACAGCGACTTCAAGGTACTCACGGGTCACGAGTATGTCGACGGTGCCGCCTATATCTTCGACCGACTCGTGGTGAAGGGCGACGTGGTCTGTCAGAACGGATACATACACCAGCTCGACGAGGTACTCGTAAATCCGGGCAACATGGCGCAGATTCTGCGTGCTGGCGACGATACACATTATATATCGCGTATGCTCGACTACTACAGCTTCCCCGACCCAGACCTGTCGCTGACCGGGCAAAGTGCCGAGACCGCCACGCAGGACACGGTCTACGCCATCCGCTACCTGAGCAAGAACTCGCAGCGCGCCAAGCTGGCACAGCCCGTGCGAGGCATGACGGTGGCCGACAACCAGCTGCTCGACTTCGACCCGGGCTGGAACTACTATAACCCGACGCTGAAGGGCGGATCGAGCAACGACGACGCTGAGATTGCTGCCTTCTTAGCTCCCGACGACAAGGCCGTAGAGGACTACTTCCTGAAGGAGGCTGCCTACATACTGAAGAATCTGGGCGACCCGTCGCGCGACCTCTCTGCCGCAAATCTTAACGCCCACCTCGACGCCGTCTATAACAACGACCCGTCGATTTTTGCCAGCATACTGAACAACGTGATGAAGCCCTACCTGACGAAGACGGTGCCCAGCACGTTCGCAACGGTTCAGAACGATGCCTTCGAGTTCCTCGACGTGACGAAGAACGACATCATGCGCAAGAGCGACGGCAACTACGACGTTACCATCGGCAACAACGGCGTCATCTACAAGATGAACAAGCTTTTCGGACCGAAGTTGTACAACTCAGTGCTCGGCCCCGCATCTGTATATAAGGACATGCGCACGATGGGCGAGATGCTCAACGACCACCAGGCAACCGCCGGCGTGCCCTCGAAGCTCGGTGCCGATATGTACTACTACCTGCTCTCGATGAAGGCACGCTACGGCCTGTTCGTGCCCACCGACAACGAGACACAGTTCATCGTCATCGACCCCACGTCGGTCAAGGACGACGACGGGCTGAAGGGACTGCGCTTCCGCTTCGACCCGCAGGCCGACGGCTCCTTCCACGTGATGGTGAAGAAATACATCTACCAGTCGGGACCCTACAACCAGATTAGTTCTTACGTAGAAACGGCCAACGCACAGGACATCAACATCGAGTCGGGCATCTTCAACAGTCAGATCAAGGACCTGCTCGACTACTGCACCATCGTGCTGGCCGACTCGACCGAGACCGGTAAGGGCAATCCGCAGTACGGACTCTACGGCAACCGCTTCTACAAGACGAAGCACGGAGGAACAGTCGTCGTCGACGGCAACAAGGTGGCAGGAGGCCTGCAGCTGGCCGACCCCTCGCAGTGGTCCACCGTCACCGAGACCTTCGACGCGAACAGCCCCGATGCCAAGATTGAGAACGGCACCGTCTACCGACTGGACTTCCCCCTGCAGCCCACCATCACGACCGTGATGCAGACGCTGTCGCGCACTGAATTCTACGATGCCGATGCCGACTACGACGTGGCCGCACCCGAGTACGACCACTTCCTGAACTTCTGCCTGCAGTTCAACAACGAAGACATCTACACCTTTGCAGGCATCCTGACCGGCAGCGAGACCGAGGCTCAGAAGAACACCAAGCTGAAGGCATTCCGCATCATCGATGACCAGGACAACTGGGGTATGCTCAGTGCCTACAACTACACTATCTACGCCCCGACCTACGAGGCAATGGTGAAGGCACAGCAGACGATGGGACTGCCCACCTGGAAAAAGGTGATGGCCATCGTTGACAACTGGGAGGCCGTTGCCGGAGAGTACGGCTTTGCCGACCAGAGCCAGGCCTCCGACTACGTGAGGGAGCAGCTGGAGAAGATGACCAAGTTCGTGCGCTACCACACGCAGAACAGCTCGCTCTTCGCCGACCGCTACTTCAAGAACTATGACCCCGAGACGGGGCTGACAACGCCTGAACCTGCCTATTCGACGTTCTGCTCGAATGCGCTCGGTATTGCCCAGACTCTCATCGTCAACGGCGGCGACAACAAACTGACCGTGAAGGATGCCTCCGGCACGGCTGTGACTGTCAGTGCCTCCTCTGCCACTGCAAACCTCATAGCCCGCGACATCACGACCTCGGTCAACACCTCTGCCTACGGCACCTACAAGTCGATCGAAACTTCCGCGTTCGTGACCGTTCACGGTATTGACACCCCCCTGTGCTTCAACAGCAATAGGCAGTATTAGAAGTGGAAAGTGAGGAAGTGAAAAAAACTTATAACCTTATAACCTCATAACCTCATAAACTTACAAACTTACAAACTTATAAACTTAATATGTCAAGAATAAAAATCCTATTGACACTCCTGTTCACCATTGCCGCCCAGACGGTGATGGCTCAGGGCAGAGTCATATCAGGTACGGTGGAAGATGCTATGGGGCCCGTGATGATGGCCAACGTGGTTGAGCGCGACGCTAACAACCGTATCATCAATGCCACGCAGACTGACATGATGGGTAATTTTTCTATGGAGATCAAAAACCCGAAGAACAAACTCGTCGTCTCATACGTGGGAAGCAAGACGAAGACTCTCTCTATCGGCGACCAGAAGACCTTCAACATCAAACTCGAGGATGACAAAACAACCCTCGGCGAGGTGAAGGTCGTCGGACGACGTGCCACTTCTGGCGGACTCAACATCGACAAGCGCGAGGTGACCGTCACCCAGCAGACCTTCAACTTACAGGACGTCGAGGGTATGGCCTTCACCTCCGCCGACGAGGCACTACAGGGCGAAATTGCCGGTCTCGACATCGTCGCAAACTCTGGTAACCTCGGTGCCGGTACCCAGATGCGCCTCCGCGGCGTGTCCACCCTGAACGGCTCCGCAGAGCCCCTCATTGTCGTCGACGACAAGATCTTCGAATACAACTCATCCGACATCGACTTCGAGAGTGCCGACGAGGAAGCCTTCTCGTCCCTGCTCGCAGTCAGCGTCGACGACATCGCCGACATCCGCGTACTCAAGGATGCTGCCGCTACGGCCATCTGGGGCTCCCAGGGGGCCAACGGCGTCATCATGATTACCACCAAGCGCGGTACGCGCGGCAAGCCCCGCGTCACGATGGGCTATAAGTTCACGGGTACATGGATGCCCAGTGGCTACGACCTGCTCAACGGTGACAACTACACGATGATGCTCAAGGAGGAATTCTACAACCCCACGCAGAGCTCGTCGGCAACTGCCAACATCAACGAAATCAACTACGTACCCGCAGAGTCGTGGCCCGAGGCTAACAACTGGAACAAGAACACCGACTGGGTAGATGCCATCAAGCAGTTTGGCCAGCAGCATGAGGCCAACATCAACATCTCGGGGGGTGGGCAGAAGGCTACCTTCCGCATATCGGGCAGCTACAACCATCAGTTGGGTACGGTCATCAAGCAGCGCCTTAACCGACTGACCACGCGACTCGTGCTCGACTACAACGTCTCGGACCGTATCCGATTCTCCACCAACTTCGCGTTGACCTATACCGACAACCTGAAGAACTACACCTACGGCAGCAGCCTGAACAACAAGTCGAACAGTGCCCTGCTCGCTATGGCACTGGCCATGGCGCCCAACGCCAGCATCTACCGCTACGACCGCTTCGGCAACAACACGGGCGAGTACTTCCTGATGAATCCGACGGTGACAGGCATGACACCTGACGACGGCAACTACACCTCCACCCAACTGCAGGACGTCGTCGCCATCGGCAACCCTGTCGCCTATGCTAACCACTCGTGGCAGAAGGAACAGACCTACAGCATCGTACCTGACTTCAACATCAAGTACGAACTGCTGGGCACTGAGAACGGTCAGCACCGTCTCACCTTCGACGGTCGCGTCTACTTCGACATCTATGCTTACTCAAAGCCTACCTATATGCCGGGCAGCCTGTCCAATGGCAGCTATACCGATAGCGATTATAACTTCATTACCAATACCGAGACCAACCAATTCAAGATGGGCTCGCGCATCAAGCTGACGTTCACGCCCGCTTTCACCAACGAGGACTTTTACCTGACGATGATGGCCTACTACGAGGCAGGTACGCAGAAAAACACCTATCAGTACTTAGGACAGAGCGCCATTCCCAACGGCATCCAGTCCGCCACGATTGATGCCCACCTGCTCAACATGGACAACCAGCCCGGCACGATGAAGTCCGCCTGGCAGGACTGGGTCTATCAGGCACACTTCTCCTATAAGTCGCGCTATAACGTCGGCTTCGGACTGCGTGCCGACGGCAGCTCCAAGTTCGGACCCAAGAACCCCTGGTTCTACTCTCCCAACGTGTCCCTGCGCTACAATATCAGTGAGGAGCCCTTCTTCACCCCACTGAAGAAGCTCATCTCCATGCTCGCCGTCCGAGGCTCGTGGGGCATCGCCGGTAGCTCCAGCGTCTCCGTCGACAATTACTTCAACCAGTACTCATCCCGGGCCGGACGATACGGCGCCGCCTACTACACCTCGATGAGTGGCATGAAACTCGACGACTTGCGGCCCCAGAAGAAGATTGGCCTCAACCTCGGCTTCAACCTCGCACTGCTCGACGATATGTTCGAGCTTGACCTCAACCTCTACAAGGACAATACCAAGGATCTCATCATGAAAAGCATTCCCATACCCACGTCCGCCACTTGGAACACCTCGACAGCACTCTCCTTCGGCAATGTCGGCGAGATGGAGAACAAGGGATGGGAACTCACCGTCAACGCCAACAAGTTCATCAAGGTTAAGAAATTCTCCGTATCCGCAAGTTTCAACATCGCACAGAACGTAAACAAGTTGCTCGAGATGGATCAGCGAGTGCTCGACAACATGAACTCCCAGCCCAGCTGGAGCGCACGAGGCGCCAATAGCGTCCTCAGCCGAGTCGTCGTCGGCGACCCCCTCTGCTCCATCTATGGCTATCAATTCAACGGCGTCTACCAGTATTCCTACGACTACCTGACAAACTACAACACCAAGCAGCTACAGCTCCAGGCACAGGCAAAAGCACGAGGCGAGCAGTACCACTGGAACTATGAAGAATGGATCAACCAGCAGCTTGCACAGGGTAAAACCTTCCCCGTCGCCATCGACGAGAAGGGAAAAGTCATCATGACCAATACCGGCGTACCCAAGCACTTGGCCTACTATTACGGTGACACCGAGTACGAGTTCAAGGGCGGCGATGCCATTTACGAGGACGTCAACCACGACGGTAATATCAACGAGCTCGACATCAAGTACCTCGGCAACTCACTGCCTAAGATGCAGGGCGGATTCAACCTCACACTCCAGTACAGCAACTGGAAGCTCGTCGCACGATTCAACTATCGATGGGGCAACAAGATTATCAATACCGCACGCATGGGGCTCGAGAGTATGTACGGCACACAGAACCAGTGCTCCTCCGTCACCTACCGATGGCGCAAGGACGGCGACGACACCCAGATTCCGCGCGCGCTCTATGGCATGGGATACAACTATCAGGTCAGCTCGCGATTCGTCGAGGACGGCTCATTCCTCCGATTCAACAACCTACAGGTCTCCTATAGCGTGCCCAAGAATACCGTCAAGAAACTCGGACTCAACACGCTCGCCGCCTACGTGACGCTGAACAACCTCTTCTGCTGGACGAAGTACACGGGTATCGATCCGGAAGTAGCTTCCGGCACTTACACGCCGGCTTGCGACAGTGCTACCACACCAAGGTCGAAGTCGGTCACTGCCAGTCTTAACTTCGGATTCTAAAACATCCCAAACTTACAAACTTACAAACCCCCCAAACGACCAAACGACAAACACCCCAAATATGAAGAAATACATCTATTTATTTATAGGATTGGCGCTGAGTTCGTGTGTTGACACGGTCATCCTGCCCGACAACAAGACCGTCGACGACGACTTCTGGCAGAAAAAGAGCGAGGTCGAGGCTGTCGTGGCTGCGGCTTACGCTCAGTTGCGCGACCAAGCCGCTATTCGCAACATGATTGTATGGGGCGACTTCCGCTCCGACGAACTCTCTGTAGCCTCGTCGCTGCCTACCAGTGCTGCCTACCGCACGGCCCTGCAGCAGATCTTCTCGCTCAACATCGAGACTGAGAATGCGTTCACGTCGTGGTACCCCTTCTACTCGGCCATTAACTATTGCAACCTCGTGCTCGAGAAGGCTGAGGACGTGATAGCCGTCGACCCCGACTATATGCGTGGCGACTACGAAGCCAACAAGGCGCAGATGCTCGCCTTGCGTGCATTCTGCTATTTCTATCTGACGAAGGTGTTCCATGATGTCCCTGTGACACCGGGAGCCTATCTCAACAGCAGTACTAACCTGAACGTGTCGCAGTCCACGCCTGACAGCGTGCTGACAATGTGCATCGACGACTTGAAGGAAGCCTCGAAGAATGCCGTTGCCGGTAATACCTACGGCGACTGGCGCGACAAGGGCTACCTCAACCAGGACGGCATCAACGCTGTTCTTGCCGACATCTACCTCTGGCGCGGCTCTGTCAACCGCGACGCTGCCGACTATGAGGCCTGTGTCGATTATTGCAACAAAATCATCGCTGCCAAAAAAGAAGCTTACGAACTGAGCCCTTCGCACCGCCGCTTTGGTGGCGACGACGAGAAGCTGGACTACTATCTCTCCGACTACAGCGATATGTACAGCGACCTTTTTGGCCAGAACGGACAAAATTCCGACGAGAGCATCTTTGAGTTGCAGTTCCGCATCTCGAATGCCGCCAACACGGGACTCGACCAGATGTACTATCGTTACAACAATGCCAGCGGTAACGGCTACGGCTACCTGAAGGCATCGAAGGTGTTCGGCTCGGTCGACGCGACAGGAAGGGGCGTCTGGATGAATGGTGCAGACCAGCGCCTGTTCGAATACGTCTACGACGCTACGGGTACAGCCGAGCAGTACGACGTACGCAAGTTCGTGGCTCTCTCGTCAACTGGTACTGGCAACACCGCAGAAGGCAGCCCCTCAGGCACCCGGACGAACACGATGAACCGCAACTGGATCTTCTACCGACTCACCGACGTTATGCTGATGAAGGCCGAGGCTCTGGTGCAGCTTTATGAGCTTGGCGGCAGAGCCGAGGGCGATACCCGCAACGAGGAGGCATTTGAAATCTGCAAGTTCGTCAACGATCGTGCCCTCTCCGATGCCAACAAGACCACCTATGCGCTGAAGTACTCTACCTACCGCGACCGCATGGAGGAACTCGTGCTCGCCGAGCGCGCACGTGAACTCTGCTTCGAGGGCAAGCGCTGGTTTGACTTGATGCGCTATAACTACCGTCACACCACGTCGAAGGCCGACCTGAAGAAGTCACTGACCGAAGGCTACGTGACCAACAGCGACGAATTCTTCGAACTGGCACTCCGCAAGTATGCCGTGCCTACCGCCATGAGGGTAAAGATACGCGACGAGCGTTATCTCTATATGCCCATCAACCAAGACGAGGTGGAGCTGAACACCAGCCTCGTTCAGAACCCTGTCTACAAATCTTCGTCCAAGTATTAACATAATAAGGTAAAGAGTAAAGATATGATTACCAAAGTGAAATATCTCATCTGTGCTGTCTGTGTCGTTTGCGGTACTGTTGCCTGCTCTGAAGAGCCCGATGGGTCGAATCTCTTCTCGTCGGACGAGAAGACTATTGCCGAGCTGCTGCGCGACCGCCCCGAACTGAGTGCCTTCTACCGCATCCTCGAGAAAGGCGGCTTCGACAAGTATATGGGCACATACGGCCAATATACGTGCTTCGCACCGATGAACGACGGCGTGAACGCCTATTTAGATAGTCTCTACAACGACGAGTCGTACCTCATCTCGAAGGCCAAGCTCAAGCACAACGGCATCAAGGAGGACGCCGGCTGGAACAGCCTCGATGTCATGGCGAAGGTGAACCTGATGTCAGACTCACTGTGCGACGACATCTCGCGCTTCCACCTCGCCGGCGAGGAGCACCTACAGGTAGACCTCGACGGAACGGCCACCACGTGGACCACCATGAAGACGGGCCGGAGCATCCGTGTGGGCACCTTCGGCATCGATGCCTATAATGAGGCATACGTCGGACTGACCAGCCTGAACGATATCTCGGCCATCGTCGACGGTGACATCGAGGCCATCAACGGCATCCTCCACGTCTGCTCGAACGTCATCCCCCGTTCAGACCGCACCACCGACGACCAGCTGCGCGTCGAGGGCGAGAAGGACCTGAGCATCTTCTACGCAGCCCTCGAGGCTACGGGCTATACCGACACCCTGACCATCGAGGCCAAGCGCAATCCCGACGGAACGCCGATGACCTACGACCTCGGCACCAACCACAACGACCGCGACGGCAACTCTCTCTACTACCCCAGGGAGTGTATGGTGAAGTGGACCGTCTTTGCCGAGACCGACGATGTGTTCCGTGCTGCCGGCATCAACAGCTTCGACGACCTGAAGAAAAAGTGTGTCGAGTGGTATGCCGGATCGGCCGCCTGGTATGACTATATCAATGAGAAGGATATCACTGTCAGTACGGGCGACGACTACACCAACCCGTTCAACGTAGTAAATATGTTCGTTGCCTATCACATCCTCCGCGCCGGTATGCCCATCGACCGCATTGTCTACGAGAAGAACGCCCAGACCAACTCGTCGTGGAACTTCTGCTTCGGCTACGAGCCCCAGGAGTACTTCGAGACGATGCTCCCCAACACCATTCTGAAAGTGTGGGAGACCAATCCCAAGACCACCAAGGACCTGTGGCTCAACCGATACTTGACTAACAACACGCTGACCTCGAAGCTCGGACTCTTCGGAACACCGGGCGACGGCGACCACGTGCTGAAGTTCGCCGGCGTGTCCGTTGACCGCAACAGCAGCGTTGAGACCCTCAACGGCTATATCCACCGCATCAAGGGTATCCTGAAGTACGACGAGAACGCCCGCAACGCCCTCTACGAGCGTCTGCGCTTCGACTCATCAACCTTCCTCTACGAGCTTATCAACAACGGACTTCGCGGAGCCACGCCGGCCGAAGTGAGTGCCCTCAACGGCGGTGGCGACGGCAACCGCGTAGCCTTCCAGAACAACTACTTTGACAACATCGTCTGCTACAACCCCGGCACGCTGCTCCGCTTCAACGTGATGGGTGCCTGGCGAGCCCACAACTCCGACCAGTTCCAAGGCTGGGACGTCTACGACTTCGCCATCAAGCTGCCCCATGTACCTACGGGCGAGTATGAGTTGCGCATCATCTACCCCCCGATGGGTCGTGGCGGACTGATGCAGTTCTATCTCGGCAACTCGTCGAAACAGTCGGATATGGTGGCCATCGGCATCCCCTTTGATGCCTGTGCCAATCCCTATCAGGACGCAACCATCGGCTATGAAGACATTGTGAACCGTGCCGACGACGAGACCTCGGACTGCGGTGTCGAGAGCGATCAGCGTATGCACGTGCGCGGCTATATGCGGGCACCGGCATCCTTCTCGCGCGGTACCTATAATACGATTACCGACCCGCTGACTTATTCAGAGAATGACATCTACTCGGCAGCAAGCCAGATTATCGGCTCCACCAGCTGCCGCTCGGAGACGGGCTACGGCACGATGATGCTCCGCCGCATTATCACCACCCAGCGCTTCGAGCAGGGAAAGGACTACTGGCTGCGCATCAAGAATCTGGTGAACGACACCAATCTCGGCTGGTCCTTCGACTTCGTGGAACTGGTGCCGCTCGACATCGTCAACAGTCAGACCATGACCGAGGACTGGTATTAAACAACTGTTAATGGGCAACTTAAAAACTTAAAAACTTAAAAACTTATATAAGATATGAGTAATATCAAATACAGAAATATAACCGGCGTAGCTCGTAAGTGGCTCTTTTGTGCCTTGACATCCCTCCCTTTGGGAGGGCTTGGGTGGGCTCTCACCTCCTGCTCCGATTACGATGACTACAACACGGTGCCGGAGGATGCGCTTCCGGGTGCCAACAAGACGTTGTGGGAGAATATCAGCAGCGACCCGCAGCTGACGAAGTTTGCAGCCCTTGCCCAAAAGAGCAAGTTCACGGAAGCCCTCAAAAGCCCCCGCTTCTATACGGTCTGGGCACCTGTCGACGGTGCTGTCAGCGATGTCGAGTTCCAGCGCCTGATGGGCAGCGACAGTGCCACCATCGTGAAGCAGTTCATGCAGCAACACATCACGGAGTACAACTATCCCGTGTCGGCAGCTCAGGACAGCGCCACCATCATCACGCTCAACGCCAAGCACCATCCCTTTACGCAGAGCGGCTTCGACGGTTTTTCATACAATGCTGTCAACATTCCCTCTGCCAACGGCGTGATGCACAAGCTCAACGGTATGTCGGAGTTCTACTACAATCTCTATGAGAACATCGACAACCTCAAGGGCTGCGACTCCATCAAGAGTTACATCCAAAGGTATGATGAGTATTATCTCGACGTCAATGCGTCGGTTGTCGGGCCCCTCGTCAATGGCAAGCAGACTTACCTCGACTCCGTGATGAAAAAGCGCAACAACGTCATTCGCAGCATTATCCGAGCCGATCTTGAGGATGAGGACAGCACGTTTTGTATGCTCATTCCTAATGATAAGGCATGGAACGACGCTTTCGCAGCCGTCAAACCCTGCTACAACTACATTCCCAATATGGACTATATGGATATTACCAAGAAGACCATTGTCGCCTCCTCGCTGAAGGCCACCGATGCCAAGGCTGACAAGGCCGCCGAGGCCGCTCCCGACTTGCAGGACTCGCTGACGCGCCGTAACATCGTCAGCAACCTCGTCTTCACCTACAGTGACCCGCACAACCTGCCATTCTTCGGCAAGGGCACACTGACGGCCATCGACACGGTGGTCTCTAAGTCGGGCTCTTATCTGCAGGATGCACACACGGTGCTGCAACACACCGTCGCCCTCGGTGAGATGAGCAACGGCATGACCCGTACCATCGATTCCATTACCTTCCGCCCCTGGCAGACGTATAATCGGCCTGTCATTGTCAATCAACCCGTCAAGAGGGTAAACGGAAGGGCTGTCCTCACCGCACTGAAGGTCAACAAGCTCACCAACCATAATGTACCCCTTGACAGCCTCGCCCGCCGCGACAGCCTCTTCACTAAGGTCCCCACCATGCTCCGACAGTGGCTCTTCCCAAAAACGTCACGCTTCTTCTCATACGTCGCCGTCGACAGTGCCGATGTCGACGGTACGACGGGGAAGCCCGAGTTCTGCTTCCCCTTGGAGAACGTCCGCTCCACAACCTATCATATCTACGTCGTCACCGTTCCCGCACAGGTCGAGGAGCCCTTGGCCGACGTGAAGCCCTACTACCTCCGATTCTACCTCAGCTGGACCGACGCTGCCAACAAACAGCAGCTCACCGTACTGCCCGAAGGCTCGAAAGCTTCGATGGAGATTACCACCGACAACGGCGATAGCTCTGCCAACCTGATATGCGTCGGCGACCCGGGGCGTGTCAACGTCCTCGACCTCGGGGAGTTCACCTTCCCCGCCTGTTATTACGGACTGGACGCTTATCCCAGCCTGATGATGATGCACACCAAGACCTATACCTCCTCCGCAAACCGTAAGAAGTACGACCAGCAGATGCGGGTCGCCGGTGTCTATCTCATCCCCAAGGATTATAATGACTATTGGGCTAATTTACAATAAGCATGACTATGAAAAGAACGATATACAACTTCCTACAGCGTCAGAGTCTCAGACTCTCTCTCTGTGCCATCGTCTTCACAGCAAGCACAGTCGCTTTTGCTCAGGATGATCTCGACGACGAAGAAGAAACCAACGCCATCAAGGCACCAAAGCGCGAGAAAACCGTCGATAAAAATCCTACCATCAACGTCAAGGGTGTGGTCGTCGACGATGCTACCAAGCAGCCTTTGGCCGGTGTGCGCATCCAGGTTCTCAACGACAAGCGTTATGTGGCGATGACCGACGACGACGGCAAGTTTACCATCAAGGTGCCCACGTTTGCCACCTCGCTCTTTGTGCAGACGCCCCAATACCTGTCACAGCAGGTTGCCATCAAGGCCGGCGATGCCCAGCAGCACGTCAGCATCAGTATGCTCAGCAGTGCGTTCGCGCCGATGTATGTTGACGGCACTACGATAACGGCCACCAGCAGTTTTGTCTCCGACGGCAACGGCCTCACCATAGACGAGGAGATGACCGAGCGGCTCGGGGGCCACATCCGTATGAACATGCACTCGGGAAATCTCGAACAGGGAGCAGCGATGTTCATCCGAGGCATCAACTCTGTCAACGCGGGGGCGCAGCCCCTCGTCATCCTCGACGGCGTCGAACTCGACATGCAGCACAACCGACTGTCGCTCCATCAGGCCGACATCTTCAATATGCTGTCGTCAATCTCGCCCGAGGACATCGACAAGGTGACGGTGCTGAAGAACGCTACGGCACTCTACGGTGCCCGCGGTGCCAACGGCGTCATACTCATTGATACCAAGCGAGGACACTCGATGGCTACACGCATCGACGCCAAACTGGGGGTCGGATGGACCTTTACGCCAAACTATCCGACGATGATGGACGCACCGCAGTATCGTAACTACGCCGTCGAGCAGCTCGGCACCATCAAGGAGGTGCAGCAGCGCATCGGCTCAACCACCAACCCACTGCAGTTCAACTTCCTCAACGATGCCAAGGACGGGTACTACTATAACACCTATCATAACGATACCGACTGGAACGACTATGTCTACCGCACGGCACTGACACACAACTACAGCATCAATGTGCAGGGGGGCGACGACATCGGTATGTATAACCTTTCGGTGGCCTACATCCAGACGATGAAGAATGTCAAGCAGACCAGCTTCGACCGCATCAACGTGCGCTTCAATACGGACATCAGCCTGCTCTATAACTTCTACACGAAGTTCGATATGTCATTCTCACGGTCGAACACGAACCTCTTCGACGAGGGCATACCCGCCGACCTCAATGCCGGCACCATTACCGCGCCCGCGTTCCTGGCACTGATCAAGAGTCCGCTGCTCAGCCCATATCAGTACAACAAGAACATCAACGACTTCACCACCCTCCTCGCCGATGCTGACGACCTCTATGGCACACTGAATGAGGGGAACTACTCGCTGGCAAACCCCTTGGCACTGATGAACAACGGCTCAGGCGAACGCAAGAACCGCAACGAGAACACCTTCTTCAACGTGACGGTCACGCCGACCTACGAGCTGAGCAAGGAGTGGAAACTGACATCGCACTTCAGCTACTACCTGAACCGCAATTCGCAGGCTTACTACCGACCTAATATCGGCCTGCCCTCCTTCGCCATCGAGAATCTCGGTACCGTCTACTCGAAGACGGCCTCCATCTTCTCAAAGGAGATCAACGTGCTCAGCAATACACATATTGACTGGGCCAAGAAGATCGGCGCACACGACATCGCCGCTACGGGCGGTTTCCGCTATAACTATTTCTCCTACGACAACAGCGACATCGCCACGCAGTACTCTACGAAACTCGAGGACGACAAGAACCCGAAACTCGCTACCGGCAACGATGCCTACTCCACCGTACAGGGTGCCGACGACGTCTGGAAGAATATGCAGTGGTATCTCTCAGGCGACTACAACTATATGAACAAGTACTTCGCAAGGGTATCGATGCTGGCTGAGTCGAACAGCCGCTTCGGCAGCAATGCCGACGGTGGACTGAAGGTGGCCGGCGTGAAGTGGGCCCTCTTCCCAAGCGTACAGCTGGGGTGGGTGCTGACCAACGAGAACTGGTTCCCGAAGACGGCAGCCATCGACTACCTCCGCCTGAACGCGGGCTTCGACATGAGCGGTAACGACGGTATCAACAACTATGCCGCACGCACGTCGTTCAACACCGTGCGCTACAACTACACGGAAATCGGTATGCAGCTCACCAACGTCGGCAACGAGGAAATCAAGTGGGAGACAACGTCGAAGTTCAATGTCGGTCTGCAGGCTTATTTCCTCAACAACCGGCTGGGCTTCAATGCCGACTACTTCATCCACAAGACCAAGGACCTGCTGGCACTCAAGACCTTCGACAATCCCATTGGCGGTATCAACAACTACTGGACCAACGACGGCGAGGTCAGCAACACGGGCTTTGAGGTCGGCATCAACGGCAAGCCGGTATCAACGACAGACTGGCATCTGGAACTCGGCGCTACCCTCGGACACTATAAGAACGAGGTCAAGTCACTGGCAAACGGCAACTACACTTCTTCTATCTACGGCACCGACAACATTCTGACGGCTGTCGGCAACCCCGTGGGCGTATTCTACGGCTACAAGACCAAGGGCGTCTATGCCACCACGGCAGAAGCTGTGGCTGACGGACTGTATATCGTCGACGAGACGGGGGCCAGGCAGTATTTTGCCGCCGGTGACGTCATCTTTGACGATGTCAACAACGACAAGCAGATCAGCGAGGATGACAAGCAGATTATCGGCGACCCCAATCCCGACATCTTCGGCAACATCTTCCTCAACCTCAACTGGAAGCGCTTCACCCTCGCCACGAACTTCAACTACTGCTTGGGCAACGATGTGTTCAACTACCAGCGCTCAGTTCTCAATAGCGGAGCCACCCTCTACAACCAGCAGGTGGCTGAGATTGGACACTGGCGCTACGAGGGACAGCAGACCGAACTGCCCCGCCTCTGCTATGGCGACCCGATGGGCAACAACCGCTTCTCCGACCGCTGGATTGAAGACGGTTCTTATCTACGCCTGAAGAGCGTCATGCTCTCCTTCCAAGTGCCCATCCCCGAGTCGTGGCAGTCGTGGCTGCAAGGCATTTCCGTCTGGGCCGAAGGCCGCAATCTGTTGACGCTCACCAAGTACACGGGTAGCGACCCCGAGTTCTCCGTCAGCAACAACCAGCTCTATCAGGGCATCGATGCCGGTGTGCTCGCCCAGGCCCGTATGTTCTCTATGGGAGTGAAAATCAACCTCTAAACGCCAAAACTTAAAAACTTAAAAAACTTAAAAACTCCTCGAATATGCTTACCAAAGTGAAATATCGTAATTCGTCCCGTATGTCGCAATGTCATTGCGACCGTTATTCACGCCCTGCACATATCGTAAATCTCATCTGTGCCCTCTGCGTCCTCTGCGGTGCCGCCGCAGTCACCAGCTGCGAGGATATGCTTGAGTCCGACAGCAATCGGCAGGTGTTCGAACCGGCTCTCGACCAGAAGACCGACTCCGTCTTCTATGCCTACGGCATTATGCAGGCCATGCAGCAACTGGCTGACCAGTATTTCTTCCAGAACGAGATGCGCGGAGACCTCGTCAGACCTACTGACCGGGCTACCACCCACCTGCGCAGCCTGGCATCGTTCACCGCGGATGCTACCAACAAGTACGACAGCGTGTACCTTTATTATAAGGTCATCAACAACTGCAACTACTACCTCGCCCATCGTGACACCACACTGGCGACGGGGGCGAAGAATGTGGTGTGCAACGAGTACGCCGCCGTCGCATCCTTCCGTGCCTGGACCTATCTGCAGCTGGCCCGACAGTATGGTGCCGTGCCCTACGTCACGGAGCCTGTAACAACCATCAGCCAGATCAATGCCAATACCTCGATGACGGGCTATGAGACGATTCTGAGGGGCGAGGCACAGATGCTGGAGACGCTCAAGGCACGCTACAGCGAGGAGCAGCTCTCGGTCCCCACCTTCAACCAGACATCACGCTCCGTCGGTATGCTCAACTGGACGAATGACAGGGGACAGAATGTCGAGAAGTTCATCCGGCCCAGCAAGTGCTTCGTGCCGCTCAACGTCGTCCTGGGCGACATCTACCTCGAACTTGGCCAGTACGAGCAGGCTGCCTTGTGCTACTATCAGTATCTGCGCTATGAGGGCTCCTTGGATCATAACATATCGGTGAATTTCACTGACCCTATGGAGACTTACTTCAGCCAGTATAGCCCCATCTTCAAGGACTTCACAGAGTGGCCCGCCGACTATAACAGTGCCAAGAACTATTCCCTCTACAATTCGTCTCCTATGTGGGAAAACTCTTTCATCCATACCTCCTCACCAGGCGATGTCATCACCTATATCCCCATGGCTGTCAACTACACCATGGGTAAGACCACCGAGATTCCCGCCGCCTTCGGCTATAACTACTATGCCACGGAGCATAACGCTTCCCTGATAGTCGACGACCCGATGACCACCATCTTTAATTGTCCCAAGACCGAGGATATTCAGGTCGTGCCCTCACAGGCTTATTGCGACTCTGCACGTCGCGCACAGTATTACTATTACACAGAGCAGGTCAAGGTGTCGCCCTTCAACTGGATTGTCAAGAACGAACCCCTCGGCGATGCCCGCGCGTCCATGATTTGTCAGGGCGAGGGTGCCGACTCGGCCTCCGTCTACACCTACAAGCCCTCCACGGCCTACGTCTATCTCTACCGCAACGCCACGGTCTGGCTCCATCTGGCGGAGGCCATCAACCGCATGGGCTATCCCGATGCAGCCTTTGCCGTGCTGAAGAACGGTCTGCACTCCGAACTGCCCAACTACCGCTATCTCGAGGTCTACCTCACCGACCAGCAGGGCAACGACTCCATCGACGAGAACGGAAACCGCGTGCTCGACATGACGCAGTCGCATATCGACGACAAGTACTACCTCACGCCCGAGTCCTACGAACTGCTGACCACCCGCCTGCCGTTCCTCGCTCAAGCCAACGCCGACATCTTCAGGAACGGTGCGTCGAAGTCGTTTGTCGGCATTCACTTCCACGGCGCCGGGGCCGTCGAAGACCTCTACTCTTCCTATCGATACAGCACGGTGCTCGCTGCCAAGATTGCCGAGGTCAGCAGGACGTTCGGCCTTGGCCTGACCTCCTACACCAAGGACGACTACATTAACGCTATGGAAGACCTGCTCTGCGACGAGTATGCCATGGAGTTCGCCTTCGAGGGCACACGCTTCTCCGACCTGCGACGGCTGGCGCTCCACAAGAACAGGGCGGCGACATACGGTGCCGGCTTCGGCGATGTGTGGCTCAGTCGGATGTTGCAGAACAATGCGCCGGGCATTACCACGCAGAACTGTTACCTGCCGTATAAATAGACAAAACGACACCCCCCCAAACGACCAAACGACAACCCCCCCAAACGACCAAACAACAAACCCCCAAAACGACCAAACGACAATGAGAAAAATTCCTACACTCGCCTTTATGGCATTCTTTTTCTGCCTCAGCGCAATGGCTCAGGTAGAGTTGGGCAACATCAAGTTCAGCCTTGCTGACGGTAAGAAGATCAGCCCCACCACAGGTAAGATTACCGTGACGTTCCCCAATGTCACTGGCATCGACGACCCTACCTCGGCCACCTTCGTGCTCGAGGGTAACTTCGGCAATGACGACCTCGCCTTCGACGGCATCGAGGGTACGTTTGCCGAGGGTGTCACCTTCGACCTCGTTGAGTTCGAACTGGAGCCCGCTACTGACTACACGCTGAACATCATCTCTGTGAAGGTCGCCGGCGAGGAGAAGGCTGCCGAGGGCGGCTATGCACTGAACTTCCGCACCCGAGGCGCTGATCGCAAGACGGCGTGGACGTTCACTATCGACAAGGCTTCTTCGGAGATGATCGTGGCCGAGGGTACGGGTAATACCGACGACCTGACAAAGTATGTCGAGGTCGGTAAAAACCGCTGGTATGTACCTGCCCGAGACTATGAGGAAATCCTGCTCCCCGACGGAACGCCCCTGCCCATGACCGAAGACTTGCTGTTCAAGTTTGGCAACAAGGTCTTCTATGTAGGCGATCTCGGCGGTTCTTACAAGGACAGGATTTGCTTCAATGGCAATAACCAGTATGTGACCATACCCGACTGCCAGGAAGGCGACATTATCACCTTCAATGCTACCCGTGCCACCTCTGCCAGTTCTTCTAAGTTCACGGTCATCCAGGCTATGAGCGGTGGCGCTGTCGCTCCCGAGGGGCTCGTCTCTTCTACGGGCGCACAGGACTCCATCCAGTTGGCTGGCAACAGCAACTTCGCAAATTACAAGTTCGAAGTGCAGTATGCCGGTGATATTACCTTCAGATTCAGCAACTGCCATCTGAAGAGCATCGAGATTACCGAGGGGCAGGAGAAACTGCCCCGTAACTATACCGTCGTAGCTGCCTATACCGATGCCGACGGCAACGCCACCGTGGTCAAGGAACTCATTGCCAGCACCGAGGGCATCACGGGCTCTACGGTCAAGGCCAACTATCCGTACTGGATAGCCGATGCGCAGGGCGTCGCCTATACACACGGTGCCAAGGGCAGCGAGTTTGTCGAGAGCTTCGACCTGGTCAACGGCGAGGGCGATGCCACGTTCACCATCAACTATGCCAAGACCGACTACGAGGGTGTGGTGTTCCTCTCCGAGGGCGAGGACCTGCCTGACGCCGTGCTTTGCACAAGCCCCAATGCTGTTGTCCGCTCGTCCATGGGCAAGGCAGGCTACGTGCTCGAGGATCTGAAGCTCGTCACGCTGCAGCCTGGCTCTTATAAGATCCGCGCCATCCTCTTCGATGCCGGCAAGACTCCCGGCTACGTATGCACGCTGACCAAGGGCGAGGGCGAAGAGAACGAGATTTACCTCTCGGCCACCGCTACCAACTGGACCGAGGCCGAGTCTGACCTGCTGGACATCACCGAGCCTACCGACATCACCCTGAAGGCTGGCGGCAGCGACACGACGGGTCTTGACGTCATCATGATCTACGCCTCCGAGGATGCTCCTGAGGATCCCGATGCCGTCGTCGACGTCAAGTCAGCCCGTGAGAATGCTGTCCGCAAGGTGCTTCGCGACGGCCGACTCCTCATCGAGACCGCTGCCGGTACTGTTAATGTCGCTGGGCTCCAAGTGAAGTAAGTGTATGAAGAAAACCCTCCTCGTCCTCTGTTCGATGTGCTGCGGCGCTGGCGCAGCCCTCTCTGCCGACGGCGACGTCACGATGACCGTCAGCGGCATGACCACCAAGATGACCGACGGCACGTGGACCGTCAACATCAACAGTGCCGGGCGCGTCAGCTCCCTGCAGCGCAAGGGCACTGAGTTCCTGGCAAGCAACGGCATCTACTTCGACTATACCACCGCCAACGGCAACAGTGGACTCAACCCCACGAAGGTCAAGGTGGTCAAGCAGACCGCCGACCACTGCGAGGTGCTCTATAGCGCCACGTCGGGCAACACAATCTTCGAGCAGGGCTATATTATGCGCAAGGGCGTGCCCGGTGTCTATTCTTACGTAATAGCCACCGGCACCGCCACTTCCGCTGCCGAGCCCGTCAAGGAGGCCCGCGTCTGCTGCCGCCTTAGCGACACCATGCTCTACGGCTACGTAGACTGGCGCATGAACGGACGCATCCCGTCGAACGCGGAGATGACCGTTGCCGAGAGGGACGAGAACACCGTCCAGGATGCCACCTACCGCATGGCCGACGGCAGTATCTATACCAAGTACAACTGGGCCAACTACGTCGAGCGCGACACGCTGCACGGCCTCTGCGGCATGAGCAACAACTACTACGGACTCTACAACATCCCCGTCAGCTACGAGTGGATCAACGGCGGCTGCGAGCGGCAGGAGCTTACCGTCCATGCCACCAGCAAGTCGCCCATCACCATCCAGATGCTGCAGGGCGAGCACTTCGGCGGCGAGGCGATGGTCCTCAGCGAAGGCGAGAAGAAACTCTACGGACCGTTCCTCATCTGTACCACATACAGCAAGGACCCCGTGAAGAGTGCCCGCAACCAGGCCGCCAAGGAGGCGGCACAGTGGCCCTACCAGTGGTTCGAGAACGACCTCTACCCCCGTGAGCGCGGCACCGTGCGCGGCCATCTCAACGTCACCACAGGCCAGCGCGCCGACAGCGTGCGCATCGTCCTGGCTCAGGAGAAGGGCAAGGACCCTCTCGAGATGATGCACGGCTACCAATTCTGGACGCTCACCGATGCCAACGGCGACTTCGAGATACGCAACGTGCGCCCCGATACCTACAACCTCTTCGCCTACGCCACGACGGGCGAGGTGACCGATATGCTCGAGCACGACGACATCGCCGTCGCTGCCGGCATGAACGAACTCGGCACCGTCACGTGGACACCGAAGAAGTACACCGAGATGCTCTGGATGATTGGCAGGAACGACCGCCGAAGCAGTGAGTTCTGCCTGAGCGACACCACACGCCAGTATGGCCTTTGGGAACTCGTGCCACAGACGCTCACCTACACCATCGGCGAGAGCAGCGAAAAGACCGACTGGTACTACGCCCAGACGAAGGACGGCACCTGGACCGTCAAGTTCGACGTCGCGAAGCGCCCCGCAGGGCGCGTCTACCTGACGGCATCCATCGCGGGCTGCGCCAGCGAGAAGGCCGCCGTCACCGTCAAGCTCAACGGCACCGTCCGCGCCACCTGGACTCCCGGCTACAGGGATGCCTCCGTCTATCGCAGTGCCGTGAACAGCGGTCGACACTACCTCTTCACCACCGACTTCCTCGCCACCGCCCTCAGGGAGGGCACAAACCTCCTGACATTCCAGATCAGCGGCACGGGCGGCCGGAACGGCATCCTCTACGACTGCATCAAGCTCGAGGCCGGCGAACCCGTCACCGACGGAGTCGTCACCCTTCACCCTTCGCCCGTCACCAGTCACCAGAAACGGCTCGTCGCCGGTCGCCTCGTCATCGAGAAAGACGGCCACCGCTACACCGCCGACGGCAGAAAGATCGACTGATGCGGAACATTACGCTTCTCGCCCTCTGTCTGCTGTGCTGCGACGTTGTCGCAGCAACTGTCACGTGGTACGACGGCCAGACCCCCGTCGCCTATCAGCTGACGGGCAAGCCCGCCCCCGTCGTCAGGCAGGCTCTGCGAATGTTCTCTGACGACATGCAACTCGTGACGGGACACAGAGCCGTCGCCGCTAAGACCGCCCCCATCCGCATCGTCCAGGGCCGTGGCAGCGACGACGGATTTTGCCTCAGCGTGCAGGACGGCCAGCTCGTCGTCGAGGGCCACAACGCCCGGGGCACCGCCTACGGCATTCTCGAACTGTCGCGGATGGCCGGTGTCTCGCCGTGGGTGTGGTGGGGCGACGTGCGCCCCCATACCCATTACGCGCCTTTCTCCGTGCCCGACACGTTCCACCTGGACCACACACCCTCAGTCGACTATCGCGGCATCTTCATCAACGACGAGGACTGGAGCCTCCGCCGCTGGTCGACCGACGGCATGGGGCCGCAGACCTACCGTCGGCTGTTCGAGCTGATGCTCCGTCTGCGTGCCAACACCCTCTGGCCAGCCATGCACGATGTGTCGCCGGGCTTCTACACCGTGAAGGGAAACAAGGAGATGGCCGACTCCTTCGGCATCGTCATCGGCACCAGCCACTGCGAGCCCCTGCTGCGCAACAACGTCGCCGAGTGGAACGTCAGGAAGCGCGGCCCCTACAACTATATGACCAACGGCGACGAGGTGCGCCGCTACTGGGCCGACCGCCTGCAGCAGGTCCGTGGAAGCGACGTGCTGCTCACCCTCGGTATGCGCGGCATCCACGACGGCTCGATGGAGGGCGTGAAGACGCGGGAGGAGAAACTTGCCGCACTCCAGCAGGTCGTCGACGACCAGCGCCGGCTCATCAAGAAGTATTACGACCGGAACGTCGAGCGCGTTCCACAGGTGTTCATACCCTACAAGGAGGTGCTCGAGATCATGGAGAGCGGCCTCCGCGTTCCCGATGACGTGACGCTCATGTGGTGCGACGACAACTATGGCTACCTCACCCGCCTGCCCGATGCCGGACAGCAGCGGCGGACGGGCGGCGGGGGCGTCTACTACCACCTGAGCTACTGGGGGCGGCCCCACGACTATCTCTGGCTTGCCACCACCCAGCCCGGACTCATCTATACCGAGATGCGCACGGCCTACGACCAGGGCTGCCGCCGCCTGTGGATTGCCAATGTCCACGACCCCAAGGTGGCGGCCTACCAGCTCGAACTCTTCCTCGACATGGCGTGGGACATCAACTCTATTGTTTCCGGTGAAACCTCCTCCCTCCACCCTTCATCCTTCACCCTTTACGAACACTACGAGAACTGGCTTGTCACGCAGTTTGGCGCAGTCGTGGGCAAGGCCATCTTCCCCGCTATGTGCGAGCTCATCCGTCTCAATGCCATCCGCCGACCCGAGTTCATGGGCTGGACGCAGGTGGAGCTCGACAAGAAGCGCTATCCCGGTGGCAAGTCGCTGCCCGCGGCCACGGAGTTCTCGCAGAAGGAGGCTTATCAGCGCATGGAGGCCTTCGCACGCATCGAGGCCACCGTCGAAACCTGGCGACCGCTCGTCATGGATGGCCGTCAGGAAGCCTACTTCGCCCATGTGCTCTATCCCGTCCATGCCGCAGCCGCCATGACGCGCAAGATGCTATCCGACGAGGAGGACAGCCACCGTGCCTATGCCGACATCCAGCAGCTGACCGCGCGCTACGACACCATCGTCGGCGGCAAGTGGCGTAACCTCATGTCGGCCGCCCCGCGCAGCCTTCCCGTCTTCGGCGACGTGCGCACCCGCTTGCCCCGGCTTTCCGCGAGAATCACCTTGGTGGCGGGACAGCGCAGAGCTATCGGCACGCCGGGGAATCCCGGGCCGGAGCCGATATCGACCAGCGACGGCCCCGGGGGAACCATGTCGGCGACGATGGCGCTGTCGATGAAGTGCTTGAGGACGGTCGCCTCGATGCCCATGATGCGGGTCAGGTCGAGGGCGGCGTTGTGCTCGCGGAGCAGACAGTAGTATTTCCAGTAGGCGCTCAGTTCCCGCCGGCTGACCGCGAAGCCGTGCCCGGCGAAGAGTTCCGCCAGATATTTCGGCGTCGCCTCGGCTTTTTCGTAATAAGCGTAGTCGTAGGGCCGCCGCCCCTGCCCGAAGCCGTGGCGGCGGTTCGGGGTTATCTGCGGCGGCTTGTCCGCCCGCGGCCGGGGCGGGCGCCCCTCGCGGGCGACGTGGCCGCGGCTGGCGCCGTAACTTACTTTGCGTTCGCGGGCGCCGCCCTGCCGGCGGCGCGGACCGTTTTCACCCATGCTGACTCCTGACGTCCTTTACGAAGACAACCATCTGCTGATAGTCAACAAGCCCGCGGGAATGCTCACCCAGGGCGACGCCACCGGCGACCGGACGGCGGTCGACTGGGGCAAAGACTATCTGCGGGAAAAATATCGCAAGCCGGGGGCGGTCTATCTGGTCCCGGCGCACCGCCTCGACCGCCCGGTGACCGGCGTTCTCTGCTTCGCCCGCACCGACAAGGCGGCCAGGCGGCTGGCGGCGCAGTTCCGCGAGC
>CAJOLE010000002.1 GCA_905235325.1 uncultured Prevotella sp. | reverse complement strand
ATCGCCCAGGATATAGGCACGGTCACCAAAACTGTCAATTTCCTTGATTTCCTGCACGGGGTTGCGCCATCCTGTGGGCGAGGTGGCCTGATAGTAGGTGCCATCGGCATTCTTGACAGGCAGTGTGGGGTTTGAGGTGAGGGCGTAATCAAACATACCGTTGTTGCCCCAATCTTCGTGCACCTTACGAGCAGACAGCGAGGTGTTGATCTGCAGACGGCGGTTCAGCATACGCTGCTCCAGCACGGCACGTCCGCCGTACTCCTCACGTCCGCTGGCAATGTCGAGACCATTACCTTTCTTATAGTTCAGCGAAACGGTGTAGTAACCGTTCTTGGTCGTTCCGTCGAGCGACAGATACTGGTTGGTGTTGTAACTGACATCACGTGTAATCTCGTCGTACCAGTCGGTGTCGTAGCCAAAGTCGGTGCCGCGGCGCGAACGGCGGAACTCGTCGGTCGACAGGATGTCGGCATGGGGCTTGGCAAAGTTCAGGGCCACATAGCTGTCGTAGGTCACAGTGGTGATGCCCTCTGCGCCTGAGCCTTTCTTGGTAGTCACGAGGATAACGCCGTTGGCGCCGCGCGTACCGTAGATGGCTGCCGAGCCTGCATCCTTCAGAACGGTGATGCTCTCAATATCCTGTGTAGAGAGGTTACGCAGGTCGCCGCCGGGAATACCGTCGATGACCACCAGCGGGCCGTTGCTGGCCGTAATACTGGCAGCTCCGCGTACCTGAATCTGAGCCATCGTGTTCGGGTCGGCACCGGCCGTCTCGTTGACGTTCAGACCGGCCACCTTACCAGTCACCAGTGCCATAGCGTCGCTGGCAGCACCCTGGTTGAACTGATCCTTGTTAATCTGAGCCACAGAGCTCGAAATCTCCTTCTTGGCCAGCGAGCCGTAACCCACAACCACGACTTCGTTGAGCTGGGCGACGTCCTCAGTCAAAGTGACTTCCATGCCGTCCTTGGCCTTCAACTCCTGAGGGGTGAAACCGATGTAGGTGATGACGAGCGTAGCGCCGGGCTGGCACTGCAGCTTGAAGTTACCGTCAAAATCGGTGACGGTGCCGTTCGATGTTCCTTTCACCATGACACTGGCCCCGATAATCTCCAGGCCGGCATCATCTTTCACATGACCACTGACAGTGGTCTGTGCTGAAACATCCAAGGCAAAAAACACAACCGCCAATAGCATGGCTAAGCGGCAAAATAGATGCTTTGTTTTTTCCATTGCATTCAGTTTTTAATTATTAGTAATAAAAGTGATTTTCTTGCAAAAAGTATTAGTAGCAAACTCCGACTGCAAAGTTAGCGATGAAATGTCAACGAAGCAAGCGCAACAAACAAATATCTAAAGGTATAAAAACGTAAACAACTGGAAGCAAGACCATTGAGTAACCGCAGGCGAAGAAAAATCTAAATGATTACAAACGAAGTTTTACTGTTTTTCCAGAATATTACGTTCCTTTTCTTGGTAGTTTCGGTTAAAATACGTACCTTTGTGACCGCAAAGAACAAATACAACAGGTAATGAAACTGACAAGACTGATTTTACTACTGCTGACTTGCTTCTGCCCAGCAGGTGCCGAAGCAGGCGAAAGCTCACCCAACAAGCAACAGCTCTACAAGACGCTCGACTCCCTCATAGCGTGCCAGCCGGCAGTCATCAAAGAGAAGGAGCATCGGATTCGTGTACTTACCGACGGCATGGCTGTCATGCATCTCGATGACAAACAGAAGTATCAGTCCTGCATGAAACTCTACGAGGAATATCAAGCCTTTCAGTTTGACTCAGCCTTCTATTATATAAATAGGTGTATGGAGATTCAGCAGCGAATCGGCGAGGCCGACCTGAATGCCGAGAGCCGTATTGCCCTGGCTCACATCCTTGCCGTGACCGGCATCTTCCGCAAGGCTCAGCAGATACTCGACGGCGTCGACGTAAGTCGATTGACCACAAAACGGCGCGTGGAATACTACAACCAACTGGGCGAACTGAACCTCTACCGCTCAGAAATGGCAGAGCACACACCATTCACGTTGGAATACATCGACAGTGCCCAGTACTACCGTCAGCTAATCCTGCAGATAGCACCCAAAGACAGCTACGACTATATATTCAATCAGGCTACCTATATCTGCGAGAAAGGCGATATCAACCGTGCCATCGGTCAGCTGGAGCGATACCTGCCGCAGCTACATCAAGACGAGCGGCGCTATAGTATCGTCACCAGTACGTTGGCATATTTCTACTCCAGGAAGCAAGACGTCGCCATGCAGGAGCACTACCTGCTGTTGTCTGCCATCTGCGACATGCAAGGTGCCATCATGGAGAACAGCTCATTGCGAATGCTCTCTTCCATCTTGCTGGAACGCGGCGAATACGCCAAGGCATACAGCTATCTGCTGCAAGCCAGCGACGATGCCAAGAACTACGGGAGCAGACTTCGCAGCCTGCAGGTAGCTCGCATGGCACCACTCATCAACCGTGCCTACGACCTGCAGCGAACGGCTTCCGAGCACCGCACGCGACTGCTCTTAGGCATCATTTCCGTCATCGCGTTGTTTCTTATAGGAACCATCGCCTACATTCTCTCACTGGTAAAGAAGCGTCGCTTAGCAACCGAACAGATCAGCCGCATGAACTCAGAACTGACCCGCCACAACGAGCAGATGCAGGAGCTGAACACCCTGATGAAGGAGTCGAACCGCATGAAGGATGAGTACATCGGTCGTTTCCTTGAACTGAGCAGCAATCTGATATACCGCAGCGAGGAACGTCTGAAACTGCTCAACCGTCTGGCCCGCGACCGCAAAATGGATGAACTCTACAACGAGTTGAAGAGCTACAAGTCCATCAGTGAGGCCACCCGGCTGTTCCATCAGAACTTCGACACAGCCTTCCTCAACATCTATCCAGACTTCATTCAGGATGTCAACCGCCTAATGACTGACGAGAATCAGTTTGACACGTCTTCAGCATCCCCACGGCTGACCACCGAACTGCGCGTGCTGGCTCTCATCAGGCTGGGAATCAGCGACAACCAGGCCATCGCCGACATTCTGCGCTCCAGCCTCACCACGATTTACACCTACCGCTCGAAGCTCAAGGCACGTGCCATACAGAGAGACTCCTTCGAAGACGACATACGCCACATAGCCACTTACTGAACGAAAACCTCCCCCGTACCCCCTCCCAAGGAGGGGGTTTTTACGTCGAAGGTTCCGGACTTCACCTCCCCCGTACCCCCTCCCAAGGAGGGAGTGTTATTTATTGATGAATTTCCTGCTTTTGCCATTGTTGTTCACGACGACATAGATGCCTTTCGGGAGGATGTTCTTCAGGCTGGAGATGTCGACGCTACGTGCCAACAGATGACCGCCGGGGCTGTAGACGCTGACGCGGTCGAAGGTTTCGGTCCGCCCTTCAGCAGCCAACGACTTGATACCGTCCGTCTCGTCGGGTTCTGTCAGATCGTAGGGAGTCAGCCGCTCATAGACGTAGTGTGCTCGCTCCTGTATCCAATTCTTCATGCGCCCGGCGACCCGGGCATAGTCAACTCCATCGCCCCACTGCTCCGCATTGTGCTCGAACGACGGGCGGGCGTAGGCATAGTAGTCGTCGATGAAGTCAAGTGTCTCCTGCAGGCCGCCACCTTCCATGAAGTCGTGCCATGCCCTATAGACAGCCTTGTCGACCTCCTTACCAGTCTCATTGCGCAAATCCTGTATGAAGCGTATGGCCTCCATCTGCGTAGCGTTCCAGAAGTCAATGCGGGCATCGGTGGTACAGTAGTTGGAATTGTGCTCGTAGCCATAGGCCCAGTCCAGGTCCCAGACGGGGCCGAAAATCCACTTGCTGTCAGGATCGTTCAAGTCAGCCCGATAGAGGTATGTGCTCTTAGGGTGCTGAATCTCATAGTTGTCGATGAGTTCGTTGACCATGAGGAACCGTCCAAGCATCGTGGCGTCAACACGGTCAGTGATGTCGTGATGCTGGTAAATGTCGCGGGTGATGGCGTTGAAGTCGTTTCGTATAGTCGTCAAGGTGAGGGTCGTTTCCCCTTCGCTGAAGTCGGGCTCCTTGATGTTGACCGGCAGGCCGTAGAAATTAGTACGGAACTTATATGTCTCGTCATAGTAGGTATCAAGTTCAAGCAAGGCCGCCGCACTCTCATCATCCAGATCAACACTGTTGTTTGAGAAGCCCACCTTCTCGGTGAGGTTGTAATTGCCCCGGTAGTCGCCGTTGATGTAGAGTTCAACAGGAGTTATATGGTTGGCAGCTGCCGTTCCCACTAAGCGTGCAATCTTCATTCCCACGGCGTTTGTCATCATGGAGTTGCCAATCTTGTTGGCCAGGAGCACCCAGTTCTTACCCTTGGTGAGTCCCAATGGCTTCTGTTTATTATCGAACTTCAGCCTATAGGGATTCTTGTCCCGGGGGTTGCGACTCCAGCTGCTGTTTCCGCGACCTTTAATCTTTACGGGTGTTTCAGGCATCGAGTCGAAGACACCGGCCCCGTCGATGGTAATGGTGGCATCCTTATATACCTCCTTGCTGCTGATCATCTGGCGGTCGGCGGTGTTGATGTCTATGCGCGGCACCTGCTGCTGACGGTCGGCCAGCCAGTCTATATTCAGGCGGTAGGAGCGTCCGTAGGGCATCATCACGCATATCATCTTGCCAGGATCGATGAGCTGTGGCTCGTCAGGATTGTCGTTCGGCGTAACCTTTTCTATTTGCAACTCTGCCAGACAGAGATAATTCTTGTAGTTGGCCGCAAGCATCTTGAAGCGCAGGTAGGTGTAACTGCCCTGCAGGTCGATGACCGGCGATGTAAAGACAGCCCCCAAATCGAGCGGCATCCCGTCGTCGGCGGTCAACACCCTGCGGCTTTCCCACTGCTCACCGTCGTTGCTGACGAGCAGTTCAAAGGACGTGGGGAAGCGGTCGACGTCGGATCTTGTCTGATAAGAGAAGCGGATGTTAGACACGGCTCCAGCAAGTGCCACGTCTATATAGGGACATTCTTCGAGTGGCAGTTTCTCGTACTGTCCCTCGCCCCAGGTAGAGTGGAAATAGGTGTCAGGATTGCCGTCGATCATCTTGTCAAGTCCTTCGTCGTAATTGGAAGGGGCATTGGTAGAGAGCATATCGGAAGTGAGCGTCAGCGGCTCGAAGGTATAGGGCCCTACCGGATCGCCCCATACCGGCGGCTCCCCGTCGCAGACGAGCACACGCTCGTTAGGACGGGCAACGGTGTAGACGACATCGTCTGCCACGGGGTGGCGCGACACCTTGCTCTCCAGCAGTTCAGTGCCCAGGTATAGGCCGGCTTCGTCGTCAGAGAGCTGGAACGAGGGCGTGAGCCACCGCCCGATGGCTCCCACGGTCACCGTGAGCAGTGAGTCGCCCTGGATGACGGCCTCGGCATCGATGTGCAACTGGTCGTTGTACTTGTTGTTGTATTTAAATGAGGTGAGGACAGGCAGGGGCGTATCCGGCCTGCTGTCCGTGATTTTTTCTACATCAGACTCAGCGTAGGTAAACTCACTGCCGTCGATAGTCTTTAAGCGCAACTCGCCGCCACTGTTCTCACGGGCAACGAGCATACTCTGCGGAAAGGCATCGAAGCCTCCCGACTTGAGGAAAACAAAGAGCACCTCCCCCTGCCCCCCTCCCAAGGAGGGGGTGTTTCCGTCAGACTGGGCAAACGACGTTGCCACCGTCGCCCAAAGCATGGCAGTCAACACATACAGATATCTTTTCATTACTTTTTTTCTTCTTTCTCTATTATTTATCTTTCCAAGTCGCCGGGCGTCTCAGAGAAGCCCTTCTCGCTCAGAATCTGCACGCTGGTGGCAGGGCCGAGGTTCTGCCAGTCGTTGACGGCCCAGACGACCTTCTTGTCGCGCGTAACCTCAACGAGCTGGTTGCCATGGTCTCGCCCTCGCGAACAGAGGATGGTGTTGCCGTTCTGCAGTCGGCAGACGCTCTGACAGTCGGGCAGCCGGTAAGGCTCAGGCAGTTCGTCGAGACGGATTTCCCATACCACGCGGTCCTTCTTGTCGACCTCGATGGTACGGCGCTCGTCCTCAAGGGTGATCAGTGTATTGCCATTCTTCAGGCGGATGGCGGCCCAGGGCTTGGGCACGTTAAAGGTTCGTACCACGCGCCAGTCGGTGTCGTACTCCACCACTTTGTTTTCACCCAAGTAGCAGACAAGCAGCGTGTTGTCCTTCGTGAAGCGCATCCGTCGGCTCTGCATGTGGGTGCTGTTTACGTCGAAGCTGATTTCCTTCTCCCAGATGGTCTCGCCCGTCTTGTGGTTGAAGCGCCAGATGCGTGCGGGGAAGGCATTGATAAGCATGATGGCCTCGTCGTCGCCGATGGGCTGCATGGTGTGAATCTCCTCACCCTCCTTGCAGTCGTAGCGCCACAGCTCGCGCTTGTCGGGCGACACCTTGGCAGCCCATCCCATGCGGGTGAAGAGCAGGTTGCCGTCGCGGAGCATCCAGATGTCGTCGAGTTCGTTGCCGGGGCCGGTGTCGTACTTCCATACCACCTTGCCCTCGTTGAGGATAAAGATACGGTTGTAGCCCTCGCCGATGTATATCATCGGGTAGCGTGCCAGTCCGCCGCCGGGCAGGTCGGTTTTCGGCTCAATGTCCTTTGAGCGGCCTCCGCTGCCCACGTTCAAGTCCTCGTAGGGGCCGTCCTGCGGTATATTCTTGTTCATATACAGCGGCAGCAGGTGGGCAAGCGTAGCCTCGCCGGCCTTCAGCTTCAGTCGCAGCATCTTGCAGCCATGGCGGGGAATGGTGCCCTGGACGGGCTTGTCGCTCAGTCCCAGGTCGCGGCGTGCCCAGAGGTCGCGGACGGTATAGCGGTTGGCAGCGTCCTGCAGCTCTGTAAGGTCGCTGAGCATGAAGTTCAGCTGCCAGGGCTGCTCGCTGCGGTTGAGCAGGCAGACGGCCCAGTCGCCGTCCACCAAGCGCTTCACCCACACCTCATGGTTGCCGGCCTGCAGGGCAACGTGCGCCTGCTGGCCCAGCGGATCCTGGTTGACGGCGATGGCCTCGCGGTTAAGCAGTATGCTCTTCGTCTCGTCGCTCATGTTGGCCAGGTCGTTGCCGGCAACGAGGGGCGAGGCAAACATACACCACATAGAGAAGTGGAGCACCTGCTCGTCGTAGGTCAGTCCGCCGTTGCCCACCTCGAGCATGTCGGCATCGTTCCAGTGGCCGGGTCCGCTGTAGGTGTAGAGAGGCTTCATCTGGTCGATGATGCCTGTCATGCTGTCCCAGTTGTCGAAGATATCGCCTGTACACCGCCAGCTATGGCCGATGCCCTTGGCCCACTCCCAGGGTCGGTTCGACCCCCACTCGCAGATGTTGAAGACGATGGGTCGTCCTGCCCACTTCAGAGCCTCGCGCATGGTGCGGTATGACTCGCGGGCGTTGGCTCCGTGATTGTTGCAGAAGTCGTACTTCAGGAAGTCCACACCAATGTTGGCGTAGTAGCGTGCGTCCTGGAACTCATGCCCCTGCCCGCCGGGGCGCTTGGCGCAGGTCTCCGAGCCCACGCACGAATAGATACCAAACTTCAGTCCCTTGGAGTGGATATAGTCGGCCACGTACTTCATGCCGTGGGGGAAGGCGGCAGGGTCGCACTCTATGTTTCCGTCGGCATCGCGGGAGAGCTGCCAGCAGTCGTCCACACAGATGTATTCGTAGCCGGCATCCTTCATGCCCGAGGCCGCCATGGCGTCGGCAGCGTCCATCAGCACCCGTTCGTTGATATTACACTGGAACTTGTTCCATGAGTTCCACCCCATGGTGGGCAGCGGAGCCATGCGCTCCCACTCCTGCTGCGTAACCTCCCCCGTACCCCCTCCCGAGGAGGGGGTGTTTCCGTCAGACTGCGCGAACGACGTTGCCACCGTCGCCCAAAGCATGGCAGTCAACACATACAGATATCTTTTCATTGCTGGTCAGGAAAAATGTCGTTAAAGTTTTCTTGCACTTCCCATGGGGATGTAGAAGAACTCGATGCCCTTGCCCTTCTTGGGGTTGATGTTGCGCGAGTAGCGCATGGTCTCCGGGCCGTCCCAGTGCTCGTAGACACCGAGGCTGGGGACGGTCTGGCCGTCCTGACGATAGACGGTGCCCGACGGGGTATTGCCGGGTGTGGCCATCTCTAAAAGGATGTTGTCGGCCATGTCGCGCAGCATGATACGCGGCACGTTGTAGTAGCCCGGCTCGGTGTTGTTCTGACTCTGTGCATACATGATGTCGAGGCCCACGCTCTGCAGGGCCACGGGGTCGAACGATGCCAGCAGGCAGGCAGGCCACTCGGGGTTCTCGTAGGGCACGGTGCGGTTGTAGAAGGGCTTGTTGGGGAAGTGGAGGGGATAAGTCTTCCACTTGCGTCCGCAGTAGAGTCCGTCGAGGAGGTAGAGCACGGTCTTGCGCCCCAGGTTGGGCGAAGCCTCCAGGTCGACGAGCGGGTCGTAGTCGTGCTCCTTGCCGCGCTTCTTCATCTCCGTGGAGTTGAAGTAGCGGTGCATCTCGTTGGTGCCGCGGATAGAGCCGGCATGGTTCTTGGCCGACATGGTGATGGCGGTCTGTCCGTTGTCGCCGTCCTCCATGTAGTTGTAGGGATAGCTGTGGAGCTTCAGCAGGGCCAGGTTCACGAGGTAGGTGGCGTCGACAATCTGCTGTGCCATCAGCTTCGCCTCGCGGAACTTGTCGTTATCCACGCTGAAGGTGATGGCCTCCACCCACTTCGCAGCCTCGATGCCGTGATGGTCGCCGTACTTCGGGTTCATGGGCTGCTCACGGCGGGCTTCGCCGTCCTGCACAAAGCGCACGTCGGGAAACTCGTGCCAGACGGTCTGAAGCAGCTGGGCATAGATCTGGCGCTTCACGTCGTAGACGATGATGTCCTGCTCAGCCACGCCGGCATCGCGCACCAAGTGTCGCACGACGGCCAGCACCATCTGCGGCGTAGCGTCGGTCTGGTTGTCGCTCTTGCCCGCACTGCTGTTGTTCAGGTTTATCTTGACGGCCACGACCTCGCCCTGCTGGTAGCCGCGCTTCTTCAATCCGCGAATCTCCTGATTGTGGTGAACGAACACCTTCTGCCAGGCTTTCTTGTTGTTCTTTGTGCCGGTAAGCCGCTGAAGCGTGGCCGTAAGCATCTCGTCGCACTTGTCGGTAGAGGTGTACTTGTCGAGGAACCACTGGTCTTCATTGACGTTCCACCGTCCGGGCCACTGTGCGGCCTCGGGGTAGCGTGCCATGACGACACGTCCGGGGAAAATGCCGCGTGCCTCGCCGATGGGTTGGTTACTGGGTCCGGGCTGCCAATGGAAGTCACGGGCCTGATTCTCGTCGTAGCGTTCGGCCTTGGGCCAGACAGCCCTGTCCCACGAACCCTGTGCGACTGCCGTCGTTGCCGTCATCACGGCAACGGCTGCCAATAGGTGTTTCATCTGTCTCATATTCTAAATTTATTACATATTAAAACGTGATTCGCTTTCTTTAAGTCTCACGACTGACAGCGTCATGAAACTTGCCTGACTGATTACGGGCAACTCGGCTGACCATTCAGTCAGAATCGTGTGCAAATTTAGATAAAATTTTTGAGATTCTAAGCCTGTCAGGAGGGAAATGTGAACAAAAAGTTCCAAAAAGTCAGAAATCAGGATTTTCATACGCTCATTTCTTGCCTTTTGCTTCTCTGACTGGATATTTCGACCTCTGCTTACCGCGTCCTCCGCTGACCGGATTATTGGGGGATTGGTCGTTTGGTCGTTTGGGTGAATTATTTTCGCCAAAACCCGGCGCCTTTTCTCCAAAACCCGGCGCCTTTTATCCAAAACCCGGCGCCTTTTGAACATTCCACGCTGTGGAAAATTTCTTACCCGCCTCCTCCCGAGTCATCGGCTCAGGTGTAGGGTCAGGTGTCGGTTCAGGTGTCGGTTCCACCCTCTGAAGGCGGTCGTCGAGGGGCGTTTTCCCCGATTAAACCGCCTTTACTTGCATATATAGTTGTCATTCGCAGGTTTTATCCTACACTTCCTACACTTCCTACACCTAATTTTTTCGGGCAGGTGTAGGAAGTGTAGGAAGTGCAGGATGTTCCCTGTTATTCGTAACTATGTATTTACCACATAGAGTTTTTATTTTTTATTGCGGATGCAGTCTAACAATATGCTATGGGCCGGGCCGTACATAGTTCCGTGGTCGAAGCCGTCGAGCTCGTAGAGGAAGGCGTTCTTGTGGCCACAGAGCTGGAGCATACGCCAGAGGTAGGCGTTCTCCTCATAGCGCCCGAGGAGTTCCCGCTCGCGCTGTCCGCAGATGAGGTGAATAGGGGGCGTGTCGGGGCGTACATAGTAGAGAGGAGCCTCCTTGTCGATGATAGGCTGCAGGTCGCTGATGCCACGGTCGCGTCGGTTCTGGTAGTGGGTGATGGCCTGTCCGCTGAAGGGTACGAGCGCGGCGACCTTGTCAACGTCCTCGCCATATTTGGCTACGCGGCTCTTGTCGAGTCCGATGAGCATGGTGATGTAGCCTCCTGCGCTGTGGCCCGAGATGTAGACCTTCTTTGGGTCGCCGCCGTATTCGGCAATATGCTTGAGCACCCATGCCGTGGCCGCTGCGCCGTCGTCCACACCGTCGGCCGTGGTGACGTAGCGGTTGGGCGCGTTGGGGTCTTTGTTGTCGCCGGCACAAAGGCTGTAGCCTACGCCGATGACGGCGATGCCCTGTTTCTGCAGCTCAGTGGGAATATGTTTCCCGCCGACGATCATGCCACCGCCATGAAACCATACGACGGTAGGAAATGCCTCGTTGCGGGTGGGCAGATAGATGTCCATCTTGTCCTGCTGGCGCTGATAGTCGCTGACGAACTCGGTGCGGTATGGCACGTCGCGCAGGAGGACGTAGCCGTCGGCATCCATTCCCTCGGGCTTGACGTTGATGGTCGTCACCTTGTCAGGACGGGCGACGGCGGCATGTGCCGCCTGCTGGGCGACGGCAATCTGCCACTCGTTCAGCCCTGTGGGGGCATACTTCTTCCCCACGGCTGTTTGCCCCGTGATGCACTCCAGCCAGGTGAGGGCTGCGGTGTAGCGGCCTAAGAGGAACGACAAGTGGTAGCCGTCGCGGCAGAACCTGTCGCCCACGAAGCTGGTCCGCCCGTTCTGTATGGCCGTTCCTGCCGGTATGAGCAACTGCAGTTCCCGATGGGCCTTTCGTGCCTTGTTGGTAGCAGCCACGATGTCGCTGAACATACGCTGCTGGTCGTTCTGATATTTCTTGAAGCCCCAGTGGTCGCTATTCTGGGCGTAAGCCCAGGTGCGGTGCAGTGCGAAGCGCACGGCGCGGTTGGTGGCGTGCTGCTGCACGTAGCCGATGAGCCGCGACAGCCAGGGTTCGTAGGTGGAATAGTCGCCTGCGTCCTGGCTCACCTGCTGGAAGGTGATGATGTCCCAAGGCTCATCCTCGAGGCAGTTCAAAAGCGTGCGCCGCTCGTTGGTGTGGTTGCCGCCCACGATTTTGCGGTACTCGAAGTCGGCCTTGTTCTCCTCGACGACTTTCCAGTGTGACTCATATCCCTGTCCGCCCCGATAGGCGTTGCCTATAATCAGCGAGTCGCCGCCCTCGAGGGCCAGTTCATAGAGATAATGCTCCACGGCATCGTCGGAGAAGCTGTTTCCTATTGCGAGCACTTTGATGGTCTTCGCATTGAGCGCTTGCGTCAGCAGGAGGAGGAGTAAGAGGGCAAAGACCTCCCCCGTACCCCCTCCCAAGGAGGGGGTTTTTACTTTGGTAAATGATTTCTTGTTCATAAGTATTGGTGATTAGGTGGTTACGACCTCCCCCTGCCCCCTCCCAAGGAGGGGGTTCTTACTTGGGGGGGGGGCTTACTTGCTCAGCACTTTGCGTCCGGCAGTGACAACCACCCCCGTACCCCCTCCCAAGGAGGGGGACTTGAGCCGGTAGCCGGAAAGGGTGTACGACCTCCCCCTGCCCCCTCCCAAGGAGGGGGACTTGATGCCGAGAGTTTCTTCATTCTCGAGGACGAACTGTGCGGGCGTGCCCTTGTCAGTGAAGACGATAGAGCCGGCATTGCGACTGTCGAAATTGAAGTATTGGTTGCCCATCCATGCGCCGCGCAGAGCCACAAACCCTTCGCCTTCCTCAAGCTGCACCCAGCTGTCAGCACTGGATGTGTCCTTCGTCAGCATGGCCCGCCACGTTGCCGTACCCTTGCCTATCACTCCTCCGGCGACGTTCATGGTGTAGAACGATGTGAACTGGCCGGCCCGCTTCACGGTGAAGCGGAAGGAGGCGTCGGTCGTGCTCTTGCGGTCGAGACAGAAGTCGCCGTTCTCGGCAGCCTTGTAATGGAGGTAGAGGCCGGAGGACTTCTCGCGGAGATAGTAGGTGGATCCAGGCTTTATCTGAGATGACTGATCCGACTGGTCGTCGACGATGGCAGAGGCCGAAATGCCGAGTTCGGCGACCGACGTCCACGGATTGTTACCCACCTCGCTGCGTGCTATCAGCCGGAGGTAGCGGGCCTCGACGGGCGACTTCAGGAAGACGTTCTGCTCGTCGGAGGTGTTGTCGAACGACCCCTCGGCGGCGGGTGCCCCCCAGCGTGTAGGCGAGTTGGAGAAGTAGAGGGAGTAGTTGCGTATGCGGCCGTTGCTTCCGTCGCTGCGTCCCTGATACTGGAAAGCGGTGACGCGATAAGTCTTGCCCATGTCGATGACGATCTCGTGGGGGCAGGGCGTCACGTTGCCCGAGTAGAGGGTGTGCCAGATGGTGTTCACGTCGTCGTCGAAGGCTTTCGTAGCGTAGTCGCCGGGATGCTGGCTGTCTGCGCTGACGAGTTTCCACAGCTGCTTGTCGACGAAGAGCGGAATGGTGACCTGGCTTTTCTGACCGGGCAGTCGGCCGTCAAGCGTAGCATAGGCCTGGAGCGTGCAGCCCTCGGGTAAGTAAAGGGGCTGCGTGTAGACGTTCTCGGTAAGTCCGCCGTCGAGGCTGTAGTGAATGACAGCATCAGGTGTGGCGCAGGTCAGCGTGACCGTGCCGCGCTTGACATTCACATCCACAGGACTGCACTGGGCTGAAGCCACACGTGTGCGCTCGACGAACTGCTCGTCGGTGAGCTTCGTCGTGAGCGGTAATATAAAATAGGTGAACGTGCGACGGCTGGCCCGCAACTCGTACTTCGAGAGCACGTCGGGGCCGCAGCTGGCGTTGCCCAGTGCACGGTTCTCCATGTCGAGGCAGACAACGTTGTTTGGAATGAAGTTCACCTCGTAAGGATGGCGCTTACGGTTGTCGCGGTTGACGTACATGTCAGTCGGGCGCCAGTGGCCGACGGTCGTCGCCATTCCCTGGGGTGCGACAAACATCAGTCCCTCGCCGTTGTCGTTGGTGAGGCTGATGGCCCGCACATCCTCCTTGTTACCGTTCTCCTGCGGCAGTACGAATCCCGTCCACTGGTCGGTGACGGTGCTGTGCCAGAGTCCCTCGAAGCAGCTCTCCTTGCGGTCGCGATAGTTGTCCCACGGTCCGCGGCCATACCATGTGAACTGCTCATAGCCGGCAGGCATCTCGAGGATGTAACCCATCTTGGGCAATATCTTGTTCTTCACGGCAGGGTCGACGATGGTGCTGACGGTGATGGCGCCGTCGGGCATGATGGTGTAGCACACCTGCTCGGTGAACGCCACGGGCGCCGTACCCGTATATTGGTTGGTGACGGAGAGCATGACGACATTGCCTATCTTGTCAATGCTCCAGGTGCCGCCCTTCTTCTTCAGGTTGCGCAGTCCCATGGAGTCCCAGTCGTAGCTGTGGGTCTTGTCGTTGTCGGTAGGCACGCGGAAGGCGTTGAAGGATGGGCCGCTGCTGATGAGGGTGCGTCCGCCTACGCTATAGTTCGTCATCAGTCCCGTAGACTTCGAGAAGGTGACGGAGAAGTGTTCGCCCTCCACCTTGATGGAAGTACCGTCGGTCACGTTGATCTCGCCGTCGGACGTCGGGGTGTAAGCCTGGTCACGCACGCCTCTGCGCAGGCAGAGCTGCTCGCTGGCCACCTCATAGCCGGCCTCGGCCCAGGCCGTTGCTTCGCGCTGCGTCACGTGGAAACGCACGAAGTAGTCGGCATCCGACTTCACCTTTGAAGGCAGAAGGTCGGAGAGCGTCACCTCCTGGCTCTTGCCGCCGCCGAGGCTAACGTCCATGGTTCCCGACTTCACGACGATGCCGTCCTCAAGGACGTCGTAGGCAAAATCGAAGCGGCTCACGTCGGCAAAGGTCTGCTTGTTGCGGACAAGGAACTTGCCCTGCAGACTGTCCTTCAAGTCGAAGTCCACGGGCTGGTAGATCTTCTTCATGTTGAGGGCCTTGGCCGAGTAGGTCTGGTCGGCGAAGACGACGCCGTTGGTGCAGAAGTTGCCGTCGTTGGGCTTATCGCCGAAGTCGCCGCCGTAGGCCCAATAGGTCAGGTTGGGATGTCCCGGCACGGGGATGGAGAGGCCCTGGTCTTTCCAGTCCCACACGAACTCGCCGGCCATGGCGGGGTATTTCTCGTAGATGTCGAAATATTCGCGCTGGTTACCCATGGCGTTGCCCATGGAGTGCGTGTTCTCGCACTGTATGTGGGGGCGTATGCCTGTCTTTCCGTTCTTGTAGTCGTTGAGTCGGCTCTCGCCCGTGCGCTCCATGGATCCGGTGTCACCATACATCGTGCTGGTGACGTCAGCCCATGTGCTGTTGCCTTCGTAGTGGGTCAGTCGCGTCTTGTCCAAAGCCTTGATGGCGCGTTCCACGGCCTCGAAGTTGTTGCCGCCGCCGCTCTCGTTGCCGTATGACCAGAGGCAGATGCAGGCATGGTTGCGCAACGTGAGCACCTGACGCTCGTTACGCTCGACCATGGCAGCCTTGAACTTCTCGTTGCTGCTGAGCGAGGTGTTGCCGTGACATTCCACGTCGGCCTCAGCCAGCACGTAGATGCCGTACTTGTCGCACAGTTCATAGAAATAGGGATTGTTGGGATAGTGGCTGGTGCGCACGGCATTGACGTTCAGCTTCTTCATAAGCAGGATGTCGCGCTCGGTCTCCTCACGGGTAATGGTACGTCCGCCGATGTTGCTAAAGTCGTGACGGTCAACGCCGTGGAAGATGATGCGCTGGCCGTTGATGGTCAGGGCGCCGTCCTTGCGCACGGCAATCTGCCGGAAGCCCGCCTTTCCGCCACGCACGTCAATCACCTTGTCGCCCTGGCTCAGCGTGACGACGAGGTCGTAGAGGTTAGGCTCTTCGGCACTCCACAGCCTCGGGTTGTTGACGCGGATGTTCTGGAGTGTCACTTTGCCTTTGCCCGAGACCGACTGCTCCTTTTGTGCCACGACGGTTCCGCCGTCCATGATCTTCACCTGCACCTTGCCGTCGGTCAGGGTCTCGCCCTGCAAGTCGATGCTTACCTGTGCCGCGCCGACGGTATTGCCCGTGTTGAGGGTAGTGGTGAAGAAGTAGTCGCGGATCTGGGTCTTGGGTGCCGACCACAGGAACACGTCGCGGGTGATACCCGTCAGTCGCCAGTAGTCCTGGCACTCCAGGAACGAGCCGCTCGTGAAGCGGTAGACACGTACCGAGATATTGTTCTTTCCTTCACGCACATAGTCGGTAATCTTAAATTCCGAAGGTAAATAGGAATCCTCGGCATAGCCGGCGAAGTGGCCGTTCACCCAGACGTAGTAACCGTGGCCGGCACCGTTGAAGCGCACATAGACGTCGCGCCCGAGCCACGTCGAGGGCAGGTCGAAGTCGCGACGGTAAGAGCCGACGGGGTTCTTCATCGAGCCGCTGTAGGTCCAGTCTGACGGGCGGTCGGCCATGACGCTCCACGTGTTGGAGTCGTAGGTGAAGGGATATGACGTGTTCACATAGAGCGGCTTGTCCCAGTTCTTGCCGTGACGGTAGCCGTAGACCTGCCAGGTGGCAGGCACGTCAATGTCGTCCCACCCTGAAGCGTTGAAGCCGTCCTGGAAGAAATTGGCAGGAGCACTCTGCGGTGTACCTACCCATCGAAACTTCCATGTTCCGTTAAGGCTAAGGAAGTAGGGCGACTGACTCATGTCATTGTCGGCTACGGCACGTTCGTCGGCAAAGGGTATGCTGAGCGTATGAGCCGGTTCGCGGTTAAGACTGGTGATAGAGACATCGTCCCATTCCTTTAGTGTTTGTGCCTGAGCGCCAAGGGCGCAGATGCCAAGCACGAGCAGTGTCTTGAGTTTCATATCAGTTATTATTTATTAGAGTAATTATTCAGTCGAACTTCAGATACGCCGTTCCTTCCACGCGCTGGTGGTCGAAGTGCGCCTTTGCGCCCTGCGGACCTTCATCGGCGGCCTTTGAGAACTTCGTGCCCACGGCGGGTATGCACTTCAGCAGCGACAGCTGTCCGTCGGGGAACGCCGGGTCGACGTTCTTGCTCATGTATTGAGGCTTCTCTGGCGTGAACAGGTGCAGGAAGACATCCTCCGTCGGCGAGAGCAGGGTGAGCCGGGCATCTTTGCTGTTCAGCTGCATGGCCGTGAAGCGCGAGTAGTAGCCCTTAAACTCGGGGTATTCCCACGTCTGCCCCGTAATGGTGTTGTTATAGGTCTTATGGTGTACCCCGTAGGCGACACCCTTCATGCGGTTCTTCCATACGCGGTAAGGACCGTCGGCCAGCAACGTTGCGTCTGTCACGCCGGCCTCGGGATAGTCGAACGTGATACCGGCAATGTCGTAGTCGCCGTCCAGCGTGTAGGCGTAGTCAAGGCGCAGCCAACCGTCGCTGAGAGCGGTCCACTGCACGCTGGCCGTGCTGCCGTCGATGCCCACGAACCTGGGATTCAGCATCTTTACGGCTGCGTCGATGGCAGCGCGCGCCTTCTTGCCCTTCAGGGGCTTCAGACTGGCAGGCAGCAGACGAGCCGTCAGCTGCTCACGTGTAGCAATAGGCCATGTCCACGTGTACACCTCGCGACCGTCGGGCCCCGTGGCCGTCAGCGTGAGCACGTCGGCAGAGCGCCAGTCGGCAGGCAGGTCTATATGCAGGCGGGCACCCTCTGTCCAAGGTGCAACGTCGGGCGAGGCCACCCTGACGGTGCGCTCCTGCGGAGCCTCTGCAGCGGGTAGCGACGTGTAGCTGAGCAGCGTGGCGGCAAAGCGGCAGTCGCGCAGGTTGGTGAAGTGGTAGCGGTTGCTGACGGTGAGTGTGCCGTCGAAGCTGTCGAACTGCGGCTTCTCTATGTGAATGGGCGACCACACTTCCTTGATCGTGTAGAACGAACCTTCTTTCTCATGGTGAGGGCCGAGGATGCCGTCGGGGGCTTTGTCGTTGTAGACGTCGATGCTGTCGTTCAGGTCGTGGCGCACGACACCCTCGTCGGCGAAGTCCCAGAGGAACTGTCCGGCAGCGGTGGGCGTGGTGCGGACCATCTCCCAGTAGTCGTCCAGTCCGGCACCGTGGCCGCCGTCATGCAGACCGTGCAGGCTCTCGGTGGGCATATAGACCACGTCGCCGCGAGTGGCACGCTCCTTGGCGGGCTGATAGCGCGGATAGTGGTGGGTGTCGACACCATCGTAGCGCGACCACGGCTCCACGACGTGGCGCTGCTGAATGTCGAGCAGGCCGTACCACGGCCGTGCCGCCTTCGGGAAGCCACCCTCGTTGCCGTTGCTCCAGATGACGATGCTGGGGTGATTGACGTCGCGCTGCAGCATCTCATGCACCAGCCGGATGGAAGTGATGCTGTCGTAGGCACTCTGCCAGCCCGCCAGCTCGTCGACGACGTAGAGTCCCAACGAGTCGCACACGTCAAGGAAGTATTGGTCGGGCGGATAGTGGCTCATGCGCACGGCGTTCATGTTCATGTCCTTGATGAGGTTCACGTCCTCAATGGCCATTGACTTGCTGCTGGTGCGGCCGCTCTCGGGCCAGAAGGTGTGGCGGCAGACGCCCTTGAACTTCACCTTCGTGCCATTGACATAGAAACCATCGCGCCCGCGGAACTCGATAGTGCGGAAGCCGAACCGCCGGTCATAGGTATGCACCTGCCGTCCATCCTTGTAGAGAGTGAAGCGTGCGGTGTAGAGACGGGGTGTCTCCGAGGTCCATGCCTTGGGCTGGTCGACGCTGAGTGACAGGCGCGTACTGTCATTTCTCAGTGCAGCGGGCTGTGACTGCCCTACCCTATTGCCTTTGTCATCGAGGATGATGACATCAGCAGTATATCGGCCTTTGCCGGCAGCATCGACCCACACGTCAGCACGCATCTCGCCGGTATGCCGGGCGTCGATGGCCACGTGGTCGATGAACGCCACGGGCTGCGCCTCAAGATAGACGGGACGGAAGATGCCGCCAAAGATCCAGTAGTCGGCACGGCGCTCGGCCTCGTTAATACTCTTGATGGAAGACTCCTTGCTCACGGTCACCTCCAGCACGTTTTCACCGCTACTGCGTACCAGCGAGGTGATGTCGTACTTGAAGCGGTAGAAGGCACCCTGGTGGACGGGACCGGCCAACGCGCCGTTAACCTTCACCTCGGCATCGGTCATCACGCCCTCGAAGACAATGAACACACGACGACCGCTCCAACCTTCGGGCAGTGTGAACGTAGTGCGATAGAGTCCCTGCTCGGTGTGAGGCGGACGGTCGTGACCGTAGTTGTAGTGCCCAAAGCCTTCCAACTCCCAGCAAGAGGGAACGGCTATGGATGTCCACTCTCCGCTGCGCGCACCGTCAGTGCAGAAGAACTGCCATTCTGTGCGGTGGTCGAATCCGGTGCCTGAGAGGTACAGCGTTTGTGTCCCCACTGAATTCTGTCCCTGAACTGGCATCCATAAAAAGGCTGACAAGATCAAGGTCAGCAATAAATGTTGAGTTTTAGTATTCATATTATTTTCTTTTTATATGCAAAGATACTGTCTGTTCATTCCATTTCTTCAATTATTCGTTTCATTCCACTGATTTTGCCATCAGCACCGAAAAGGTATTCCTTCGTATACCAGTCGCTGAACTCACCGTGATGGGTGGCATATATGGCAGCCTTTGCGGCTTCCATTTGTTCTATGGCTGTCGTAATATGCGTCCTTACGTAGGATTTGTCCTTCTGGCCTTTATAGGCAAGCATGAAGTGGTGGAGCGCATTACTGATGTGAGCCATGAAGGTGGCGGGAGCCTGTAGGTTGTCGTAGTACCATGTGCGCTGGGATGCCGGTATGCTGGGAGCGAGCTTTTCGCCCTGGGCGGCGACGCTTTCAAATCGCCGTGCGGTAAGTTCCATGTTCTTGATGAGGGTGTCGACCTGATTCGCGCCCTGGATGCGGAAGGAGCGCCCCTTGACGCTCTCGTAGCCGATGTCCTGAAGGGGGTTGTCGGCGTATTTCCAGAAGCGTCCGAGAATCTGGTCCATGCAGCGGGCGTAGCGCATGTCCTGAAAGTTAAACTGTCGGCTGTTGAGTCCTGGGAACTCGGTGGGCTTGGGCTGCCAGTAGGCGTTGTAGAAGTCACGGTAGAGCTGTGCGACGGCCTTGGCGTTCTTCTGTCCGAAGTACTGTGCACAGTAGTCGCGGAGCCATGTGTCGGTGTCGTAGCTGTCGAAGCTCCACATCATAGCGGCGTTAGCAGCCAGCTCGGTGAGGTGCTCTCGCACGTTGCCGGCGTTGACCACGGAGAAAAGCAACGGGCACTTGGAATTGACATAGCGGTAGTTGAACTCCATCTTCCACGGCCCCTCGCAGGCAGCAATGTGCGAGCCGGTAGAGGTGAACTGGTAGTTGAAGTAGTAGCCGAGCTTCACGCCAAGCGAAGAATCGAAAGCCACGACGTCGTCGTTGGGATAGTGGTCACGGCGGGCAGCAACGTAGGTCCATATCATGTTCTCGCCCTTCGGCGGCTTGATATAGCCCTTGGCCAAGAGGTTCGACATCTCGTCGTAGAAGGTGGTGCGCACGTAAGGGTCAGACTCGCCCGTCACCTCCTTGATGATGTCGAGCTGTATCTGCATCATCTGCGAGATGACGGCCCCGCGCTCCTCGTCGCTCTTAGGAGCGTCGTCGAAGAAGGCCCAGAAAGGCTGGTCGCCACGTCCGCGGAACGTCACCTGCCAGAGGTTCTCGATGCCCGACTGGTGGACGGTCTTGACGTTGTAAGTCCAGAACTCGATGAGGTCGAGCAAGCGGTGGATGCTGGGTTTATGTGGCTCTTCGTGTCGCACTTCCCGCCAGTATTCGTCCCACCGTGCGAAGCTGTTGTTGAGGGCGACGTGATGATGGGAGGTGAGGACAATGCCCATGTCGCTGACAAGCTGCGCCTCGTCGGACATCTTGTAGTCAGGATAGGTGACGGTAGTCTCCAGTTCCACGCAGTTGAGCTTCAAGCGCAGCATGGCTTCGAGCCACATTTCCTCGTTTTTCTCCGATTTCTTATGCCATGGCGTAAGCAGGTCGGTGTCGTTGGGAAACCATGCACGGAAGCGCACCTGCGGCGACGCTGCATGGAAATTGATATTGGTCGTAATGGTTGACCGCTTCACAGGCTGCCAGTCGCAGAAGAACCACAGTGGCGGCACGTTGAGAACCTGCTCGGTGAAGGTGTAGATGGCATAGATGGTGCCACGCATATCGTGACCGTGGAGGACGACGCGCTTCTGCCGGTTGTCGACATACACTTCGTGCTCCTCCTCGTCCTCAAGCGGCTTTATACCGGAGGGCGTGGCGACAGCATCATTGACGATGAGCAGCGTGACAGCACCGTTTATAGATGACGCAACGGGAACCTTGAATCCCATAACCTTCTCCAAGTCGGCTTGCAGCGTGGCGACGGCGCGCTGAATGGGCTTAGCATCGCCAGCCTCGTTGACAATAGTGACTTGATGCCTCTTGAGCGTCAATGCACTTGACGTCATGAATACTACCAGCAGCAGCGTGGCGATGAGCAGAATTCTCTTATTCATATTAGCCGTTGTTCTGTTGTGATTGATTCAAAACGGAGAAAATGTCATATTCTTTACAATGGTCTTCTGATGGGGCTGGACGACTAAGCGGCGTGGCGACAGCCCATGTCGAAAGCTAATCATGGTGCGCCGTCCGGCAATCTCGACAGCAGCATGTGGCTTGCCACCATCGCGCAGCGTCGGTTGCTGCTTATGGGCATCGGGCGAAAACTGTGCCCGGAGCTGGTCAAGGTCGAGCGTCCAGGTAAAGGACGTGTCGGAATCAGAAGAAGAAGAAGAAGAAGGAAAGGTAAGGTCGAGTTTGCCGCCATCGGAAAGCAAACGACCGTCGATGATGCCTACATGCAAAATACCTGGTATGTCGAGCAAAGAGCATGGCTCGGTGGAGGTCAGCTTGTAAGAGAAAGAAAGGCAGAACTGCTTCACACTTTCACCAACAGCCATGACCTGCCCCGCCATCAGGCAAAGCAGCGTCATGGCTGTCGTCAATATCGTTCTGCTGGTCATGCTGAATTATTCAACGCCGATGACATGTTCCAGGCCGCTGACCACGCCGCTCTGGTTAGAGACGGTGGAGACAGCCGTTTTATACTTGTCGTTAGGAGCCATGACGTTATGGACAGACCACAACTGGGCTTTGGCGTGCTTGTAGGAAGCGTGGGCGCGGATGTCCTCGCTGCTGGCAGCAAACTGCACGTCGTACTGTCCTGCAGCTGTTTCCCACTGACTCTTCGTATCGTTGAACGAAGCGAGGGCATAGCTGTCAACCTTGAAGGTGAGCGTCTGACTCTCGCCGGGCTTCAGCTCGCGGGTCTTTGCAAAGGCTTTCAGCTCGCGGGCGGGCTTGTCGCCGAAGGAGCCTTTAGGAGCTTTCACGTAGAGCTGCACGACCTCCTTGCCAGCCACGCGGCCCGTGTTCTTCACGGTGACTGTAGCCGTAAAGCCATCCTTGGCTGACTGCACTCTGGCATTGCTATAAATAAAAGATGTATAACTCAGGCCAAAGCCGAAGGGATAGCTGACCGAGCGGCCAAAGGTGGTGAAGTAACGGTAGCCTACGTAGATACCCTCCTCGTGGATGGTGTAGTCCTGATTGCGGCGGCGGTCATTGTATTGCGAAGGACCGGTCGGGAAATTCAGGTAAGCGGGATGGTCGGCGATGCTGTTGGGGAAGGTCATGGTGAGCTTTCCGCTGGGTGACACTTTGCCGCTGAGTACGTCGGCGACGGAGTTTCCGCCCTCCTGTCCCGGTTGCCAGGCCAGCAGTATGGCATCGGGCATGGCTTTCCACGAGGCGGTCTCAATAGAGTTGCCCATATTCAGGATAACCACGACGGGCTTGCCCTTGGAGTGGAAAGCATAGCAGAGATTCTGAAGCATATCGCGCTCGTCGTTGGTCAGGTTGAAGTCGCCGTCGATATGACGGTCGCCGCCCTCACCGGCCTGGCGTCCGATGGTAAAGATGGCCACGTCGTTCAGCTCTGCCTGACGGTTGAGCAAGTCGCGGCTTAATGTCAACTCACTATAGCGGTTGCCCCATCCGCCACGGGCACGGCGTTCTGCGTTCACCTGTGCCTTATAGGCCTCATAGAGGTTGGTCACATCCGCGTTCAGTTGGTAGCCTGCGTTCTCCAGTCCCGTCTTCAGGTCGATGACGTATGGCTTGTTCACGTTACCCGAACCTGTTCCGCCGGCAATGAAATCATAACTGGTAATGCCAAAGAGCGCAACTTTCTTGTTTGTATTAAGGGGCAAAGTAAATCCACTTCCCTCTCCGCTCAAAGTGGGGGCAAGGCTATTCTTCAGCAGCACCATGCCCTCAGTGGAGCTTTGGCGGGTGACCTCGGCATGTGCTTTCAGGTCGGGCTTGTCGCTATACTTATAGCCCTTGAAGCGCGGTGTGCGGACGACAAACTGCAAGAAGTTCTTCACACGCGCATCCACATCCTCCATTTTGAGATTTCCGTTCTTCACTGCCTCGATAATGTCAGTGTCCTGCCAGTCATGCCCGGGCATGAGCAAGTCGTTGCCCGCCCAAACACGGTCCCATGAGGTGCGGCGCTCATTGGTCCAGTCAGTCATCACGATGCCGGGATAGCCCCACTCCTCGCGCAATATGGTGATGAGCAGGTCGCGTGAAGACTGCGTCCACGTGCCGTTTATCTTGTTGTACGACGACATCACCGTCCAGGGATCGCTCTGCTTGACGGCAATCTCGAAGGGCTTGAGGTATATTTCGCGCAGTGCCCGCTGGCTCATCACCTCGTCCACGTTGATGCGGTTGGTCTCCTGACAGTTGGCAGAGAAATGCTTGATGCTCGTGCCCACGCCCTGGCTCTGTATTCCTTTCACGTAGGCCGTGGCTATCTGTCCGGCTACGACGGGGTCTTCAGAATAATACTCGAAGTTGCGTCCGCAGAGCGGGGTACGCTGGATGTTCATGCCTGGGGCCAGCAGCACGTCGCAACCGTACTCCAGCACCTCGTTGCCAATGGACTTTCCAACCTCTTCAACCAGTTCAGTGTTCCATGTCGAGGCCAGCGCGACACCGACAGGGAAGCCCGTACCGTAGAAGGTCTGTTCGGTGCCTCTACGATGGCTTGAGATACGGACGCCGGCAGGTCCGTCAGTAAGGATTGTGGCTGGAATACCTAACCGAGGAATGGCGTGACTGGGTCCAGCGGCACCTGGCACATAGTCGAGCGAGCGATCATCGCCACCGCCCACGAGCAGGTGTGCTTTCTCTTCAAGTGTCATGGCAGCGACGATGTCATCTATATTATCTGCCGTCAACTTCAGGTTTTGTGCTTGTCCCGCCATACTAACAGCAAGGATACTCGAAACGAATAATGTCTTAATAATCTTCATAATTTTTTATGGCTTTAGATTTTCTGCAAAAGTAAGCAAAAAGTCTAAAGCCACAAAAAGTGCGTACAATTTTGGCGGGAATGGCTACATTATTCGAACGAATTATCCTTGACCCGATGCTGCTCACGATAATCCTTCGGCGTGACACCATAGTGCTTGCGGAACTCTGTGTAGAACTGCGAGCGGGTGTTGAAGCCGCTGGAGTAGATTATCTCCTGAATGGTCAGGTTGGTGGTGTCCAGCTGCCGGGCGGCATATTTTATTTTATAGCTCTTGATGAACTCCTTTGGCGTGGGTAGTCCGGATTCACTGAACTTACGGTAGAGGTTGCGCTGCGAGAGATTCATCTCACGGGCCAAGTCGTCGGGGGTAAAATCGGAATTCGTCAAGTTCTTATTGATGACGCTCACCACTTGGTCGCGGAACTGACGCTCTTCACCCGTCATGAGTTTGCCGTCCTGATAGGTAAAGACAGAGGCAGACGTGTTATAGTACTCCTTGAGCACCTTGCGGTTTTCTAAAAGACGGGAAACGGTAGCCAATAGATACTGCGAACTGAAGGGCTTGCTGACATAGGCATCAGCACCGCTTTCCAATCCCTCCACCTGCTCGCTGTCACTACGGCGGGCAGAAAGAATAATGAGAGGAATGTGCATCGTGTGCTTGTTCTGCTTCAGCTGCTGCGTCAGTTCCAGACCGTTCATGCCAGGCATCATGATGTCAGTAACAATAAGGTCGGGCATCATCTGCTTGATGATGTCGAGCCCCTGCTCACCCGACTGTGCTGTAAGTATGTTGTAATCGTTGCCGAGCACATCCTGCAGCAGGTCGAGGATTTCGGCGTTGTCGTCGATGGCCAGCACCATGGGCAATCCGTCACGGTGGGTACGGGGGGTACGCACCCTGGTGGGCGATGCGGCCTGCGAAGCCGTGGTCTCGGCGACATCAGTCTCGGTCGGCAACGTGTCAGCGGTGTTTTCCGACACGCACTCCGAAGTTTCTTCATTGCAGTTTTCCTGTACGGACTGCGGCTGTTCCTCTACAGCTGTCTCCGGCAGATCCTGTGGTGGCAGGACGACGATGAAACAGGCATACTGATCCACGACGCTGTCAATGTCAATGCTCCCCCCTAACTGTTTGACGGCATTGTAACAGATGGCCATGCCTAAGCCGTTGCGTGAGGTAAGCCCCATGACATCACTCTCGTCAACATTATCAAGCACGGAGTAGTAGTCAAAGATGCGCTGACGGTCTTTCTCAGCGATACCTTTTCCGGTATTATAAACTGAGAACAACAATTTGCCCTCGTCTGTCTTCTGAAGTTTCACGCGGATGGTGGCACCATGCTTGGAATACTTGAAGGCATTAGAGATGAGGTTGGAGCAGATGCGCGTCATGAATCTTTCGTCGGTGTTCCAGATCATGTCTTTCATGATATCACACTCATACGTAATATTATTCTGTTCGGCCATGTCTTTGAAGGCACTGAACTGATCCATCACCAGCTCGTCAACAGCCACTCTGCGAAGCTTCATGTCTTCACTACCCGTATTTAGCCGACGAAAATCAATAATCTCTTCGATAAGTTTGTTCAGACGACCGATATTATTCTGTATCATGTGGACATACTTGCGCACGAAGTCGTCGGTGCCCTGATGGCCAAGGATGCGCTCACAGGGGCCATAGACCAGCGTGAGCGGCGTGTTCAGTTCATGTACCAAATTGGTCAGGAAGTGCATCTTCTCTTCGTAAATCTCGTCACGACGAGCCTGTTCCTCCTGTGCGTGCAACATCCGTGTACGAATCATTTTCAGGCGATGCCAACGGCGGTATAAAACATAGAAAACACCTATTGCCAAGAGCAAATACAGGAATTTGGCCCACCATGAGATGTACCAAGGCGGCGTGATATAGATATGCAGTGCATGCACCTCACTTTCCTCCTCTCCCCCAGTTCGGTTCCTGTATTTCACATAGAGTTTATGACTGCCGTTAGAGAGTCGTGTCAGTGCGATGCTGTTGCTGGCACCGTTGTCTATCCAAGGGCCATTCTTAGAAAACGAGTAATAGAAAATATAGTTACCGGGGGAAAAGTAATCGAATACCGAGAAATTGAGCTGCAGTGTGTTTTGGTCGTAGTTCAGCGTCAGTTTCTGGTCCCGACCGTCGGCGTTGAGATAGTCGTTAATGTTTACAAACTTGCCATTGATTGTCATGCTGGTAAACTCGAAAGACTTCGCCTGTCTACTGATAGGGTGCATGGCACTGTTGGCTATAATGCTGATGCCGCCTATGCCGCCGAAAAAGACGGTGTCGCCCTTGACGAAGGCCGCCCCGTCAGCATATTCGTTCACCTCAAAATCGTCCGAACTGTCGTAGATGCGCATTGTACGGGACTTGGCGCTGAAACGCACAAAGCCTTTGTTAGTCGATACCCACACGTTGCCCGCATCGTCTTCGGCCAAGGCATGGATGACATTGCTGGGCATGCCCCGTTGTGTGTCGTAGAACTCTACACCCTGCTCATTGCCATCAGGTCGGAAACTAAGTCCACTGCCGGTACCCACCCAAAGGCCGTCGCGCGTGGGCAGAATGGCAAAGATATCCTGCAGGCCCGACATGTCAGAAGTCTCTACTACAGGTTTAAGCCACTTCATGATGCCATCCTGCCAGACGTAGAGTCCCTTTCCGCGATTGCCGAAGTAGAGCGGCCCGCCATTTGGCACGGAAGCCATTGAGAAGAAGTAGTTAGAAGCCTTCTTTCCGCCGTCGAGTACGTAGTGGTGCATAGCGGAGAGACGCGGCTGTGCGTCTGTGCCGCCAATAATGGCCTGATAGACCCCCATGCCCTGAGTTGTCATCCAAAGAGTGTCGCCCCGTTCACACAGAGCACTTACCCACTCCACTGGCATCTCTGTGGGTACGGTTACTATATTTTGAGTAGTACGCGAACGAAATGAGATGCCACCATTGGTAGCAATCCAGAAGCCGTGCAACTTCCGTGAGGGCAGCAGGGCAAACACCGAGTTGCCAGCCAGTCCGCTCTTCTCACGTCGCCAGAAGCGCCGCTGCAGGTTGTCACGTATATTATCAAGATTGAAATCAGGTATCTCCAACAGGCCGTCACCTTTTGTGCCTGCCCAAAGCGTTCCGTCACTGTCGGCAAGGATGGCCCTGAATGGTTTGTTCTGTAAAAGCCGTAGTACACCGATGGTCAGCGAGCGACGCATCTCCGGTTCATCAAGGAACATCAGCACGCCCTGTCCGTCGGTGCCTATCCACATGATGTTCTCGCTAAGGTCTCTGAAACAGGCTGTTACACCTACCTGAATGCCAAGGTCGTGTTTCTTATATTGCCTGTCCTGTTGCTGAAGCATGAGCACACCGTTGGCGATGAAACACACAAACAGTTTGCCATTCAAACTACGGATACTGCTTATGGAGCCTCGCTGACTGAGATCGTCTTTCAGACTGATTACGAACTGCATACTCCCTGACGCGAAGTCGAAACTCCACAGGCCCCCGTCGCCGTCGACCAGCAGTTCCCTGTCGTCATCGCAGAATGCCACCTGTATCACATTCTCTGACAACACGCTGCGCTGCCCCAACTCATAGTCGCTTGCTTTATGAAGAAGATCGTAGCGCACGATGCCACGGTTCTTGAACAGATAGAGATATTTGTCTGTCACCACGAAGTCGCGCACGTCGTCGTCCCTGTCTCCGTTCAATAGGGGCAGGCGCACGAAGATGGTGTCTTTGCCCGTGTGGTAGTATAGCAAGCCGTCCTGTAGCAGCGCAGGTCTTCCTTCTGCGTTCAGCCGTAAACCTCTGGCACTCTGGAAGCACGACATGTTAACAGGGCTTTCGGTACGGTTTACCATGCTCAGTCCGTGATTTGTAAGAATCCATCCACGGTCGTCTCTGTCAAAGACTATATCCTCAATGATATTTCCAGAAATGTTGTATCCTCTTATTGTAGGCAATGGGAATATTCGCGTGCCGTCGTAGATGTTCACACCATCGCATGTACCGAAAAACATCATCTGGGTATGTGACTGTCCGAACGACAGCACACTACTGTTGCTAAGTCCGTCTTTTGAGGATATACTCTTTAGGTTGTAGGCTTCTGTACAGAGCGAAGTCCACAGTAACATTGCTATAGTCAGTAAAAGAAACTTTGATATTCTTTCCATTTTGAAATAGATACCAGTTATTAGTTACCAGTTTCAATATGCAAATTTACGCTTTTTTTCCTTACACGACCATTCTCAACACTGCTATTTAACTTTATTTATAAATTTACCTTGACATAGGTATTTGTTTTCGGGGGAAATGTATCCATGCTAACCGTCTGGCGGCTTCATTCGGGGTATCTGTGAGCATCCAAACATGATCATTTCGATTTTGCGGGTGTCACGGTGTCACATCATGGCATAACGCACAGGCAGACAGACGATTCCTGCGCGTGTCACCCTCACATAAGGGTGCACCCAGGGTGCACATCGGCATGGTGTCACCCCTGATACTCTGGAAAAACAAAGCTAAAAGCCTATACTGTTACATGACATAGACAGCATATCCCTTTGATTCAATCGAGACAGGACTGTTGGAATCCAAAGAGACCCGGGTGCGCACAGGACCTTCAGCTATCGTAGCACTGTTAAGCCATTGTTCATAGCTGCCTGATTCAGCGGTACTCAGGTTCACCTTCACTTCAGCAGGACCGAGATTGAGCACCACAACCACCGGCCCGCGCTCGAATGCCAGCACATTCGGATCGCTTGTCGGCAGAAACCTTACAGGGGCATCAGATGCCAGTGCAGCCTGCTGATGGTGAAGGGCTATGAGTGTACGGACGGTGTTGAGCATCTTCGGGTCTGACAAGTCCTGACACTGACATAACAGAGGCATACCAAAGAACGTAAACTCAAGAACCGTTAATATATAGCGGTTGTCACCGTAGAGAGCCGTCAAGGAACTGCCGACGTCCTTCCGGCCATGGTCATGACTGACTAAAGAGGCTATGCGGCGGTTCTGCACCGTTTCCGATGCTTCGAGCAGGTGCTCACAAACGACGCGCAACGTATCCGCCTGCGTCTGAAAGCTACCAATGCGCAAGGCGAGGTCGTTCTGGAAGTCGCAGGCAAGGTCGTAGTCAAAACCGCAAGGAGTGGCACGCTGATTAGCGGGATTGGCGATGTCGGCACCGAAAAGGAATTTCATATCACGGTTCTGCACTTTCAACTCACGAATGATGTCATGCCATGATTGCATCGAGTAAGCCTGGTTTGGGATATTGTTGAAGCAGAATCCATCGATGCCCGTCTCGCTCACCAAGTTTTTCAAGACTGCATTGATGCTGTCCAACTGTTGCGCGTCATCAAGATCCTCTCCCTCGCAGAATACCCAGTCGAGCCACACCTGCTTGCCTGACTGGTGGGCCACATCAGTGAAAACGCGAATATCCCTCGTCACACTTTCGCTCAGCGACTCATGGCCACAGCCGGATTTCAGCCATAAGATATCGACGCCCAAAGAGTCGAGCCGTCTTAACTGCTTACTGGCGGCAGCGAAGAGGTCTTCTTGCGAGAAATCGTCCATGTCTAACTGACACACTATGCGGTTCTCATCCGTCAGTGGTTTCGTGCTATCGACCGGCAGTTTATGGCTGCCCCCGTTACAGGCGGAAAAGAGCATAGATGCAACAATGATGGCAAGTAAAGCGGTTTTCTTCATTTTTTGTTTTTAATTACTGGATATTCATTTTGCAAATATCGTAAATAATAATCATATATCCTAAATTTACAAGCTAAAAAAGAAGCATTAGCGTAAAAGCGCATTATTTTGGCAAAACGACGTACATCATTTTGCCCGACAATATGTAATTTTGTACCAAATAACTTAAAACTTAAATACTGATGAAGCGAATTCAACTTCTCACTTTGTTTTTCTTCATAACATTAGGAGCAACGGCAAAGGAATACATCGACCTGACAGGAGGCTGGCGGTTCATGGCCGGCACTGTGCCAAACGGACAGAGCGCGACGCTCGATGACAAGGGCTGGGAACAAGTCTCACTACCCCACTCCTGGAATGCTTTTGACGGACAAGACGGAAACGGCAACTACCGGCGGGGCAACGGCTGGTACAGGCTGAGCACCACGATACCGCAGTCTGCCAGCGGGCAGCGCGTCTATCTCGACATCGGTGCTGCTTGTATGCAGGCATGGGTTTATGTGGACGGTCAACTCGTGGGCAGCCATATTGGCGGCTATGCGCGTTTCGCCTTCGACATCACCGACAAGGTCGCCGCTGGACGACAGGCTCTCATTGCCATCCGCGTGAACAACGAGGACGTGGTGGCTCCGCCTCGCTCGGCCGACTTCACATTCTCAGGCGGCATCCAGCGTGCGGTCCGTCTGATCATTTGCGACCCGCTGCACTTTGCACCCACCAACCACATCCAGAGGAACGGATTCTTGACGCTCGACCAGGGAGCCGACATTGCCTCGCCCGGCGTTTGCATCCGACAGTATGAGGTGAGCAGTCAGAGCGCAAAGGTCGACGTGACGGCCCGCACGAAGAACATGTCGGCACAGAGCAAGGCTGAAACCGTTGTGGTGAACATCAAAGACCGCGACGGGCGGGTGGTGGCCCAGAATGAGAAGCAGGCGACCATAGATGCCGGCCAAAACAGTTCCGTCACACAAACGCTAACCGTCGATGCACCCCACCTGTGGAACGGACTGCAAGACCCCTATCTGTACCGTGTGGAGGTGACGCTCAAGGAGGGCGACCGCACATGCGACACCACTGTTCAGCCGTTAGGGCTGCGCTACTACTCCGTCGATAAGGAGCGGGGATTCTTCCTCAACGGCAAGAGCTACCCCCTCCGCGGATTCTCCATGCACGAGGAACTCGCCGACAAGGGCCGCGCACTGAGCGATGCCGACCGTCTGCGCGACCTGGAGATCATGCGCCACGCAGGGCTGAACTACCTCCGCCTGTCGCACTATCAGCACGGCGACTACACCTATAATTATTGTGACTCTGTGGGCATCATCGTCTACTCCGAGATTCCCGTCATAAACTATATGAGCGACGCGGGCCAACCTCTGCAGATCTATCAGCACAACGCCGCCACGCAGCTCTACGAGCTTATCCGCCAGCAGTATAACCACCCCTGTGTCATGTTCTGGGGACTGTGCAACGAAATCCGCCTGGAGAAGACCGACGTTGACATCGTGCCCGTCATCAGGGTCCTCAACGACCTGGCTCACGACGAAGACCCCACGCGCCTGACCATCTTGGCCCACGACAGGGCAAGCGACGACCAGATCACCAAGCTCTACAAGGAGTGGGAGGTCCCCGACGTGATTGCCGTCAACAAGTACGTCGGCTGGTACGAAGGTTCGCGCGACAACATCGACGGCGACTTCGAGAGCCGGATGAACAGGATACATGAGTTGTGCAAGCGGCCCCTCGGCATGAGCGAGTACGGGGCCGGCGGCAGTCCCTTCCAGCACCAGTATCCCAACCCGGGCACAGGCGGCAACGGATCGCCCAACCATCCCGAGGAGTTCCAGAACATGAGCCACGAACGCCATCTCAGCGTCATCAACCGCACGCCGTGGTTCTGGGGCACCACCCTCTGGGCTGCCTTCGACTTTGCCAGCGACGGCCGCAACGAGGGCGACCAGGCCGGTATCAATGACAAGGGTATGGTCACCCACGACCGTGCCGTGACCAAGGATGCCTACCACCTCTATCGGGCCAACTTCACTCGCGACGAAGGCGTGGTCTATATCTGCTCGCGACGCTTCACCCAGCGCGAGGCGAGCGTACCCGTGGCCGTCTATTCCAACAGTGGCCAAGTGGTACTGAGAGTGAACGGACGCACCTACGCCACACAGAAGGACAAAGACATCCCGCTGTTCACCACCACGGCCAATGTGCAGCTGAAGAGCGGCGTGAACGTGGTCGAGGCCTCGGCGACGTTCAAGGGCAAGAAGGTGACCGACCATGCCGTGTGGTATGTCGGCACGGCTCAGAACACCGTCACACCGCAGTCTGCCACGTTTAATGCTCCCCTCAGCGGCACCTACACCGTGCGCTGCACCCCGTCGGGCAAGACCTGGAACGTCTACCTGAAGGAGGGCCGGAATACCATCACCACCACCGAGGACGCCACCGTCTACTTCTACCACGACGGCAAACCCTACCTTTACGACACTGAAATCCCAAGGTTGCTGCCTATCCCAGACAATCCCAACCTACCTTACAGTGGAAAGTCGGCTGTGCGTGGCGTGAAAAAAGCCAGAAGATGTAGGACTGGCCTATGACCCTGTATGCTACTGACCGAAAGAGAATAGTTCTATGAAGTACATCTTTATATTTCTTGTGGCTGTATTGGCTCTTCCCTCCTGGGCCATGCCCCGCAACGAGTTCCGTCCGAAGACCCGTATCTTTCTCGACTCGCAGAAAGGCCACGTATGGCAAATGAAGAAAGCCTCCGATGTCAGTCTCTCTGGGGCGGAGCTGTCAGAACCCGGACTGGCCGCCAACGGCTGGCTCAGCGCCATCGTGCCCGGCACGGTGCTCAACTCATTAGTATATAATAAGGTTTATCCCGAGCCTTACTACGGGATGAACAACAAGATTGACAGCAACATCATACCCGACCTGAACAAGGCGGGGCGCGACTTCTACACCTACTGGTGGCGCACGGAGTTCGACGTCCCGGCCGACTATGCCGGGCGCACCGTCTGGCTCGACGTGGAGGGCATCAACTACCGCGCCGACATCTATGTCAACGGCGTGAGCATGGGAACCATCGACGGTATGTTCCAGCCAAAGACCATCGACATCACTGCCCTGGCCCGCCCTGGAGAGAAGAACGCGCTGGCCATCCTCGTCAAGCCCATTGACCATCCCGGTTCGCCCAGCGGAAACAAGGACTACGGCGCATCGGGCGAGAACCACAACGGCGGCGACGGCATCATTGGCCGCAACGTCACCATGCTCATGAGCGCTGGCTGGGACTTCACCTTCTACGACGGCATACGCGACCGCAACACGGGTATATGGAAGAGCGTCAGCATCTTTGCCACCGACGGCGCACGCCTGTGCTATCCCTTCGTGAAGTCTAAGTTGACCGACAACTACACCAAGGCCAGCGAGACGGTCAGCGTGGAGCTGACCAACGCCACATCGCTCACGAAGACCTTTACCGTTGAGGGCACGGTCAGCAACACCGACATACGCTTCAAGAAGGAGGTCACCCTTGAGGGAGGCACGACGCAGGAAGTGACGTTCAGCTACACCGACTTCCCACAGCTCGTCATCAGCAACCCACGACTCTGGTGGCCGCTCTACAAGGGCGAGCAGCATCTGTATGAGCTGACACTGACGGCCACCACCGACGGACACGTGGCCGACCAGCTGACGACCAAGTTCGGCATCCGCGAGATTACCAGCGACCAGAACACGCCCGACCAGTCGCGCCAGTTCTACGTCAACGGACGCAAGTTCTTCGTCCGAGGCACCAACTGGATTCCCGAGGGTATGCTCCGCTGCAGCGACGAGCGCACATACGCCGAGCTCCGCTACACCCGCCAGACGGGCATCAACTTCATACGACTCTGGGGCGGCGGCATCGCCGAGAGCGACTACTTCTACCAGCTGTGCGACGAGATGGGATTCATCGTCTGGCAGGAGTTCTGGCTCACTGCCGACACCAACGGCAAGGACGGACAGCCGCAGGTCGACGACAACGGCCTCTACCTCCAGAACGTGGCCGCCACCGTCAAGCGGCTGCGCAACCACGCCTCCGTGGGCTACTGGGTGGCCGCCAACGAGGGTACAGATATAAAAGGTACGCGCGAACTTATTTATATGCTCGACGGAACACGGGGCTACCAGCGACAGTCGGAGTGCGACGGCGTACACGACGGAAGCCCCTACAAGCAAGTCAATCCCATGCGACACTACACCAACGACGCCTCTGAGCGAGGCTCGCGCATCGACGGTTTCAATCCTGAGTACGGCGCACCGGCCATGCCGCTCGTCGAGTCGCTGCGAGAGTTCATGCCTGCGGAGTTGCTGTGGCCCCTCGCCACAGAGGAATGGAAAGAGGCTTGGGACTACCACGACGGCAACGGGTTCCACCTCATGTCGTCGCTCTACAGCGAGCTGACCGATGCCTACGGGCCGTCGGCATCGATCGACGAGTTCGCCAAGAAGGGGCAGCTCGTGGCGGCCATGAACGGAAAGACCATCTGGGAGACCTGGAACGAGCAGAAGCTCGGCTACGGCGACCGATACGCCTCGGGCCTGCTCTTCTGGTATCACAACTGCCCCGTCGAACAGGTATGCGCCCGCTTCTACGACTACTCGCTCGAACCCACCGCCATGCTCTACCACACGGCAAATGCCCTGCAGCCACTGCACCCGCAGTTCGACTACGCGACGAACACCGTCTCCGTCGTCAACGACTACCTCAAGCCATACGACGACCTGACGCTCACAGTCGAGGTTTACGACCTCAACAGCCATAAGCTCTGGGGCGCAACGCAGCGCGTGGACATCCCAGCCGACGGCGTGGCCAACGACGTGCTCACCGTCAGCTTCCCAGCCGGCATCACGCAGGTTCACTTCATCAAGCTGCGACTCGCCGACGCTGCCGGCCGACCCGTGGGCGACAATTTCTACTGGCGAAGCCTCGACCGCGACAACGGCGAGCGCTACCACGCCAGCGGACCCTGCGCCTCGGGCTTCGAGTCGCTCGCCGACATGCCCCAGGCTACGGTCGCCGCCAAGATAGTGCGCTCTAAGGGCCGCACGCTCGACGTCGAGTTGAGGAACACGGGCAAGGACATCGCCTTCTTCCTGCAGATGCAACTGAAAGACACTCAGGGACGTAGCGTGAAGCCTTGCTTCATGACCGACAACTTCCTCACCCTCATGCCCGGCGAGCGGAAGACCGTCGCCATCGATGCCTCGCTGGCTCAGCAGCAGGCCGGCACCCTCGTGCTCAGTGGATGGAACGTAGAGACAAGACAACTTAAACTGAAATAACGCGATGAAGAAATTTCTCACTACGACGGTCATGCTGGCCGTCGCCGGCCTGTTGTCAGCACAGAACGCTGTCCGTATCGACACTGGGACGAGCCTCGGCAAGGCATCGCCCTTCCTCTTCGGACAGTTCATCGAGTACATGGGACGCGACATCGAGGGCGGCATCTACGACCCGGAGTCGCCACTCGCCGACAAGAACGGCATCAGGCAGGACGTCCTTGAGAAGGCTAAGGAGCTGGCTCCCACGATGATACGATTCCCGGGAGGAACCTTCGTGAAGACCTTCCACTGGATGGACGGCATCGGACCGCGCGACCAGCGACGACCCTCCAAGAACCTCATCTGGGGCGGCATCAACACCTTCCAGTTCGGCACGTGCGAGTTCATCGACTACTGCCGAGCCATTGGCTGCGAGCCGGTGCTCGTGGTGAACATCGCCACAGGCACCCCCGACGAGGCAGCCAACTGGGTGGAATACTGCAACGGAACGGACAACACCTACTATGCCAACCTGCGACGCTCACACGGCTATCCCGAGCCGTTCAACGTGAAGTACTGGGCCTTGGGCAATGAGGAGGCGGCTGAGCCAGATGCCGGACGCCACCAAGACCCGGCCAAATACGTCACCGACGTGTGGCACTTCATCAAGCTCATGAAGCTCACCGACCCATCCATACAGCTCATTGCCGACGGCGAGCGGGGACTGCCCGACTGGAACCGGACCGTCATCAAGGGCCTCGACGGGGCCGTCGACTACATATCGTTCCACGCATACGTGGGCACAGACGGCGGCCGCCCTTACTCCATCTTCCATAAAATCAACGACGCCGAGCGAGAGTTGCGCGAGTTCCACAAGCTGATGAGGGAGAACAGCGAGGACACCGTGACCACTTGGAAGAAGTGGTATCGCTTCCCGGCACGCCAAAAGCCCCTCAGCGTCGCACTCGACGAGTGGGGTATCTGGGAGTACCAGGAGCCACCCTACGGCACGACGAACACCTACGAGTGGCGCCACGCACTGGCCACGGCCTGCTTCCTCAACGCCATCATGCGCTGTGCGGGCTTCGTCGGCATGGCCAACTGGGCACAGATGGTCAACATCCTGGCTCCCATCATGACCAACGGGCAGACATCCATACGCCAGACGGTGTTCTACCCGCTCAGGGAGTACCGTGCCCAAGCCCTCGGCGAGATGGTGAAGGCCGATGCCATCTCCCCAGCCGTCGACGGCAGCCTGCAGGCTCTCAACGTGGCCTGCTCCATCGACCGAGCATCCGGCGAACTCGCCCTCTTCGTGGTGAACGTCAGCCCGAAGCCCGTGAAGGCATCGCTCTCCATCGACGGCCAAGGCTCTGTCCTCGTGAAAGAGGTGACAACGCTCACGGGGGAGCGGCTCGATGCCAAGAACGTGCTGTCGAAGCCCGAGAAGGATGTCGTCACCGTGAAGACCGATAAGCCGGGCAAGCACCTCCGCGACTTCACCTTCGCCGCCGAGTCGGTACAGATTCTCCGCATCGCACCAGCAAAGTAATTCATTTAGTAAAACAATAACAGCTATGATCAAGAAGATCTTTACACTAACATTACTGTCACTTGCCACGTTCGGCGCTGTCTCATCGCAACCCAACATACAGGTGCAGTCGCCTTCGGGCAAACTCGGCCTCACCATCGGTGTCGCCGACAACAAGCCGTTCTACAGCGTCACCCGCGGCTCAAGCAACGTCATCAACCCCTCTGCTCTCGGCGTGAAATACGGGAACGACGAATACTTTGAGTTCGACGGACTCGCCGACGACGGACTCCAGGACATCGACGAGACCTACACCCTCGGTCACGGAAAGCGCTCTACCTACGAGAACCGTTGCCGCGAGCAGCGCGTCACGTTCACCAACTCGCTGAACCAGCGACAGCTCACCCTGGTGTTCCGACTCTACGACAATGCCGTCGCATTCCGCTACACCAAGAGCGGCACGGGCAGCTTCACCTGGGACAACGAGCAGACGGAGTTCTGCTTCGCCAACTTCCGAAAGTGCTGGGTACAGAACAGCTACGATGCCGCATATTCCGTCTTTTACGGCAGTCATAACTGGGCCGACCTGAAGAAGTCTGCCTATCAGGGATTCGACTATGGATACTGCGTGCCCATGCTCGTGCAGACCGCCGACGCAGGCTCGTGGTGCCTCATCACCGAGTCGGCAGCACTCTCATCCATCGCTGCCAGCACTCTCGTCAAGGGCGCGAAGACGGGCAGCGTGAAGCTCGAGGTCGTCAAGCACGGCAACAAGCTCGGCACGCAGGAGACGCCCTCTACCGCCACCGCACCATTCGAGTCGCCCTGGCGCACTGTCATCATCGGCACACTGCCTGAGATCGTGGAATCGACCGTCACGCAGAACCTCTCGCCCAACAGCCGCATCGGCGACGAGTCGTGGATCAAGCCCGGGCGCGTGGCATGGAACTGGGCGGCCGAGGATGCCAACTACAACCTGAACTCTGAGATGTGCCGCAAGTACACCGACATGGCGGCATACTTCGGATGGGAGTACAACCTCCTCGACGAGGGATGGGACGGACGACTCGACGTGCAGACCGAGGCAAACTACGCCCGCCAGAAGAACGTGGGACTCATTCTCTGGTTCAACCAGAACCACTTCAGCAGCAACGCCCAAGACATCTATAACGAGATGAACAAATATGCCAAAATGGGCGTCAAGGGCTTCAAGATCGACTTCTTCGAGGACGACCGGCAGGCGCAGCTGCTGAAGTACGAGCGTATGCTCGAGGCGGCACAACGGCTGAACCTCCTCATCAACTTCCACGGATGCACCAAGCCATCAGGGCTCGACCGAACCTGGCCCAACCTGCTCACTATGGAGGCTAACTACGGCAACGAGATGTATATGTCATGGCCGCACTTGACACCCTCCTACCATGTGGTGAACCTCGCACTGACACGCAATGTCATCGGAAGCATGGACTTCACACCGCTGAAGTGGGGACGTCACAACGGCTCCATACGAAGCATCGACAACAACACCTGGAGCCAGGAGCTGGCACAGTGCGTGGCCTACGAGAGCGGACTTTTCCACCCCGCCGACACGCCCGAGGCGCTGGAGTACTCAGTGGCCGACCCCGTGCTGCGCAACCTACCCGTCACCTGGGATGACATACGATGCCTCGAGGCACTGCCCGACCAGTATGTCACCATTGCACGACGAAAGGGCGACAACTGGTGGGTGGGCTCGCTGGCCAACGATGCCCGCACAGCCACCGTCACCACCGACTATCTCGACGAGGGCAAGGAGTACTATGCACATATCTACCGCGACGGCGACTACCGCTACGAGCTGAAGAGCGAGGTGCGGCAGGGCATCAAGAAGGGCGACAAGATCACCATTCCCGTGCTGAAGTACGGCGGAGCCACCGTGATCTTCACCACTGATGCAGCCTTCGGCTATCCCCACGACCGAACCTTCGAGGCTGAGCACTACAACCAGGGCGGTTCAGTCCAGACCGACAGCCGCCTCTTTGGCGGCAAGTATGTGTCGGGACTCGGCGCGACCAACACGCTACGCTTCACCGATGTGGCGGCCGAGCAGGCTGGGCAGTACGCCGTCACACTCTACTATCGGGCCAACAGCATGACGAAGGTCTATGTGCAGGGGCCCGACGGGGTCAAGTCGCGACTCACCCTCGAGCAGCCCGGCGTCAGCGAGAAGGACCATCCCGGCGAGAACATCGGCTTCGCCACCGCTCTGGTGAACCTCAACCAGGGGCTGAACACCATCATCGTCGGCAACGACCAGGACAGCCAGACGCCAATGGTTGACCACATCACCGTGCGACCTGCCAACTTCCCCGCGGCACGCAGCGGCGAATACCTCACCGCCGACGGCAAGGCGCTGGCCAACGCCATCACCATCGAGGCCGAGGACGGCTCTGGCGACGGCACCGTCGAGAACGACGCCTCCTGCTCTGGCGGCAAGCGACTCAACAACCTCACAACAGGCAAGAAGCGAACGTACACCGTCAACGCCGAGCGCGAGGGCATCTACGACTTCACCATATTCTATATGACTAACGGCGCACGCGACATCGAGGTCACGGCTAACGACTGGACGGTGCCACTCACCTGCTACACCACGGGTGCATGGAACGGTACCGTCATCAAGACCGTCACGGCAGCGCTCTACCTCAAGGCTGGCGAGAACACCTTCACCATCGGTAACGCTAAGGGAAACGCTCCCAACGTGGACAAGATTCAGGTGGCCTTCGTCACCGACGGTCAGCCACAGCAGGGCGACAGTCAGGAACAGCCCACTGCCCCCACCTTCACGGAAGACGGCTATGTGGACTGGTGCGCATTCCTCGGACTCGATGCCGCCACCTTTGCCGGCGCACGCCTCATCCAGCGCAACGGCGACGTCTACATCGTCGCCGCCGACAAGGGTGGACTGTTCAGCAAGACACGCGACGTGGCCATCGTCAACCGAAGCGACGAGCAGCAGACGGTCTACATCTCGGGACGACGGCTGGGATTCGAGGCCAGCTTCACCGACGAGGCAACGGGCAAGGCCCTGTGGGGCCTCACCGAGAGCGACATCCCCGCAGGCGCCACCGTCACACATACCTACACTGGCTCACGCTTGGAGCAGCTGCGATACGAGGCCGAGAATGCCCGAGTCAACGACTTCACCGACAAGTCGCTGCTCGACGCATCTGCCATCAATGCCTCCTGCGGATTCACCGTCAGCCAGCTGGGCTACCAGCCCGCTACGGACGGACAGGAGGCTCGCGAGAGCTACATTGAGTGGAACGACGTCTACAGCCGACAGGGTGGTGAATACAACCTCGTGCTCGACTACATAGCATCATCACGCCGCTATGCCGAGCTTTACGTCAACGGCGAGATGGTCAAGCGATGGACGAACCTCAACAGTGGCGTCACCATGAACGCACTGGCCAGCCAGACTCAGAAGGTGACTCTCAAGCCTGGTGCCAACACCATACGCATCACCTATCCCGGAACGGGCTCAACAGTCGCCATCAACGTGCCCAACATCGACCACATCACCCTCGCACCGCTGTTCAACGTCTCCGGCGACGTCACGCAGACGGTCTTCTACCAGGAGGGCAAGGCCATCTTCGACAAGGCGAAGCCGCTGTTCTATAACCGTGGCTCAGGCAACGACGCCTACCAGTGGAGCAGCCACTACCAGAAGGGCAGCAACGACCGAGGAGGCGTCGAGAGCATCTGGTGGCAGGGATTCGCACTCGCTACATTCGCAGAGTTTGCTAAGGCGGCACGAGGCACCAAGGACTACGACGACCTCGCCATCATGTGCCCGCGCATGGCTAACCTCTTCCCCAACTTCGTCAGCACAGTCGACGGACGCACGTGCTGGATGATGCGACCGGGATACGGACACCGATTCACCGACGACGACGCATGGGCTGGCATCGGACTGCTCGAATCCTACGACCTCGAGCCACGACAGTTCTACATCGACCAGCTACGTATGTTCGGCAACTGGGCTTGGAGCCTCTGGGACGACAAGGGCGGAGGAGGTATGTACTGGCAGGACGCACCGGCCAATGACAGCGGAACGCTCAACGTGAAGAACGCTGCCAACAACAACCCCACCTGCATCATCTTCACACGACTCTACGAAATCACTGGCGAGCAGATATGGCTCGAGCGAGCCATCAAGACCTATGCCTGGGTGCGCGACGTGCTACTCGACAAGAGCGACTACCAGGTGCGCGACAACATCGCCACCAAGGAGAACAACAAGATGAACAACTACAAGGGCGCCTACAACCAGGGCTCGTTCATCAACGCCTCAGTGCTACTCTACCGTGCCACGGGCATCAGCGGATACCTCACCTACGCCAACAACTGTGCAACAAGGCTCCGCGCCAATAAGTTCCAGAACTATAAGTCGCCTGTCTTGGGAAAGACTGTCTCCATTGCCAAGGCCGACGGCGATATGCTCGGACGCGACTTCGTCGTCATCGCACGCGGATTCGAGGAGCTGAACAGGGTGTCAAACAGCCGGACATACATCGACCTCGTCAAGAACACCATGCTCAACGCCTACGGAGAGCGCATCGACCCCGACTGCGGACTCATGATGGACGGATGGAAAGGCAGCTCCCCACAGGTCTACGACGGCAAGCAGGGATACTTCGAGGGACTCATACAGCTCGGATTCCTCGAGACCTTCGCACGACTCGCCGTCAATCAGGACTACGAGGACTACGTCACAGGCATCAGCGAGACCGTCAGCAGCACCAAGTCGGCACCAACAGCCGTCTACGACCTGCAGGGACGCCGCGTCGCCAAGCCAGGCAAGGGACTGTACATCATGAATGGCAAGAAAGTCATCAGATAGACGATGGTTGAGTAAAGAACCATAATGGCGAATAACTGTTTTTATCCTACACTTCCGACACTTCCTACACCTGCCCCACTTTTTTAGGTGTAGGAAGTGTAGGAAGTGTAGGATAAAACCTGCGAATGACAACTATATATGCAAAAAAAAGCGGTTTCATCGGGAAAAAACGCACTTGTCGACCCACTTCAGAGGGCTGAACCGACACCTGAACCGACACCTAAGCCGACGACACAAGAGGAGGCGGATAAGAATTCTTCCACAGCATGGAATTTTCAAAAACCGCCACCTTTTAAGGAAAAACTGCCACCTTTTAAGGAAAAACCGCCACCTTTTGAACAAAACCCGCCAGCTTTTAGGAGAAACCCCACAGATGCTATGCCAATCGTACAATATGTTAGTTACTCACCCCACCCTAACCACATTCCAGCGCACCAATACCGCGGAGAAAGCGCACGGAAATACTAAAATAAGGCCATTTTTGTACAATTCTGGCACAAATCAAGACACATATATTCGGCAAACATCTTAATTTTGTCGCCGCAACAAGAAAACCAAAAATATTACAACAATTTATTATCCAATTTTTAATTTTAATTAAAACATTATGAAAAAAGTCTTTACGTTAATCTCTATGTTGCTTGCATTCGCGGCAAGCACATGGGCAGATCCAGGAGACATCGTCACCGATTTGGGACAGCTCTCCTCCTCAAAGACCTACGTCATTGAGAACATGCGCGGACGCCTCGGGGCCCGTGCGAGTGGTATCTTCAACCTCGAGTTTTCTGGCTATGACGGTATCAGCAATCCCGATGCCGACAACGACAACGACGAGCAGCGTTTCTTCATCTTCCAGTCTGGAAGCGGCGATGGTATCTACATCTACAGCATCGCTGCACAGAAGTTCCTCGTTCCTCACAGAAGCGAGAACGGACTCTTCCTGGAAGATTCTCCGGTTCTCATCTCGATAAACGACGAGTTCCAGAACCCGGGAGCCTTCAACATCAATCCGGCATATTCGGGTCAGGCTACCGATGGGGATGCCGATGAAGAATATCGCTGGTTCCTCGCTGCATACCTCGACAATACCGATCAGTACAAGTGGTTGAACCTCGGTGGCGGTACATGGAAGTTCGACACATGGTCGCGCCCCGACCCAGGCAACCGCCTGCGCTTCGTCGAGACGGCTACCAAGGACACCGACCCCGCCAATCCCGAAGACAACGTCGGTACAACCCGTCTCATCAAAGCTTACCTCAGCTATAATGGCACACCGTGGAAGGAAGCCATCGACGAGGTCGTCATTGGCAACAAGCTCACCGTACCCGGCAGCATCAAGAACCCCCTGATTACCATCGGCGAGCCGAAGCTCGAGGGTGGCGAGGCATGGCGCTGGGTTGACGAGGAAGGCAATCTCCTTGTGCCGACTATGCGTCAGGCCAATGCCGACACGCTCGACATCTACTACGACTCCACATGGGGCGCTCCCTTCGACCTCTCTACTGGCTATGAGGATGCAAAGTGGTACAACATGGACATCCGTCGCTCCAGCAATGCTGAAAATCCCAAGTATATTGTCTACGATCCCGACGTGACATCATATAAATGCGCTGCCGTCTCCAACGAGAAGGACCTCATGCTGCCCGAATACCACTGGGCACTCATCGGCGACCCCATCAACGGCATGAGCATCATCAACCGTGCAGCAGGCGAAGGTATGTATCTCCAGACCGATGATAAGGACAATATCGTCATGCTTGAAGGCGAGTTCGTATGGGAGGTCACAGGCGTCGCAGAGGGCACATATCCCGCTGCCATCTCCATCTGCCTGCCCGGAACGAATAAGTTCGCCAACGAGCTCTCCAACGGTGGAAAGCTCGGCATCTGGGACAGCAGCGCAGGCCGCAACGACGGCGGTTCACTGCTCCGCTTCACAGAGGCTCCCGAGTCGGCAACACCGCTGACGAAGATCACACTCAATGCTACATTTAACGGCGAGATCGTCAAGACTGCAACCGTGCAGGCTTTCGTCGACACACCGCTCGAGGAAGTCATCCCCGGAACGGCCATCGACAACGGACTCGTTGACCTCGAATACTCGGGCAACGTCACCGAAAACATGGTGCTCAACGTTCCCGCTACGCTCAAGGAAGACTTCGAACTCGCTCTCGACAAGAGCAAATGGTACAACCTCAGCCTCCGCGACCAGTACTGGGTAAATGCTGTCCCGCAGGGTGACAAGGGCAATTACCATAAAGTAGTGGAACTTCTGGATGCCGACCTCGACGCTGCTCAGTACCAGTGGGCTTTCGAGGGTAACCCCTACCAGGTGAAGGTCTACAACCGCGCTTACGGCGAAAAGAACCTCGCTTACTACATCGATCCTGACAACAACACCGACTACGCCGCCATGCGCGACACGGTCTACTACTGGGATATCTACGCTAACAACGAAGGATTCACACTCGGAGCTTCAAACGTCAAGGGACAGTACATCAACGACAACGGACGCAACCTCCGCTACTGGAACGTTATCAATGACGGTGGCAGCAAGTTCCTCGCTTTCGAGGTGGCTACCCTGGCTGAGCCCGTGCAGGACATGGCTATCACTTATCACCTCAACTATAACGGCGAGGAAGTGAAGAAGATTACATCTGTCGCATTCTCTGGCGATTTCGTTGAAGCGCCTGTATCATTCACTGATCCACTGCTCGAAGTCGACTCTAACGCCAAGGACGCTGAGGGCAACCTCGTTGAGCAGATTCCCGATGGCGCCAGCACGCTTGATGTCTACTACAACGCTGTGTGGGCTGGAATCTTCGACCTCTCAACAAGCTTTGCAGACGCTCACTGGTACAACATCGACATGCGCCGCGCGGGTGCTGACCAAGGATACCGCTACCTCAGCTACGGTGGCACTGCTCCCTACTCATGCGCTCCCATCGCAACGGCAGTCGAGGACGAGTATGGATTCATCAGTTACGAGGAGGACACTGAAAAGCTGGCCATGACCAACTATCAGTGGGCCATCATCGGCGACCCATTCAAGGGTGTGCAGATCGTCAACCGCGCTGCCGGTGAGGGCAAGACCCTCGGCGTCAACGCCAGCAACGTGCCTGAGTTCATCGACGGCGTCTACACTTGGGACATCATCGGTGTCGACAAGAACGACGGCCTCGAGATTGGTTTCGCACTGAAGACTCCCGATGCCAACAACTGGCTCAACCACTTTAGCAGTAACACCCTGGGTCTCTGGGTCAACGGTTCTGGTACTGACGACGGCTCTATCTTCCGCGTCAGCGAGGTGCCCGAGTCAACGAAGAAGCAGGCTGAGATCACCTTCAACGCCATCTATAACGGTGAGACCATCAAGACCGCTAAGTTCTATGCCTTCGAAGGCGAAATCCTCAACGAGGCCGTCAAGCTGCCCGAGGACTGGAACAACGGACTGGTTGAACTCGAGTACGACGAGGAGGCAGTTGTCACCGACGGCATGACTGTGAATGCTAACGTGACGATGACCTACGACCTCGACCTCACCGGTGCTACATGGTACAACCTTGAAGTCCGCGATAACTACTGGGTGAACACTGCACGCATCAACGGCGACGGTCACTATATGCCCGAAGATAAGGCCAACGTGGACGACGAGACGCTCAACAGCAACGAGTACCTCTGGGCTTTCCTCGGCAACCCCTACCAGTTCAGCATCTTCAATGCTGCTCTCAAGGGTACGCTCGCTAACCTGCCCGTAGGCGACCACTGCTGGGCTGTCGTACAGGAGGGTGTCAACTACCTCTGGAACGGCTACGGATTCACTAACGACGAGGATGGCACATACGCATTCGGTGTCGAGTACAGCGACAAGCCGGGTAACTACATCAACCAGGAAGGCGGCTCCGGTAACACCCGTCCACTCGGCTACTGGAACGGTGGTAGTGCTAAGTATGACGGTGGTGCAAAGCTCCGCGCATTTGCTACCGACGCTAAGCCCGACTATGAGGTGAGCGGTATTGAGAACGCACAGGCTAAGACCGCTGCTAAGGCTGAAGCTATCTACAACCTCAACGGCGCACGCCAGCAGACACTCAACAAGGGTCTGAATATCGTACGACTGGCTGACGGACGCACGGTGAAAGTCATTGTGAAGTAAATACTGACTATAAGGAAATGCCCCTGAAGCATTCAACTCTTCAGGGGCATTTCTTCAAATTTACAAAGGACATATAACCCAAACTAAACAACAATCAAAAAGAATGAAAAAGAATTATTTGAAACCAAACAGCAACACAATGCTCATCTATGAAGAAAGCCTCCTGGCCGACTCCGAAGAATTCCCCATCAATTCTGGCATAACAATCGGTAATGACGATAATGAGAATGAAGGAGGATGGAGCCGCATCACCAACAAGGAATGGGACTTTAATGTAGAGTAGGAAGTTTAACACAGTAACAATCAAAAAACAAGAAAGAACAATGAAGAAAATCTTTTTTTTCCTGACTGCCCTCCTCTCGATGACAGCCATCAGCGCATCGGC
>CAJOLE010000001.1 GCA_905235325.1 uncultured Prevotella sp. | reverse complement strand
AGAAACCCTTTGACAGCCTGTCAGTTACGGCCAAGTGTAGGCAGTGTAGGCACTTTTAAACTTTTCACACCTGCGCTCGTGCGTGCGAACATTATTATTGAACTTGCGAAAGTTGAGTAATTTACTCCGCACCAGAATAGTTTACTTGTGGCGTCGCACTGTTGGTGACGGGTCAATAGTCGCTCTTCTTCTGGATGGGAAAGGTGCGGACGACAGTGCCGTCATAGGTGACGACGGTGAGACGAACCGAGTCAACGGTCAGGCCACTGAGTGGCACGCTGACGTAGGCACGCTGGGAATAGTATTCGGGGACATCGCCTTGCTGGTGGTTGAACAACAGCCGGAGGGTTTGCGTGCTGTCGGCATTGACTGTAATTCCACCGTGAAGCATACTCACGGACTGCGGCGTGGCGTCCTTGTCGGTGGCTCCGATCTTCAGGACCAGTCCTAAGTTAAGATAGCGGAGATTATGGCCGACCCAGGCGGTCTCCATGCCAATCGGGTCGGGATTCCATTTGCTGACGGCACTCGAATCACGACGCAGGCTAAGCGTCGTGACACGCCCAAGCCCCAACAGCTCTGCCCGGCTGTCCACCTTATTATAATATAGGACTGCGCGGTAGGTGGTGTCGGGCCGACTAATCCAGTCGGCCGAATAGGGTGTGGCAAGCGTCAGTTCGTCGTCGTTATCGGTCACCACGCGGTTTACCTGCTTGTCGGCATTGACAAAAGCCTCGACGAAATCGGCGCGCATATATGACAGTTGGCCGTCGCCTTTCTCGTAGATTTCCTGCTCGCAAGCGGCAAGCAGCACTAAGAGAGCAATATGAACACTCACCAGCAATTTTCTCATAAGGCAGCCAGATGGTTTCTCAAGGGGTTGGCATACATTGTCAGTATACGCTCACGAAGGAAGGGCAGGTCAGGGTCTGCAATAGAAACCTTGGCCAACTGGCCGTCGAGGTAGCGGGCAAAGCGCTGCTCGTCGTCAGCCGTATAGTGAGCGGCACGCTCACGACCGCCGTCAAGGCGGTCGGCAGCGATGTAGTTGCAAGGGTAGAGTTCGTAGCCCCGGTGCAGTTCACGGTCCATGCGGTGTGCCAGATGCGCAAAGAAATCCTGTCGGGGGAGGCTGTCAAGGTCGGCAATCCACGTGTTCACGGGAGCGGCGGCCCGATAGGTGACGCGGCCCTTGTAGCCGAAGATGCCGGTACGCATGTTGTCGAGGTCGTCCTGACGGCTTTTCTTGAATGTGGGGTTGTCGCGCTTCTGCTGCATCTCCTGCGCCTTGAGGTAGTCACAGGGGTCGTACTCATAGCTGATGGTCAGCGGGACAATGTTCAAATCATTTAAAAGCCCACCCATGGCGAGCATCTTCAGGACGGCTTCCTGGGTGCGGTCGTCGCTGTCCTTGGCACGGCCCTCCCGTTGGGCTATCCAAATATTCTCGTGCTTTTGGGTGACAGCGTAGTGTATGTAGCGGCTCATCAGCTGTGAGGCGGCAAGCGTCTCGCGCAGCGAGAGGCCGCGGCGCACGGTAAAAGCCTTGTTCATGCGCACCAGCCGCTTGATCCACGGATAGATGAGCAAGTTGTCGCCGATGCCTATCTCGACGGTGGTGGGATAATCCTTATCGACGAGCATTACGTCAAGAAAGGCCGAGTCGAGGACGATGTCGCGGTGGTTTGAGACGAAGGTGTAGCGCAGCGACTTGTCCTGCGGAAGCAGGGCATCGTCGAAAGAGCAGCCGTCGGTATGCTTGCGGATGATGTACTTCACCACAGGCTTCATGAAACGCTTCTGGAAGTCGAGCGGGGTCTTCACGCCTGTGAAGGCCAGCCGCAGCAGTCCGTTACGTACCGACTTCGGCAGCCACGGGGCAAAGCCCTTCATGACGACGTTGAACTGGCGGTCGTTAATCAGGTCGTCGAAGGCCTGCCTCATCTCCTCCGGCTCGTAAGGCCGTATCTCGTCGAACTCACTCATACAAATTGGTTTTCAACAATGTCAGTCAGCACGTCAGCCATCGACAGCCCGGCGGCACGCACCTGCTGAGGAATAAAGCTGGTGGCGGTCATGCCCGGCGTGGTGTTCACCTCGAGCATACTGATCTTTCCCTGGGGCGAGACGATGTAGTCGATGCGGATGATGCCGTTGCAGTGGAGGATGTCGTAGATGTGGCTGGTAATCTTGCCGACGCGCTCGGCCAGCTCTGCACTGATGCGGGCCGGTGTAATCTCCTCGACCTGACCGTTATACTTGGCATCGTAGTCGAAGAACTCGTTCGACGTGACCACCTCGGTGATGGGCAGCAGGACGCTCTTCTCGCGGGTCTTGTAGCAGCCCTGCGTAATCTCGGTGCCCTCAAGAAACGACTCTACCATAACCTCCGGACTCTCCATCATGGCCTTGCGGATGGCCGGGGCCAGCTGGTCGACGTTCTTCACTTTGGTAACGCCGAAGCTGGAGCCGTCGGCGGCGGGCTTCACGAAGCAGGGCATCCCTATCTGGCGCTCAACCTCTTCGTCGCTGGCCAGCTCCTCGTAGCCCTTACGTATGAGCAGTGACTCAGCCACGCTGATGCCGTAGCCGCGCAGATACTGGTTGAGCACGAACTTGTCGAAGGTCATGGCCTCGACCAGCACGCCACTGGTGCTGTAGGGCAGGCCGATGAGGTCGAAGTATCCCTGGAGCAGGCCGTTCTCGCCAGGTGTGCCGTGTATGGTAATGTAGGCATAGTCGAAGAGGCAGGCCTTCCCGTCCTCCACGAAGGAGAAGTCGTTGCGGTCGATGCGTGCCGTCGTGCCGTCGTGCAGTTCTACGTGCCAGTCTTGTCCCTTGATGTCGACGATGTAAACGTTATAACGTTCCTTATCGAAAAAGGAGTAAAGTCCCTGCGCCGAGCGCAGCGAGACGTCGTGCTCGGAGGAGTCGCCACCGCAGACGATGGCAATGTTGCGTTTCAGATTCTTCATTTTATATGTGTTTTGTTATTTCGTTGTTTCAGTGTTACGGAAATAATTCCGCCATTTGTCGATGACGGCGGCCATATCCTCGGGCCAGTCCGAGGTAAAGTCCATCTGCCGGCCCGTCGCAGGATGGACGAAGCCGAGCGTCCGGGCGTGTAGCACCTGACGCGGACACAGCCGGAAGCAGTTCTGGATGAACGCCTTGTAGGTGGACGACCGCTCGCCGCGCAGGATCTCTGTACCGCCGTAGCGCTCGTCGCAGAACAGCGGATGGCCGATGTGCTTCATGTGGGCACGTATCTGGTGGGTGCGCCCCGTCTCCAAACGGCACTCCACGAGCGTAGTGTAGCCGAAGCGCTCCATGACGCGCCAGTGAGTTATGGCGGGCTTGCCCGTGTCGGAATCGGTGGGAAAGACAGCCATGCGCTGGCGGTCGCGCGGGTCCCGGCCGATGTTGCCCTCAATGCGGCCCTCATCTTCAGTGAAGTGCCCCCAGACCAGTGCGTTGTATGAGCGATGGGTGTCGTGGTCGAAGAACTGCCTGCCGAGGTGCGTCTTCGCCTCGGGTGTCTTGGCGACGACGAGCAGTCCGCTTGTGTCCTTGTCGATGCGGTGGACGAGTCCCACCGAGGGGTCGTTGGGGTCGTAAGTGGGCAGTTCGCGCAGGTGCCAGGCAATGGCGTTGACCAGCGTGCCGTGGAAGTTGCCGACGCCGGGATGCACAACCAGTCCGGCGGGCTTGTTGACGACCATCAGTTGGCCGTCCTCATAGACGACATCCAAGGGCAGGTCCTCAGGTTCGATAGTGGTGTCGTAGTGCGGGCGGTCGAGCATCAGTGTGATAACGTCGCCCGGCCGCACCTTGTAGTTACTCTTCACAGGGCGGTCGTTGACGTGGATGAAACCCGCCTCGGCAGCCTGCTGAATGCGGTTGCGCGTGGAGTGCTGCATGTGCTCAGTCAGGAACTTGTCAATGCGCAGCGGCTCTTGCCCACGGTCCACCTCTAAGCGGAAGTGCTCGTAGAGCTGCTGGTCGTCTTCGTCCAGTTCCTGGTCGCTAAGTATCAGCTCTTCGCTATCCATACCTTATTCTACTACCTCCCCTTCCTCTTCAATCACCTCAACCTCTTCGGTGGTCTGCTCTGTTTCTTCCACCACCTCGAATACGTCTTCTTCGTCCATCTCTTCGTCAGAGAAATCAGGCTCCGGCACGGTGTAGTTGATTTCATCGTCGCTGCTGTATTGGCCGTTGCCGATCAGCAAGGTCAGCGGGGTTTCAATCGAGACGCGCTCGCCCGTGCTGACACGACGGCCACGGCTCATGATGCCATACACCCAGTCGCGCTCGCCGACAATGCGCTTCGGCGGCAGCAGTCTGAAGCCCATAGCTATCAGTTTTGCCTCGGCCTCACGGAAGCTGCTGTTGTCAATCACGTCGGGGATGGCAAATGTCGGTGAAGACGGTGAGTTGACGGTCACATAGATAATGTGTCCCGGCTTGACCTTCATGCCGGGAGCCGGCGACTGCGTCAGGACACACCCGGCAGGCAACCGCTTGTTGTAGCCCGAATCGGTAACGACCATCTCAAGTTTGTTGTCATCAAGAACCAAGCGGGCATCCTTGCTCGACATGTTGACGAGTTTAGGCACCGTAACCTCCTTGCCATGACGGGTGTACAATTCCAGCCCATACTTCGCCCCAAAGCCGAGAGCAATCAAGACGAGCACCATAGCCAGAAGATTTCCCCACAGGTAAGTGCTCAGAAACTTACCGAAGAATTCCTTTGTTTTCATCGACGATTCACTTTTCGATTGCAAAGTTAATGAAAAAACAGAAAGAAGCAAAGAATTCTCTCTACTTCTTTCTGTTTTTCCTTCATTTTCTTTCCGAGACGGGTGGTTTACTTTCCGTGATGCTCGTCAGAAACAGTTAACTTCTTGCGACCCTTTGCGCGGCGTGAAGCCAACACGCGGCGACCATTCTTCGTGGCCATTCTCTCACGGAAGCCGTGCTTGTTGACGCGACGGCGATTGTGCGGCTGAAATGTTCTTTTCATTGCTCTTAATCCTTATTTTTTATTGTTTATTATCATTTGGGGGTGCAAAAGTACTCATTTCTTTTGGATTACGCAAGTTTTCCTCCATTTTTTTCACTTTTCACTTTCCACTTTTCACTTTTTTTCGTACCTTTGCACCCAAATTCCAACATTTAGATTAATTTTTGTATGATTAACTCACAAGACATCAAGAAAGGAACCGCCATCCGCATGGACGGGGGTATTTGGGTTTGCATCGACTTCCAGCACCGCAAGCCGGGTAAGGGTAACACCATCATGAACATCAAGGTTAAGAACGTCAGCGACGGCCGCGTACTGGAGCGCCGCTACAACATCGGCGAAAAGCTGGAGGACGTCATCATCGAGCACCGCGACTATCAGTACCTCTACGAGGACCAGTCGGGCCGCATCTTCATGAACAACGAGACTTTCGAGCAGATTCCCATTGCCAACGACCTCGTCATCGGCCATGAGTTCATGAAGGAGGGCGACACCGTGTCAGTGGTCAGCGACACCACCGACGGCACCATCCTCTACGCCGAGATGCCCGTGAAGACCGTCCTGCGCGTGACCCACTCCGAGCCGGGCATCAAGGGCGACACCGCCACCAACACGCTGAAGCCCGCCACTCTGGAGACCGGCGTCGAGGTTCGCGTTCCTCTGTTCATCAACGAGGGCGACCTCATTCAGGTCGACACCCGCGACGGCAGCTACCTGGCCCGTGCCAAGGAGTAATGGGAAAGAGGAATAAGTGAAAAGGCGAAAAGGCGAAAAGTGAAAAATTGAAGATTTGAAATATTCAATCATCGTTCCCGTCTTCAACCGTCCCGACGAAGTCAGCGAGTTGCTTGACAGTCTGGCCAGACAGACGCAGAAGGACTTCGAAGTCCTTGTCGTGGAAGACGGCTCTGAGAAGCCATGCAAGGATGTCTGTGACAAATACACAGACATCCTTGATTTGCATTATTACTACAAGGACAACAGCGGCCCCGGCCAGAGCCGTAACTATGGTGCCGAGCGGGCCAGCGGCGAGTGGCTCATCGTGCTCGACTCCGACGTGGTTCTGCCCGAAGGGTATATGCAGGCTGTTGCCGACGGAACGGGTGACGGCCTTTCTGCCTGGGGCGGTCCCGACGCAGCCCATGAGTCGTTCACGCCAGTGCAGAAAGCCATCAGCTACTCGATGACGTCGTTCTTCACCACGGGCGGCATCCGCGGCGGAAAGGCGAAGCTCGACAAGTTCTACCCGCGCTCGTTCAACATGGGCATCCGCCGCGACGTCTACCGGCAGCTTGGCGGCTTCTCGAAGATGCGCTTCGGCGAGGACATCGACTTCTCCTACCGCATTGTCGAGGCCGGCTTCAAGACCGCCCTGATTCCCGATGCCTGGGTGTGGCACAAGCGGCGCACCGACCTGAAGAAGTTCTTCCGCCAGGTCTTTAACAGCGGTATCGCACGCATCAACCTCACGAAGCGCCATCCCGGCACGCTGAAGCTCGTCCACCTGCTGCCCACGGTCTTCACCGTGGGTGTCATTGGCCTCATCCTGATTTCCGCCGTCGGCCGTGCCCTGATGCACTACGTCGACCACGACCGGTTCTACTGGATGTGCTTCGCCCCGTGGATACCTCTCGTTTTATACAGTGCTGTCATCTTCATTGATTCCACCATCAAGAACAAAAGCCTGAAGGTTGGGCTGCTCAGCATCCCCGCCGCCTTCACCCAGCTCATGGGCTACGGTCTGGGCTTCATCAAGGCGTGGTGGAAGCGCTGCGTCCTGAAGAAAGACGAATTTACCGCCTTCGAAAAGAACTTCTACAAATGAGCCAACGACTGACCATAGCCAACTGGTCGCCCGACGACCAGCCGCGCGAGAAGCTGCGCGACCACGGTGCACCGACGCTCACCGACGCCGAGCTGCTGGCCATCCTCGTGGGGTCGGGCTGCCCCGGTATGTCGGCAGTGGAACTCATGCAGAAGATACTGGCCGACTGCGGCAACAACCTCAACACCTTGGGAAAGATGTCCATCCGCGACCTGTGCCAGTACAAGGGCGTCGGCGAGGCCAAGGCCATCACCATACTCGCTGCCTGCGAATTAGGCAAGCGCCGCCAGCAGGAGAAGGCCGAGGAGCGGCCCGACCTGGGCACCGCCACCCGCATCTACAACCTGATGCACCCCGTGCTGCAGGACCTCGACGTCGAGGAGTTCTGGCTGTTGCTGATGAACCAGAACTTCCGGCTCATCAAGAAGGTGCGCATCTCCCACGGCGGCATCTCGGAGGTCAGCGTCGACGTCCGCATCATCATGCGCGAGGCCGTCCTGTCCAACGCCACCGTCCTCGCCGTCTGCCACAACCACCCCTCAGGCAGCATCCGCCCGAGCAAGGCCGACGACCAGCTGACGCAGACCATCAAGCGTGCCAGCGAGGTGATGCGCCTGCACTTCCTCGACCACGTCATCGTGACCGACGGCAACTATTATTCTTACCACGAACAGGGAAAAATATGACACAACAAGAAAAGTCTACGTTAGAAGAGCGTATCGTCGACGTGCTGAAGACCGTCTACGACCCGGAGATACCGGTCAACATCTTTGACCTCGGAATGATCTATAAGATTGACATCAGGGACGACGCCACCGTCGAGTTAGACATGACGTTCACCGCCCCCAACTGCCCCGCCGCCGACTTCATCCTCGAGGACGTGCGCACCAAGGTCGAGAGCGTCGACGGCATCCGTGCCGCCAACGTCAACCTGGTCTTTGAGCCCGCCTGGGACCAGTCTATGATGACAGAAGAAGCGCGGGTCGAACTGGGATTCGACTAAGTGGGAAGTGAAAAGTGAAAAGTGAAGAGTGAGAAGTATGAAACCAATCTATTTCCTCAGCGACGCCCATCTCGGTTCATGGGCCATCGATCATAAACGGATGCAGGAGCGGCGCCTCGTGCGGTTCCTCGACAGCATCAAGACGAAGGCGGCCGCCGTCTACCTGTTAGGCGATATGTTCGACTTCTGGTACGAATACCGCTACGTCGTGCCCAGGGGCTACACCCGCCTCCTCGGCAAGCTGTCGGAGCTGACCGACATGGGCGTCGAGGTACACTTCTTTACCGGCAACCACGACATCTGGGCCTACAACTACCTCGAGCGCGAGTGCGGCGTCATCATCCATAAGCAGCCGCTCACCACCGAGCTCTACGGCAAGATCTTCTTCCTGGCCCACGGCGACGGGCTGGGCGACCCGAACCGCTCGTTCAAGCTGATCCGCTGGATCTTCCACAACCGCACGTGCCAGTGGCTCTTCTCGGCTCTCCACCCCCGCTGGGGCATGTGGTTCGGACTGACCTGGGCCAAGCACTCGCGCCGCAAGCACGAGGCCGACGGGCCGCCGGCCTATATGGGCGAAGACCGCGAGCATCTGGTGCTCTATACCAGGCGCTACATTCAGAACCACCCCAACGTCGACTACTTCATCTACGGGCACCGCCACATCGAGGTCGACCTGCAGCTCACCAAGAAGGCGCGCATGATTATCCTTGGCGACTGGATCAGCCAGTTCACCTACGTCGTCTACGACGGCGACCACCTGTTCATGTCGCAGTACATCGAGGGAGAAAGCATCATGTAAACATCCAATAACCCAAAAACCTAAAAGCAAGATGAAAAAGACTCTTCTGACCATCATCACGGCCACTGCCCTGACAGCCTGCGGCAACACGTTGAACACGTTGTCGAGCATCAACAGTGCCATGTACGACGTCAATCATGTGGCTTCTACCGTCGGTGCCATAGCGAACATCGGCAGCAACAGTAATTACAACACCACGCAGCAGGCTCCGACGACGCCGGCAGCTACCACCGCCGCAGCAGGCCCGGCGACGACCACCACCGGCACTACCGACGGTGCCATGACAGCTACGCGGTCAACGACAACGGTTACATCAAGCACCAGCACATCCTCCAGCCTCTCGCGCCCGGCAGCGACATCGGCCAGCAGTGGCATGGACCTCTACGTCGGCGGCTCGCGCAAGGGCGAGATTCGCTCCAACGGCGACGTCTATATCGGCGGCTCGCGCCGTGGCGAGCTGCGCTCCAACGGCGACATCTACGTCGGCGGCTCGCGCAAGGGCGAGCTCCGCTCCAACGGCGACGTCTACAAGGATGGCCGCCGCGTCGGCGAGATCCGCTCCAATGGCGACATCTACGAGAACGGGAGCCGCGTCGGCGAGGTCCGCTCCAACGGCGATATATATAAGAAAGGTTCGCGCGTGGGCGAGGCCCGCAACATGACCAACCGCAGCTGGGTGGCCGCCGTCTACTTCTTCGGCTTCTTCAGCCTGTAGTCATCGGCCCCAGCCGATGCGTCCGACGATGGCCTTCAGGTCGGCGTCGTCGACGGTGCCGTTGCTGTCGAGATCGGCTGCAGCCTTCACGAAGTTCTCCGGCTCCTGCCCGGTCATATAGCTGATGGTCAGGGCCACGTCGACGATGTTCACCACACCGTCACGGTTGACGTCGCCCGGCATGAGCACCTCCGTCACCTCATAGTCAGCCGTGGCCGACTGGCAGCCGGGATAGCTCGTCGTCACCGTCAGCGTGCCCGTGGCAGGGAAGGCAAACGAGGCTCCGTCGGTGCGGCAGATGCGGACGTTGTCGAGCCTGATTGTAGAGTAGTACCTGCCAGCCACCAGATAGAAGCCGTCGAAGTCGGCACTGGTCTCCTCTGGCAAGTTGAAGGTGCCGCTGTCGCCGTTGGAGATGGTCCAGGCCACGGTCCGGCTTTCCTTGTCGACCTTCAGCGCGACGTGATACCACTTCTCGGAGTCCAGTGTCGTGGTGGTCTCTGTTCCGTTCACGGTAAATGTCGTCGAGCTTTTCGGTGCCGTGATGTCGAAGAGCATATTGGCGTAGCCGTTGATGTTGGCGTAGTTGCCCCAAGAGTTCGACGGGCTTTTACCGCCTTTACTCATCACGCAGAACTCCACGCCGTCGGTATTTCCCGACTTCATGGCCAGGTCGAACTCTATGGTGTAGCTGCTGACAGCCGTCAGGTCGATGTCGCTCAGGCGCGTATAAGCGTAACGTGTGTTCGTATTGCCGGTGTTGACAAAGAAGAACCTGCCGTGGTCGGCATCGCCTTCGCCGATGCTCATCACAGCGCCGGGAGTGGTCCATCCGCTGACAGCCTCGGCACGCTCGTAATCCTCGCTGTAGAGCGCCGTCAGGTCTACCGGCTCGCCGTTGAACGTGGCGGCAATCGCGGGCGTGACGTCGCTGCTGCCGTAGTAGAACGTGCCGGGCAGGATGCTGACCACGGGCAGCAGGCCGTCGTCGACAAGCCTGTAGCCGCTGACGGCGAACGTAGGCTCGGGGCAGGTCACGGCCTCGCCCGACCCCACGACGAGGAAGAGGTGGCCGTTGCTGCTCTCAAGACTGTACTGGCCGATGCCTTCCAGCCCCTCGATGATGGCGCCGCCCTCGAAATTGCTGATGGTGCCCAAGTCGTAGGTGCCGTCGGCCACGGAGCCGCCCTCGGCGCGGAACTCGACGACGGGTTTCAGGTACTCCGGGCCGTACTGTTCCCAGACGTCGCCGCTCTTGTCGTTGAGCACCAGCCGGTCAGCGTTCACCTTGCTCGCCGTGATGTCGCCATAGAGCGTGATGACGAGCCGCGCACCGTGGTTCAGCGTCAGCGTGCCTACGGTGATGCCCTTGCTGCCGGGGGCGATAGCCGAGCCGTAGTCGGCGGTGATGCTCTTGGCGAACGTGCCGCCGTCGCTCTCGAGCGTCGTGTGGCGGTTCAGCCAGACGGCGCTGCCCGTCATCGTGCCGTCGAAGCGCAGCGTGCCGGCCCAGACGTCGGTCGCCCCCGTGTAGGTCTCGTTGACGGCGGGCAGCCGGAGCACGCCGCCGCCCTGCTTCACCAGGCGCATCGCGCCCGTGAAGGCGCCGCCCGTCAGCGTGTGGGTGTAGGTGGTGGTCACGATTTCGGGCAGGTTCGTGGCACCCGTCGAGCCGTCGCCCTTCACCTTTGTGCCGGTGGTGCCGTTCACGTCGGTGCCCTTCACCCATGTCGGGGCGTTGACCACGAGCACGGCGGGCGATGCCCCGTCGCTGACGCTGACGGTCATGTCGGCTGTCTCGCACATCAGCAGCTGGTCAGCAGAGGTGCCGCTGATGGTCGAGCCGTCGTCGACGATGGTGCGCCCATCGTCGGTCAGCGTGGGCGGTGCCGTGGTGATGCCCTCCATCTCGCCGAGGAAGTAGCTCAGGTGGGGCGGCTGGTTGTAGGCCATCATCTGCCAGACCATTGCCTGGCGGTACTGGTGGTCGTTCCAGAGCGTGGGCATACTGTAGTTCGTGCCTATGCCCGAGGTATAGACGCGCAGGCCCTGACCGCAGCGCACGACGATCTCCTCGCGCCAGTCGCCGACGATGTCGCCCTGGAAGCAGGGGTTGTTCTTCGAGTCGTTATTCATGTTGCAGCCGCTTGAGGTGAAGAGGCGGCCCGTGCCGGGCTTTTCCACCTTAGCCTCCTTAGCCGTGCCGGGGCTGTTCAGGATCTCCGAGCAGAGGTCGCCGTCCCAGTAGATGCGGAAGTTCAGGTCGCCCCAGGCTATGTAGCCGTCGCCGGCAAGGGCTGCGATCTCCTGGTCGGTGACGGCCGACATGACGTCCGACGACGACGAGCGCCCCAGCGAGCCGGGATAGCTGTTCGAGAAGTTGGCCATCAGCCCGCGCCCGGTGTCGTCGCCGGCGGTGAACTTATAGTAGACCTCGCCGGTGGTGGCGTTGCGGTAGTTGCAGCCATAGTAGGGCCCTTCCTCTAAGCATCCGAAGAACTCCAGCCCAGGGCGGTAGGGGTCGAAGTCGCCCACGTGCTGTGCGTCGCCATGCCCGTAGCCCGTGGTTGAGAGTCCGCAGCCGTTGTCGTCGATGACCATCGAGCCGTAGACAATCTCGTCGCGTCCGTCCTCGTCGACGTCGGCGATGACGAAGTTGTGGTAGCCGTTGCCGTACCAGGGGCTGTTGGAGTTGTTGCAGGCCCACGTCCAGCGGGTGCTCCAGGTGTGGGCGCCGCGGTCGAGGTCCATGGCCATCATCTTGTGGCGGGTGTAGATGCCGCGGCCCAGGAAGAGGCTGGCCTTGCGCCCGTCGAGGAAGGGTGCGCCGAAGAAGTACTTCGACGAGCGGTGGCCGGAGGTGTCGCCCCAGTCGGCGGCACTGCCGCGCGCCAGCGGGTAGTCCGTGACCTGATACTTCGCACCCGTCAGTCCGTTCATGTAAATCAGGTACTCGGCACCCGTATTCGTATAGGCCAGACTCCCGGTGGCAGAGCCCTTCTCGTTCGACGAGTACCACACGGGGCGCGTGTTCACCGTCATGTCGCCGACGGTGAAGAGCTGCGTCGTGCCGTCGCCGCCGTAGACAATCATGTTGTCGGCACCGCGCAGCACCACCTCGGCCCGTCCGTCCTCGTCCCAGTCGTAGGCAATGATGTCGATCTCCGTCGAGTTGCTGCTCACCATGTTCGGGCCGCAGTCGATGCGCCACAGCAGGGCGGCCTCGCCCGTCAGCCAGTCAACGTCGTAGGCATCGAGCACGACGAACTCGCGTGAGCTCTGCGGATAGATTATCCAGCGTTCGTTCCCCTTCGCGTCGTTCAGGCCAGAGTAATAGCCCGTGGCATCGACGGTGTTGAGCCGCTTGACGATGATCTCTAACTGGCCGTCGCCGTCGAGGTCGGCCATCTCGGCGTCGTTCGGCTGGTAGTGCTCTGTCACGTCGTTGCCGTCGCGGTCGTAAACCGCAGCTAAGGGGATGTCGAGGTAGGCGGTGGCGGTACGGGTGTCGCCTATCTTATAGACATACTGCTTCCACGCCGTCACGGCCTGCGACTTCGCCTGCTCCACGCCGTTCACCACGGCGGCTACCTGGTAAGCGTCAGTCGTCGAGCCACTGCCCGAATAGCACGTATTGGCCAGGTTAGTCGCTACGCGCGAACCGTTCCTGTAGACGTTGTACTTCACGTCGAAGTACTCGTTGGTCAGCCGCCGCCACGTCACGGTGTTGGTGTTACTGCCGGTGGTACTGCCGGTAGGAATCACCACCAGTCCGCGGTCGAGCCTGTCGGTATGTCGCTGTGCCATGACAGCCATGCTCATCGTCGCAGCGACAAGCAGCAGAAAGATTTTCTTCTTCATCTTCGTTTTAGTTATCGTTTTCGTTATCGTTCGTGCAGCAAAGTTACGCTTTTTTTTCCTGACGTGCAAGGATAGGTGCAAAAGTCACCGCTCTTTTCTCAAAAAGTACCATAAGATTGGAATTGGTTACAGCAAAAGAGCATTCTAATTCATTACTGATTGTGATTCGCGGGAGACATCCTACACTTCCTACACTTCCTACACCTGCCCGACTTTTTTTTAGGTGTAGGAAGTGTAGGAAGTGTAGGATAAAAAGTACATATTACAACTATATATAGCGACAGGACGTAAGGACGGAGGGCAATAAGGAGGCTTCAGGCTGGCTGCGGGGCTGGAACCGACACCTGAACCGACACCTGAGGTTGAAGGTTGATGGGCTGAATGGGCTAAATGGGAAAAGGCGGCGGGTTTTGCGCAAAAGGGGGCGGGTTTTGCTGAAAAGGCGGCGGGTTTTGGAGAGCGTCAATGGTTGTCGAGAGTTTCCACGATCCTTACTGATGGTATAGGCCGGACTGCTTGCGTCATCGGGCCTCGCCCATCAGCGTGGCACTGGTGCTGCCCGTGATGCTGACGCGGACGGTCTCGCCGATGTGGTGGGTGCCGCGGTCGAACACCACCATCTTGTTCTGCTCGGTGCGGCCGCAGAGCTGCTCGCGACTGCGCTTGGAGAAGCCCTCGACCAAGACGTCGAACTCGCGGCCCTCGTCCTTGCGGTTCTGGCGGGCCGAGATGTCGGTCTGCAGCTGTATCAGCTCGTTCAGGCGGCGCAGCTTCACCTCCTCGGGTACGTCGTCGGGCAGGTGGCGCGAGGCGTAGGTGCCGGGGCGCTCCGAGTACTTGAACATGAAGGCGGAGTCGTAGCCTACCTCGCGCATCAGCGAGAGCGAGAGCTGGTGGTCCTCCTCGGTCTCGGAGCAGTAGCCCACGAAGATGTCGGTCGACAGGCCGCAGTCGGGCACGATGCGGCGTATGGCGCTGACGCGGTCGAGATACCACTCGCGGGTGTACTTGCGGTTCATGAGCCGGAGGATGCGGTCGGAGCCCGACTGCACGGGCAGGTGGATGTGGCGGCAGACGTTGGGCATGTCGGCAATGACCTGCAGCGTCTCGTCGCTCATGTCCTTGGGGTGGCTGGTGGTGAAGCGCACGCGCATCTCGGGCACGGCCTCGGCCACGCGGCGGAGCAGGTAGGGGAAGGCGCCGTCCTCAAGGGTCATGCCGGGGGCGTGATAGGAATTGACGTTCTGTCCGAGCAGCGTCACCTCGCGGAATCCGCGGTCGCGCAGGTCGCGGGCTTCGCGCAGGATGCTCTCCACGTCGCGGCTGCGCTCGCGTCCGCGGGTGTAGGGCACGATGCAGTAGTGGCAGAAGTTGTTGCAGCCGCGCATGATGCTGACGAAGCCGCCGATCTTGTGGCCCAGGCCGATGCGCTGGGGCACGACGTCGCGGTAGGTCTCGGTGGTCGACAGCTCGATATTGATGGCCTTGTGGCCGGTCTCGGCCTGCGCCATGAGGTCGGGCAGCGAGAGGTAGGCGTCGGGGCCTGCCACGAGGTCGGCACCGTGCTGCCCGAGCAGGTCTTCCTTCACGCGCTCGGCCATGCAGCCGAGGACGCCGATGATGATGGGCCGCTGGCGGCGCAGGGCGTTCAGGGCCTCGAGCCGTCGGTAGATTTTCTGCTCGGCATTGTCGCGCACGGAGCAGGTGTTCAGGAAGACGGCGTCGGCGTCGGCCAGGTTGTCGCAGGTCTCGTAGCCCGCCATCTGCATGACCGAGGCTACCACCTCGGAGTCGGCCACGTTCATCTGGCAGCCGTAGGTCTCGATATACAGTTTCTTCATTTCGGTCGTTTTATTCTGCAAAAATACGAAAAACGGATGAGACGGCCAAACGATTTCCGACTTTTTTCCTGCGGGCTGCGCGAGGAGGCCCCTCGGAAGTGGCTCGTCATCCTTTTTCTCAGTAGCTTTTCAGCCAGAGCATGAACAAGATATCAGTCGGGCGTTTCCGACCATGACTGTCGCTAAGGATACCTTTCTCCGTAAGTCCTTTTACGGCCGTCTGTACGCTGCTTGCTGTTTTCAGACTATATTTTGAAATAAATTCCAGACTGGTCGGCGTCACATCATTGGGATATTCAGATGCGATGGCCTGTAGTACGGTCTTTTGCTTCTCTGTAAGCGAGGCGTAACGGTCTTCGAAAGTAAAGCGTTTGGAGTCTACCATGTGGTTCAGGATGTGACTGTAGCTGCTTTCGCCAACATGCTCTCCGCGTTCTGCGAGTGTAAAAGCTTCGTTCATACCCAATTGCAGGTACCAAGTGATTCCACGGAAACAGTCATAAAGTCGTGATATCAGGATGTCGGAGACGCTCTTGCCGTAATATGCAAACAATTGTTGGCAGAACTTTATGTATTCCTGCTTTTTAATGGGCAATAATTGCATAAAAACCACACTGTTATAGAAGGGACGGCCAGGGTCGTTGAAGATGCTCTCGAGCAAATGCTGTTCACTGCCTGCAAAGACAAACAGTGCATGCTTCATGTGCTGAATCTTCGTTCTTAACAATGCCTCCATATTATCTTCCTCGAAACTTGCAATTCTCTGAAACTCATCTATTGCTACGACACACGTTTTGTCTGACGTATCAAGATATTGCAGTATTTCGTCGAGGGTGATTTCAGGTTCGCTGATATCGCCTATGCCAAAGCCTACTTCAGGCTCACCTGTCACTACGTTATATTTTATGGTGGCTTTGATTGATTGTACCACCCGCAGTAAGCGTTCCAGCAGTGACTGCTTTTTTGACAGTTTCTTGAAGACCTCGCTGGCCAGCAAGTAGGTCATCTCGCGCAGGTTCTTGCAAGTATAGATGTCTATCAGAAAAGTCTCATACTCTTTGGACAGGTTGTTGACAAAGACGTGCTCTATCAATCCGGTTTTTCCTAACCTGCGTTCTGACATGATGGCAACATGACGGCCATTGGTAATGTGATGGACCAACAAGCTGGTCTCTTCTTTCCTGTCACAGAAGTATTCCTTGCTCACATATTTCCCTATGACAAAGGGATTGCTCAGTTCTTTCATCGTGATAAGCTAAAAGGGCATAATGCAAAATTACATAATGCAAAATTACATAATTATTTCTTCCTGGCCAACGACAAACACTCGCTGCCAGCATTTTTTATGTTTTTTTGGCTATTTGGCCACCCATATCTGGCGGGTGTCGCCCCGACTGTCAATGACGCTGACGGTGTAGGTCTGGTTGGCGATGAAGGGGTAGTGGGTGAAGTCGGCAACGGTGCGGACGGGGGTGCCGTCGACGGCAATGATGACGTCGCCCCGGCGGAAGCCCTGACGGTAAGGCTCGCTCTGCTCCCAGACGAGGCCGACGGTGGGGCGGCCCTGCGGGTCGGGGACGTAGTAGATGTCGGGCAGGCGGTTGTCGACCAGGCACTGCGTGCCGCCGTCGTAGGGCTGGAAGAGAAGACGGCGGCGGCGCGGGTCGATGATGACGGAGCCGTAGTCGAGGAGGGCGCTGCCGACGGCCGACGCGCCCTGGGCGGTGAGCGTGCGGACGTTGCGGAAGCTGAAGTCGCCCCAGGTAAGGGTGGGCAGACAGAGGAGGGCGACCTCGTCGGCGCTCTCGGTGCCGAAGTGGCCGATGCGCAGGCTGCCGAGGGTGCGGGCCTCGACCTGCTGCTCAACCTCGGCGGGCGAAGCGGCGCGGGCGGCGTCGTAACTCTGGCGCGAGAGGGCGTAGAGCGCGCGGTCGCCGGTGTCGAAGCGGGCCTCGTCGGCGAAGGCGGCGAAGGGGCTGAGGGCGACGAAGGGCACGTGGCGGCGCAGGCGGTAGCGGGCTTCGAAGCCCGGCTCGCCGCTGAAGTGGCGGCGGCGGTCGGTCAGGATGAGGCGGCGGCGGCGGGTGTCGATCTTGGCCAGCAGGCCCTTGTTGAAGATGTCGAAGCCGATGATGCCGGCGCAGTCGCCGGGGGCGCGCAGCGGGGGGAGGAGGGTGGCGTGGTAGCCGCTGACGGTGAGGGAGCCGATCTGCACGGCGGGGAGGGCGACTACCGGGGTCTGGAGGGTCTGGCCGGTGGCGTCGTGCGAGGTGATGACGCCGACGGGCTGCGGCACCGCCGCAGCATAGCCGACAGGAGGGGACGAGGCGGGGGCGGCGGGAGAGGGCGAGGCGGGGGTGAAGACGGCTGACATGGAGGCGCCGGTGTCGAGGAGGAAGCGGTGGGTGCGGCCGGCGATGGTGACGGGGATGTAGATGCGGCCGTCGGCAACCTCGATGGGGATGGTGTCGGCGAAGTTCTTGGGCTGGAGGCGGAACTTCAGGTTATAGTAGTACTCCTGAGCACCTGCGACGGCGCTCAGGAGTAAGAGGATGGCGACGACGGCGGGCCTACTGGGCATTGATCTCGCGGATGAGACGGTCGGCATGGCCCCACTTGTCAATCATGTAGAGCACGAAGCGTATGTCGACACCGATGCAGCGGGCCAGGTCGGCATCGTAGAAGATGTCGCTGGAGAGTGAGTCCCAGTTGCCGTCGAAGGCGAGGCCGATGAGACGGTTGCGGCCGTCGAACATCGGCGAGCCGCTGTTGCCGCCGGTGATGTCGTTGGTGGTGAGGAAGCAGAGGGACATCTGTCCGGCCTGCTGCATGAGGTCGATCATCTCAGGCTCTACGCGATAATCCTCGATGGAATCGCCCTTCTTCATCTTCTCGACGAGGCTCGGGGCGGTGGTGCGGTAGTCGGAGTGCCTGTTGCCGAGGCGGTACTCCTTGACCTGTCCGTACGAGAGGCGCATAGTGAAGTTGGCGTCGCTGTAGTGGGGCATATCCTCCTCCATGCGCAGCTTGGCGGCACAGAGGTAGCGCTCCTGCAGGTTGATGGTGTCGCGGACGGCGGCAAACTCCTTGCGCAGTTCGGCGTAGAGCTCGGTCAGGTCGAGGCCGAACTTCACGCCCGGGTCCTTGTAGAACGACTTCTTGTTCGGGTAGAGGCGCTTGCCCTTCTTCAGCAGGCGCGACTTCGAGTAGAGGTAGTCGGCATATTGCTGGCAGTCGCCGCCGAAGCGCTCGTCGATGGTCTTGTAGAAGTCGGGCAGGTAGTGGGGGTCGGAGACCTTCTCGCGATAGTTGCGGAGCAGCGTGCCGAGCGTCTCGCGGTCGGTGTCGTAGTCCCAGGTATCGCTGTTGTCCTTGATGTTGATGTGCTGCCGGCGGCCGTGGCCCACGGGGCTGGCACCGTTGTGAACGTACATGGCGCGGCGCGACAGCTCGTCGGTGCGGCGGAAGGTCTCGCCGAAGTACAAGTATGCCTTGCTGGTGGCGAGCCGGCGGGCGTAGAAGCGCTCCATCTGGGGGAAGTCGAGCTGATCCTTGAAGAGTCCGGTGGAGTCCTGCCACTGGCAGATGAGCTGCTCGAACTGCCGCTTCTGGCCGATAAGCCCGATGGAGTCGATGCACTTGTTCATGCCGATGGAGTTCTTCCAGTAGTTCGATGACTGGGCGTACTTGGAGTCGTACTTGATGCGGACGGCCTCCGACTGGTCCATGTGGCGCTTCATCACCTGCTGCTTCACGCCGCGCACCTGGGCACGGATGGCATTCTCCTCGTAGCGCTCCTTGATGCCGTAGCTGCTGAGGTAGCGCGAAGTGGAGCCGGGGTAGCCCATCGTCATGGAGAAGTCGCCCTCGCGGTAGCCCTCGGTCGAGACGCGCGCCCAGTGCTCGGGGTGGTAGGGCACGTTGTCCTTGGAGTACTTGGCCGGGCCGTTGGTCTTCGGGTCGGCATAGATGCGGAAGACGGAGAAGTCGCACGTCTGGCGCGGCCACATCCAGTTGTCGGTCTCGCCGCCGAACTTACCCATCGACTTGGGAATGGCGAAGACGAGGCGCAGGTCGCGGAAGTCGCGGTAGGTGGTGGCGTAGTAGCGGTTGCCCTCGTAGAAGGGCTGCAGCTCTAAGCGGAGGGTGGAGTCCTGCTCGCGGACGGACTTCGAGAGGGCGTTCTCGACGCTGTCGAGGAGTGCGGCGCGGCGGTCCTTCGACAGCGTGTCGAGGCCCTGTGCCAGAAGCTGGTCGGTGACGTCGCGCTGCTCGACCATGAACGAGACGAACATCTCCTCGTTGGGCAGCTCCTCGTCGTAGCTCTTGGCAATGAAGCCGTTGAGCATATAGTCGTGCTCGACGGTGGAGTGCGAGCGGATGGACTCGAAGCCGCAGTGGTGGTTGGTGAAGACGAGGCCGTCGGGCGAGACGACCACGCCCGAGCAGTAGCCCGAGAAGTTGACGACGGCCTTCATGATGGCATCGTCGGCCTGGTAGAGCTGGGCGTAGGGCAGCTGGTAGCCCTCGAGGCGCATCTTCTCGTAGACGGCGTCGGGCAGGTTGTAGAGCGTCCACATACCTTCGTCGGCGTGGGTAGGCGTCATGACCAGGATGGCCAAAAGAGATAATAGAGCTTTTTTCATAGATAGGTTTTTTATGTGTTTCCGGGGTTTCCGGAAAGAAAGGCTTTATCTGAATTTGTTGCCGATGATGGGCAGGCTGCTGAGCGGAAAGTCGCAGCGTATGATATAGGCGATGAAGATGACGATGCAGAGCGTGTTGAACAGCAGGTTGACGATGCTCCCAAAGCCGAAGGCAGGAAAACCGTTGATGGAGATGTAAAGCAGCGCCGTGAGCACCACATACCTGGCCATGGCACGCATCGGGTAGGGAATTGGGTTCTTCCGCTGACCGACGATGTAGCTCAGCACCATCGACGTGCCGTAGCCCGCCACGCCGCCCCAGGCGCAGGCCCAGTAGCCGTAGCGCGGGATGAACAGGATGTTGACCAGGAAGAGCACGGCGCAGCCGGCCAGCGAGAACCACGCGCCGTAGATGGTCTTGTCGATGAGCTTGTACCAGAACGACAGGTTGAAGTAGACGCCCATCATGATTTCAGCCACCATGACGATGGGTATCACGCCGAGACCCTCGCGGTAGTCGGCACCTATTATATATTGCAGCAGGGGCATCCAGCCGACGACGCAGAGGAAGGCCAGCAGTGTGAAGATGAGGAAATACTTCATGGCCGAGGCGTAGTAGTCGGTCTTGTCGGCATCCTTCGACTTGGCAAAGACGATGGGCTCGTAGGCAAAGCGGAATGCCTGGGTAATCATGGCCATGATCATGGCTATCTTCACGCAGCCGCCATAGACGCCTAACTGCACGTTGGCCTCGGCCTCGTCGGGATAGACCAGCGGGAACAGAATCTTGTCGGCCACCTGGTTGAGGATGCCGGCAATGCCGAGGATGAGGATGGGCCAGGAGTAGCCGAGCATCTGGCGCAGCAGCTTTCCGTCGAAGTGCCAGCGGACGCGGAACAGGTCGGGGATGAAGAACAGCGTGATAAAGGCGGTACACAGCAGGTTGATGAAGAAGACGTAGAACACCGAGGTCTTGCCCAGCCAGACGAAGTAGAGCAGGTTAAGCCCGATGTTCAGCAGGATGAAGAGCAGCTTCAGCGAGGCGAAGCGGATGGGCCGCTTCTGGAAGCGCAGGTAGCAGAACGGTATGGCCTGCAGCGCGTCGAGGGCCACGACGACGGCCATCATCGTCAGGTATTCGGGATGTTCGGCATAGCCGAGGGCACTGCTGACGGGCGTGATGAAGCCGAAAACGAGCAGGAGGAACAGGGCCGTCAGCCCGGCCACGGTGGCAAGGGCGGTGGTGAAGACGGTGTCGGGGCGCGCCTTCTCGTCGTTGGCGAAACGGAACAGCGTGGTCTCCATGCCGAACGTCAGCAGCACGAGGATGAGCGCCGTGTAGGCGTAGATGTTGGTGCTCACGCCGTAGTCGCCCGACTCCTTGGGCATATAGTGGGTGTAGAGCGGCACGAGCAGGTAATTGAGGAATCGGCCGACAATGCTCGAAAGGCCATAGATGACCGTGTCCTTGGCCAAAGATTTCAGATTTGCCATAGTTTATCCAAAGAACATATAACAGATAGCGATGGCGGAGATGATGCCGGCCAGGTCGGCCAAAAGGCCGCAGGCCACGGCGTGGCGCGTATAGCGTATGCCGACAGAGCCGAAGTAGACGGCTAATATATAAAAGGTGGTGTCGGTGGAGCCTTGGAAGACGCACGACAGGCGGCCCACAAAGGAGTCGGCACCGAAGGTGGTCATCGCGTCAACCATCATGCCGCGGGCACCGCTGCCCGAGAGGGGCTTCATCAGTGCCGTGGGCAGGGCGGCAACGAAGTCGCTGTCCATGCCGCAGGCCTTGACCACCCAGCCGATGCCATCGATGAGCATATCCATAGCCCCGGAGGCACGGAACACGCCGATGCCCACGAGGACGGCCACGAGATAGGGGATGATGCGCACGGCAGTGGTGAAGCCGTCCTTGGCGCCCTCGACGAAGGCATCGTAGCAGTTCACCTTCTTGCGCACGCCGGCCAGGATGAAGCCTATGATGATGGTCATCAGCAAGATATTGGCGATAGAGGTGCTCACCTTGTTCATCAGCTCGCCGTCCATCTGCGAGAAGCCCCAGATGACGGCGGCAACAAAGGCGCAGGCACCGCCCAGCGTGAGCAGGAGCGTGCGGCTGAGCAGGTTGATGCGCTGGTAGAGCGAGGTGACGATGATACCCGCCAAGGTAGAGAAGAACGTGGCCAAGAGTATCGGCATGAAGACGTCGGTAGGCTGGGCGGCTCCCATCTGCGCACGGTAGACGAGGATGCTGACGGGGATGAGCGTCAGGCCCGAAGTGTTCAGCACGAGGAACATAATCATCGCGTCCGAGGCGGTGTCCTTCTTCTTGTTCAGCTCCTGCATCTGCTCCATCGCCTTCAGGCCGAGGGGCGTGGCTGCATTGTCGAGGCCGAGCATATTGGCCGCAATGTTCATGAAGATGCTGCCCGTGACGGGATGCCCCTTTGGAATGCTGGGAAACAACTTGGTAAAGACGGGACTCAGCAGGCGCGCCAGCACGTTGACCACGCCGCCGCGCTCGCCAATCTTCATGATGCCGAGCCAGAGGGCCAGCACGCCCGTCAGTCCGAGCGAAATCTCAAACGCCGTCTTCGACGACGAGAACGTGGAATCCATCATGGCCGGAAACACGTCGAAGTCGCCGAAGAACACCAACTTCACCAATGCGATTGCAAACGCAATGACGAAAAAAGCTATCCAAATGTAATTCAGTACCATACCAGCTGCAAAGGTACGGCAAAAAAGCGAAACGACAAAATATTAGACCGTTTTTCTTTTTCAGTACTCCACGTAGGGCTCCAGACGCTCGATGGCCTCGGGCGTGAAGTCAGGCAGCAACTGGAGCTGATGCAGGCTCTCGAGGCGGCCGTGCAGGCGGCGGTAGTCTACGATGGCGCGGGCCTGGTAGAAGCTGATGTACGGATGCCGCTTCAGTTCGTTAAGACTGAGGCGGTTGAGGTTCATCTTGCGGAACTCCGTTTCGTCTGGAATGATGAAGAAGTTGACGGCGGTCTCGGGGAAGTCCTCAATTTCCAAGAGCTGCTGCACGCGGTAGTAGCCGCCAAGGCGCTCGCGATAATCCACAATCTTGCGGGCGAAGTAGGGGCCGATGCCGGGTACCTTGCGCAGCTGGGCGGTGTCGGCGCGGTTCAGCACGATGCGTTCCTCGGGCTGCAGCTTGACGGGGTACTTCACGGTGTCGCGCTCCTCTACGGGCTCGTACTTATAAAAGTAGTTCTCGGCTGGCAGGTTCTCCTCACTGATGCGGATATACGGCTCCAACTGCCTGTACTGCTTCAGCGTCAGCCCGTAGAGGCGGGCGAAGTCGCGCGGCTTGCGGTAGATGCCGCCGGCAGCCCTATACTTGTAGATGTTGACCACTTGCCAAGGTTTCAGGCCGAGGCGGAGCAACTCTGTAGAGTCGGCGGTGTTGGGGTCAAAGGGGAACAGCTCCGGCTGTCGGGTCTGGCCCTGATTGTAGGTATAGGTTTTCTTCTGGTATTTGGTCTTGCCGCTCTTGGTGGTCTTCACTTCTTGCAATGCAGAAGAATCCTCCTCGCGGCTGTCGGTAAAACAGATGACGGCCAGCGCTGCCGCGATGACACACAGCAACAGCGTGATGACATGGCGGTCGGACTTCTGCAGATAAAAGAACTTCATATCACACCTAACTGGTGGAGGAAGATGAGCAGGATGCAGAGCGGCACGACAAAGCGCACGCAGAAGTGCCAGAGGGCGAACAGGCGGAGGCAGACGGTACCCTGATTGGTGAACTCATCATGGAGCAGACGGCGGGGCACGAACCAGCCGAGCATAAGGCTGGTGAGCAGGGCACCCGCAGGCAGCATGACCTGAGCCGTCAGCCGGTCGCAGAAATCCATCAGCGACAGGCCGAAGAGCCGAATGGCGTCAACCGCACCGACGCTGAGCGAACAGAAGACGGCAAGGACCGAGCAGACGACGGTCAGAATCCAGGCGGCCTTCGGGCGCGACAAGTGCAACTCCTCGTGGAAGAAGGCTGTGCCTATCTCGTGCATCGAGATGGTCGATGTGAGAGCAGCGAACACTAACAGGGCGTAGAACAGGATGCCAATGACGTAGCCCACGGCGGGCATGGCCGAGAAAGCCTGCTGGAAGACATTGGGCAGGGTAATGAAGATGAGCGACGGCCCCGAGTCGGGGTTGACACCCACTGAGAAGGCTGCCGGGAAGATCATCAGTCCGGCCATAATGGCTATCGCGGTGTCGAGCAGAGCTATCTGTAAAGCCGAGCGTAGCAGGTTGGTCTTGCGCGAGAAGTAGCTGGCGTAGGTACAGAGGCAGGCCGTGCCGAGCGACAGCGAGAAGAAGGCCTGCCCAAGGGCTTCGAGCAGCACGCTGCGGGTAACCTTCGAGAAGTCGGGCTTGAGCAGGAACTCTATGCCCTTCCATGCTCCCGGCAGCAGGCACGCGGCGACGACGATGACTACCAGCAGGATGAGCAGCAGCGGCATGAGGATTTTCGACGCCCGCTCTATGCCCCGCTGCACGCCCCGGATAATGACCAGATGGGTGAGCAGCACGAAACCGATGCCCCAGAGGCAGGGCTTCACGGGGTCGGCCGAGAAGGTCAGAAAGTAGTTCTGGACGTAAGTGGCATCGCCGTTGAGCTGTCCGGCAACGGAGGCAAAGAGATACTGCAGGCACCAGCCGGCCACCACGGCGTAGAAGCCGAGGATGATGGTCGAGGTGAGGATGCCGAGAATGCCCACGAACCGCCATGGGCGGCCCCCCATCTTGCCGTAGGCGTGGTAGGCGTTCGACTGTGCGTGGCGGCCCACGATGAACTCGCTGACCATCCCTGGAATGCCCAGCAGCAGGATGCAGCCGAAGTAGAGGACGATGAACGCCGCACCGCCGTTCTCGCCGGCCATGTAAGGGAAGCGCCACACGTTGCCCAGTCCGACAGCCGAGCCCGCCGTGGCCAGGATGATGCCTATCTTTGTGCCGAAGTTACCGCGTTCCATCTTATATCAGTCCGAGTTGGTGGAGGAAAATAAACAGGATGCAGACGGGGCAGATATACTTCACGAGGAAGATGTAGAAGTGGAAGAAGCGCCCCCGCAGCGTGCCCCAGTTGGTGAACTCGTCGTGAACCACCTTATGGGGTACGAACCAGCCGATGAAGATGCACGTCAGGAAGCCCACGACGGGCAGGAATATCTGTCCGGTGACGAAGTCGAACCAGTCGAACAACGTGCGGCCGAAGAACTCCAGCGAGTGGCCGACGGCTCCGAGCGACAGCGAGCAGAACACGCCGACGATGCAGGTGCTGACGGTGACCAAGCACGCCGCCTTCTTGCGCGTAATGACCAGTTCCTCGTGGAAGAAGGCAGTGCTGACCTCGTGGAGCGAGATGAGCGACGTCAGGGCCGCGAGCGACAGCAGCAGGAAGAACAGCAGCGAAATGACGTAGCCCACGAGGGGCATCTGTGCAAAAGCCTGCTGGAAGACGTTGGGCAGCGTGATAAAGATGAGCGACGGCCCAGAGTCGGGGTTGACACCGACGGAAAAGGCCGCGGGGAAGATCATCAGTCCGGCGAGGATGGCCACGAAGGAGTCGATGACGCAAATCTGTACGGCCGACTTCGTCAGGTTGGTCTGCTTCGAGAAGTAGCTGGCATAGGTGCAGATGCAGCCCATGGCGATGGATAGCGAGTAGAATGCCTGTCCGAGGGCGGCGAGGAATACGTTGCTGTTGAGTGCCGTGAGGTCGGGTTTGAACAGGAACTCAATGCCCTTGTCGGCTCCGGGCAGCATACACGAGGCTCCGACAATGACGAGCAGCAGCAGGAACAGCGTGGGCATCAGCAGCTTCGAGGCCCGCTCGATGCCGTCGCGCACGCCGTGCTCTATAATAATATAGGTGATGCCGAGGATGATGACCGTCCAGAAGACGGGCTTCACAGGGTCGCCCGAGAACTCGGCAAAGTAAGTCTTGAAGTACTCGGGGTCGCCTTGCATCTGCCCGATGAGCGAGGCCCAGATGTACTGCAGGCACCAGCCCGCCACCACGGCGTAGTAGCCCGTGATGAGGAATCCCGTCAGCACGCCCATGTAGCCGATGATCGACCACGGCGTGCCCCTCGATAGTTTGCGGTAGGCGCGCGCCGTATTGGCCTGTCCGTGGCGGCCGATGATAAACTCGCTGATCATGCAGGGGATGCCCAGCAGGAGTACGCAGACCATATAAAGCAGGATGAACACGGCTCCACCGTTCGCACCCGTCATATAGGGGAAGCGCCACACATTGCCCAGTCCGACGGCCGAGCCTGCCGTAGCCAAGATGATGCCGAGTTTTCCGCTGAAATTTGCTCGTTCCAATTTAGCCATATCAATATTCTTCGGTTATCGCTTGCAAAAGTATAAAAAAAACCTTATTTTTGCACACAAAACGACAGTAAAAGTTCAGAGAATGGTAAAAATAGTCAGAAAATACGCCCGGAAGTACCCTCTTTCGGCATTTTGCATCGCCCTGATATGGGTGTTGTCGCTCACGCCCTTCTTCCCCGAGACACCGTTCGACGACGTTGCCTTTGCCGACAAGTGGACGCACTTCGTCATGTACGGCGGCACGTGCACGGTCATCTGGTGGGAGTACTGGCGACGGCATCGCAGTCCGGACTACAAGAAGCTGTTCTTCTGGGCGTGGCTCATGCCTATCGTGATGAGCGGTGTCCTGGAGCTGTTACAGGAGTACTGTACCGGCGGCCACCGCAGTGGCGACTGGCTCGACCTGACAGCCAACGCCGTAGGCGTAAGCCTTGGTGCCCTTATCGGTATTCTTCTGTTAAAGTGCTGCCCCAAAGGCTGAAGGGGTACTCCCGCAGGTGGCCGTTGTAGAAGCGGCCGTCGCCGGTCACTTCTTTACCGATGAAATCGGGTTTTTCGAACGGTTCGTCGGGAGCCGACAGTTCCACCTCGGCCATCACCAGTCCCTCGTTGTCGCCGTAGAACTCGTCGACCTCGAAGGTGTGCTTCCCGCTCCTGACGAGGTAGCGCGTCTTGTCGATGATGCCCGGCTTGCAGAGCGCGAACAAGTGTTCGGCCTCGTCGGTCGTTATCTCCTTCTCGAACTCGTAGCGGCTCAGCCCGCCGTCGGCCGACGGGCCCTTGATGGTCAGGAATCCCCTGCCGCCACGTAGCCTCACCCTGACGGTTCGGCCGTGGCCGCTGCAGATATAGCCCTGCTTGATGCGGTCGGAAGCGTAGGCGCGCTGCTTGTAGTCGGAGCCGCGCACCAGGAACTTCCGTTCAATCTCCATGCCGCTCATTACGATACGAGCCAGATGGAATAGGCAGCGTAGATGACGGCGAGCAAAATGAGCACGCCGATGATCCACTTGATGACTTTCTCGCCCTTCTCCTGCTGTTTCTTCTCGTAGGCCACCCGCTTCGGGTTGGTCTCCTTTGCTACTTTCTTTGCCATAGTTTCCTTTGTTTAAATATTGCTTCGTTGTCTTTGCTGACAGATTGGTAATCAAGAGTCCTCATCCCTCATTGTCAGAGGGCGCGAACTCCATGAGGTATGCCTTGATGAAGCCGTCGAGCTTGCCGTTCATGACGCTCTCCACGTCGCGGGTCTCGAAGTTGGTGCGGTGGTCCTTCACGCGCTTGTCGTCGAAGACGTAGGAGCGTATCTGGCTGCCCCACTCTATCTTCTTCTTGCCCGCCTCAATCTTGGCCTGCGCCTCCATGCGCTTCTTCATGGCGCGGTCGTAGAGCTGCGAGCGGAGCAGCGTCAGGGCGCGCTCCTTGTTCTTCGGCTGGTCGCGGGTCTCGGTGTTCTCGATGAGGATTTCCTCCTCCTCGCCCGTGTCAGGGTCGGTGTACCAGTATCGCAGTCGGACGCCCGACTCCACCTTGTTGACGTTCTGACCGCCGGCGCCTGACGAGCGGAACGTGTCCCACGACAGCTTGGCGGGGTCGACGTAGACCTCGATGGTGTCGTCGACCAGCGGTGTGACAAACACGGATGCGAAGGACGTCATGCGCTTGCCCTGTGCGTTGAACGGCGAGACGCGCACGAGCCGGTGGACGCCATTCTCCGACTTCAGGAATCCGTAGGCATATTCGCTTCCCATTCCCGCCGTTCCGTCGCCTGTCCGTTGCTTTTCTATCTGCATCGTCACGCTCTTGATGCCGGCATCGTCGGCTTCCAGCAGGTTGGCGATGGTCACCTTGTAGCCGTGGGCCTCGGCCCAGCGCATATACATACGCATCAGCATCTGGGCCCAGTCCTGAGCCTCGGTGCCGCCGGCGCCGCTGTTTATCTTCAGCACGGCGTCCATCGGGTCCTCCTCCTGGCGCAGCATGTTCATCAGTTCCAAGTCCTCAATGGCGGTGATGGCCTTCAGGTATGCCTCGTCCACTTCCTGCTCCGTCACCATCTCCTCCTTGTAGAAGTCGAAGGCCAGCTGCAGTTCGTCGGCCATGGTGCGCACCTCGTTGAAGCCGTCAATCCATTTCTTGATGCCCTTTACCTTTTTCATCTGGGCCTCGGCCCGCTTTGGGTCGTCCCAGAAGTCGGGAGCCTGCGTGCGCAGGTCTTCCTCCTCCCATTCTATCTGCTTCTCGTCAATGCGGAGGTAGTGCTTGAGCTTGTCAGCCCTGTCGAGCACGTCTTTCAGTTGGTCTTGCGTAATCATGGGTGCAAAGGTACGACTTTTAATTGAATTGTGCAAACAATTGCTGAAAACTTCGGGAACTTCACGCTGACCGCCTGCCCCTCGTGGCTGACGGTCTTTGTCGTGCCGTTGCCTTTCTGCCACCCGTCATCGTTGGGTTTGGCTGTCACGATGAGCGCCCTCGTGGGTGTTCCCTTCATCACGTGTACGCGTACGCTTTAACGTCATTGCAGACTTCCGGTGTCAATGTAACGGTGTTTATTTCCATTCTTCGGTCTCTTACTCCTCGTACATCTTGTCAATCTCGCGGCGGTAGTTCTCGACGAGCACGCGGCGCTTGATCTTCAGCGTGTTGGTCAGCTCGCCGCGCTCCATCGAGAAGGCGTGGGGCAGCAGCGTGAACCGCTTGACCTGCTCGTAGTGGGCCAGCTGCTGCTGCAGCGTGTCGATGCGCGTCTTCATCATGTCGTAGATTTGCGGGTTCCGGCACAGCTCCTCACGGCTCCCGAACTTGATGCCGTGCGCGCGGGCGTACTCCTCGAGCAGCGGGTAGACGGGAATGATGAGCGCCGAGACGAACTTGCGCTGGTCGGCGATGATGGCTATCTGGTCGACGTACTTGTCGACGAGAATCTTCGACTCGATCATCTGCGGAGCGATGTACTTGCCGTTGCTGGTCTTGAAGAGGTCCTTGATGCGGTCCTTCAGGAAGAGTTCGCCGCCCTCCATGTAGCCGGAGTCGCCGGTGCGGAAGTAGCCGTCGTCGGTGAACGACTGGCGGGTCAGGTCGTCGCGGTTGTAGTAGCCCCGCGTGATGGTGGGCCCCTTCAGCAGCACCTCGCCCTCGTCGCTGATGCGGACTGAGAGCCCCTCGATGGGTATGCCCACGCTTCCCACCGTCCACGGCTCGCCGAGGTGGTTGCACGAGACGGTGGCCAGGCTTTCGGTCAGCCCGTAGCCCACCACCATGTTGATGCCGATAGAGTGGACGAACTCCTCGACCTTCGGGTTCACCGTCGCGCCGGCGGTGGGGAAGAAGTGGGCGTTCTCAAGCCCCAGCTCCTTGCGGACGAGCGAGAAGACGGTCCTGTCGAGCATCTCGTACTCCAAGTGGAGGGCCAGGGGCGGCTTCTTGCCTTTCGACACGTAGTCGATGTTATGCTTGCGGCCCGTGGCTATGGCGTGCTCGAACAGCCGGCGCTGCACGCCGCCGCTCGACTCTATCTTCTCCATCACGCCCTGGTAGACCTTCTCCCAGAAGCGGGGCACGCTTGACATACACGTCGGGTGGGTATCCTTCATCGACTGCTGCACCTGCTGCGGGTAGGTGTTCACGATGAGCCGGGCGCCCTCGGTCAGGCACAGCAGCTTCCAGCCCTTCTCGAAGATGTGGGTGAAGGGCAGGAAGTCCAGCACGCGGTCCTGCTCGCCCACGGGCACGCACTTGTGGTTGGCCTCAAAGGCGGCGTGGTACTGCCCGCAGGTCAGGATGACGCCCTTCGAGTCGCCCGTCGTCCCGCTGGTGTAGAGGATGCTGGCAATGTCGTCCATCGAGGCCTGCGCCTGCAGCGCCTCCACCTCCGACTGCCGGGGCAGCCCCTCAGCCTGCTGCAGCAGGTCGTCGAAGTAGACGGCCGTCGTGTCGCCCTCGTTCAGGCGGACGCCGCGGTCGAAGACGACGATGCGCTCCAGCGTGCGGCAGGTGGCCTGCACGCGGTGCGCCTTGTCATACTGCTCCTGCTCGCCGACGAAGAGGATGCGTATCTTCGCGTCGTTCAGCATAAACTGTATCTGCTGCTCCGACGAGGTGGCGTAGAAGGGGATGGTGACGGCGCGGATGCCCCAGGCACCGAAGTCGCAAAACAGGTACTGCACCGAGTTCTGCGAAAAGATGCCCACGTTGTCCTGCACCTTCACGCCGAGGTTCAGCAGGGCGTTCGACACCTGCTTCACCGCCGCCGAGAACTGGTTCCACGAGTACGACTTCCACTCCGTACCGCCGAAGTCCTTGTAAATCAGCACCTCGCGGTCGCCGTAGGTCTTGGCCTGTTCGTGAACGAGCACGGCCAGATGGGTGTTATTCTGCATAGCTACATAATTTTTCTGCAAAAGTAAGAAAAAAAGCCGAAAGCACAAAACATTCTTACGCTTTTTACCCAAAACCCGCCGCCTTTTCAGCAAAACCCGCCGCCTTTTGCGCAAAACCCGCCGCCTTTCGAAAATTCCACGCCGAGGCATACTTCCGTTTTCGTTCTTGCTCAGCTACGCCCTGCAAGCATCCCTTCGGACCGGGCTATCGTTTCGGTCTTCTGTCCGCCGGCCTCCAAGGTGCAGGGTCAGGTGTAGGGTCGATGCCGCAGCCTGGCCTGCCGGCCGCCTTGGCGGCGTTTTTCTTTATGTCTCGTCTCTTTATATATAATTGTTATTTGTACTTTATATCCTACACTTCCTACACTTCCTACACCTAATTTTTTTCGGGCAGGTGTAGGAAGTGTAGGAAGTGTAGGTTGTATCCCGCTATTCGTAATTATATCGCAATTTCTAAGATAAATCCTTGGGAATGTCCGAATAATTGCCTAACTTTGCACCATCAACTACAGAAGACTATGGAGCAATATGTAAACAACGCGGTGGCGCTGCTCAGGCGTCTGATAGCCACACCCTCGGTGAGCCGCAACGAGCGCGAGGCGGCCGACATTATGGAACAGCACCTGCGGATGTGGGGGCTACCCAACGGCCGCGAGGGAAACAACCTCTGGGTGGGATGCGAGGACTGGGACGACAGCCGCAGGACGGTGATGCTCAACGCACACATCGACACGGTTAAGCCCGTAGCGACGTGGACGCGCGACCCCTTCGACCCCGCCGTCGAGGGCGACGTGCTCTACGGACTCGGCTCTAACGACTGCGGCGGCGGACTGGTGGCAACGCTGCAGGCCTACCGCATACTGAAGGACCGCCCACGCTCCTACAACCTGCTGTGGGTCTGCTCGGCCGAGGAGGAGGTGTCGGGGCGCGACGGATTCAGCCGCGTGCTGCCACTGCTGCCCCACGTCGACGTGGCCATCGTCGGCGAGCCTACGGGCCTGCAGCCCGCCACTGCCGAGAAGGGCCTGATGGTCATCGACGGCTACGCACACGGCAAGAGCGGGCACGCTGCACGCAACGAGGGGGTGAACGCCATCTACGAGGCACTCGACGACCTCGTCTGGCTGCGCGACTACCGCTTCCGCCAAGAGAGCCCCCTGCTCGGGCCGACCAAGATGACGGTGACGCAGGTGGACAGCGGCACGCAGCACAACGTCGTCCCCGACCTGCTGCACTTCGTCGTCGACGTGCGCACCAACGAGTACTACCAGAACGAGTACGTCTTCGATTTCCTGTGCAAGAACATGAAGAAGTGCGAGTTGAAGGCCCGCTCGTTCCGCCTGCACTCGTCGGGCATTCCCCACGACCACCCGCTGGTCGAGCGGCTCGTAGCAATGGGCCGCACGCCCTTCGGCTCGCCCACGCTCAGCGACCAGGCGCTGATGCCTTTCCCCTCGCTGAAGCTCGGCCCCGGCGAGTCGTCGCGCAGCCACTCGGCCGACGAGTTCATACGCATCTCGGAAATCAGGCAGGCCATCGAGCTCTACGTCAGCCTGCTCTCTGGCTTTTGAGCCAATTTTATGAGCGCGGATGGCCAACACCCCACCGTCAACCACTGCGGCTCCGTCTCGATGACCGTCAACGGCACCGGCGGCAATGACCACGGCGGCGCACAGACGGAGCTGAACCCCGCCGTCGGTGCCGACGTGACGGCGCTCATCAAACTGTTGCGATAGGATGTGGACCGAGAATGGTAGAGGTGCAAATATTGACACCCATTCCAATGTCAGCCAGACGCGCTGGGCGCGCCTTGCTGCCGACAGCCGATATGCAGCCGAGGACTTGGGAGCTTACGAGGGCAGCAACACCTATGATTATGGGTTCTACCGCCCAACACAGAATAGCATGATGCGGTTCAACGACAAGCCGTTCAACGCTCCCTCGCGCGAGGCTATCTATAAATACGTGATGCAGGAGAGCGAAGGCCCCACTTGGGAGTACGACTACGAGACCTTCGTTGCGTTCGATGCCAAGGGCCGCGAGGAGTTTGCCGCTGCATTTGCCAACGCTTCGCGTGGAACGACACCTGCTCCGAGCGAGGTGGACGAAAAGTCGCTCCCGCTGCCGCCAGTCTTAGTAAACGGCACGTGGCAGGATGCTGTGAAGAATCCTACAAAGATTGTCTATCGGCATTAGCCTCTAAGAACTCGGCGTAGATGCGGGCGGCAGAGATAATCTGGCGGACGCAGGGCCGCTTCCGGTAATATTCGGCGGTGCGCTCCGAGGCTTGGTAGCTGAGGGGCGCACCGCGCTTCAGTTTCAGCAGTTCGGCGCAGATGAGCGAGCCGTGCTCCTGCCGGAAGCGGGCGGCCAACTCCTGTACGAGCTTGTAGTTCTGCGACTTCCCCTGCTGGTCGCCGGGGGTCACGCTGCCGTTCTCGAGTCCGGCTAAAAGTGCCATGGCGTTGAAGGCACCGCACGACATACGCATACGGCCGATGCCGGCACCGAAGCCGGCGCTGACGCGCAGCATCTCTTCCTCGCTGTAGCCGTAGACGTCGGCAAAGGCCGCCGCCACTGACTGCGCGCAGTTGAAGCCCTGCATGAACAGCTCCTCGGCGCGCTTCATGCGCTCTGACGTGTCAACGGTCATTGTCGAGTCGTGAGATTCGCTCCAGCGCCTCCATCAGCCGGGCACGCGGACAGGCGATGTTCAGTCGGATGTAACCCTCGCCCGACTGCGGTCCGTACATCGTGCCGGGGTTCACCCAGACGCGGGCTTCCTGCATCAGCAGGTCGGCGTATTGCCGGGAGGTCATGCCGGTGGCCGTGATGTCGACCCAAGGCAGGTAGGTGCCCTCCATGGGGCGGACCTTCCACCGGGGCAGGTGGTTTGCGGCAAAATCGCAAAGCGCCTTGTAGTTTCCCCAGAGATATTGGCAAAGTTCGTCGAGCCAGGCTTCGCTCTCGTTGTAGGCGGCGATGAGTGCCACGGGCCCGAAGGGACCGACGTCGCACACCTCGTTGATGTTGATGGCACGGTCGAGCCGGCGGCGCCAGTCGGGTCGTGCGCAGATAATATTGGCAATCTGCAGGCCGGCGGTGTTGAACGACTTCGACGGGGAGTTCAGCACGACGCTGTTCTGTCGGCACGCCTCGCTGACGGTTGCAAAGGGCTGGAACTTCCGGACGGGCATCGTGAGCTCGCAGTGTATCTCGTCGCTCACCACCTTCACGCCGTACTTCATGCAGATGTTGTTCATCTGCTGCAGTTCGTACATTGTCCAGACGCGGCCCGTCGGGTTGTGGGGATTGCAGAGCAGGAAGAGTGAGGTCTTCACGTCGGCGCAGCGTGCCTCAAAGTCCTCCCAGTCTACCTCGAAGCGGTTGGTGTTGCCGGAGAAGCGCAACACGCTCTCGGAGACCTCGCAGCCGTTGTTGCGGATGCTTGAGAAGAAGCAGTTGTAGTCGGGCGAGAGGATGAGAACCTTCTCGCCGGGCATGGTCAGCGCTTTGATGGCCGCCGACATGGCAGGCACGACGCCCGTGGTGTAGAGAATCTCGTTGCGTTGGATGGTCCACTCGTGGCGCCGCCGGAACCAGTTTATGACAGCCTCATAATAGTCGTCGCCTACCACGGTATATCCGAACACGCCGTGCTCGGCGCGCTTGCGGACGGCTTCCTGAATGGGGGGAGCCACGCGGAAGTCCATGTCGGCCACCCAAAGGGGTATGATGTCAGGCGAAGGACTCTCGTCCCACTTCACGCAGCCCGTGCCGCGCCGCTCTGTCAGTTCGTCGAAGTTGTATGTCATTTCCTTGTCTTAATAATACAGTCGTTCGGCTGGCGCACGTTCTCGTCGATGGTCACGCTGCCTATCGTGTCGGCGACGATGTGGCCGCTGGTCGGATTCTTGATATTCTCGATGTGCCCACGGATGTCGGCCTTCACCGTCGAATACTCAAAGACGCGGTCGCACATCGGGTCGAAGGTGCAGTTCTCGAGCACCAGCTCCTGCGTGTAGCAGAGCAGCTGCTCGCCAGCGAGGTGGCAGTTGACGAGTCGCACGTTCTTCGAGTGCCATGCCAGGTACTCGCCGTCGAGCACGGAGTCGTAGACGGTGACGTTCTCGCACTCCCAGAAGGAGTCCTTCGTCAGGATGTTGGCGTTGTGGACCTCCACGTTGCGGCAGTACTGGAAGACGTACTTTGAGTCGCTCTCCAGCCCGTCGACGTAGATGTTCTGCGAGAACATGAAGGGGTATGTTCCTCCGTGCAGCTTGACATTCTTCAGGCGCAGGCCGTCCACGCGCCAGAAGGTCTCGTCGGCATCGGTAATTTCGACGTCCTCCAGCTCCACGTTGCGCATCTCGCGGAAGAACTTCGGTCCGTCGATGCGGCAGCGGCGCATCACGAGGTCGTTGGTGTACCAGATGGCGGACCGCGAGCCGAGGGCGAAGTAGCAGTCCTCGATAAGTGCTCCGTCGACGTGCCACCACGGGTATTTTCCGTAGAACTTACAGTTGTGGGCCTCCATGCGCTGACACTGCTTGATGCCCGACTCGCCGTCGGTTATGGTGATGTTGTCCAGCAACAGGTCGTGGGTGGCAAACAGCGGGCGTTCGCCGCCGAATTTTTGGTCTTTAATCAGTTGCATGCTTTGTTTCAGGTTTTTTCATTCTTAGTTTGAAGTGGTCGAAGCCCTCGCCATAGACGCCGATGACGGCACTCTGCGAGACGAAGGCCGTAGGGTCGACCTCGTTGATGATGCGGAATATCAGGTTGCTCTGCCGGCGCTTGGCCAGCACGAAGAGCATCTTCACGTCCTTGCCCGAGTAGAAGCCCTGAGCGTCGACGACGGTACAGCCGCGGTGTGGCTCGCGGTTGATGCGCTCTCCGATTTCGCGGTACTTGTCGCTGATGATGAAGAACTGCACGGAGCGGCGCGCCGACTCCACCACCTGGTCGATACAGAAGGCGGTGACGTAGAGTACGACGTAGCCGTAGATGACCTTCTCCCAGTCGTGGAGCACCAGGTAGGAGCAGGAGATGATGACGACGTCGCAGATCATGATGACGCGGCCCAGGCTGACGTCGCGATACTTGTTGACGATGGCGGCAATGATGTCGGTTCCGCCCGTCGAGCCGTTGTTTGACAGGCCCAGCCCGACGCCGCAGCCGCAGAACACGGCTCCGATGATGGCGGCCATGAAGGGCTGGTCGGCCAGGAGGTGGGCGCTGTAGTGGTCGGCCACCACGCCAATGCTCACCGTGAGGACGGCCACGGCGTAGATGGTCTTGATACAGAACTTCAGTCCGAGCACCTTGAGTGCCACTGCGAGCAGTGCGCCGTTGATGACGAAATAGCTCAGTTGCACGGGAATGCCCGTTGCCCAGTAGAGTATTGACGACACGCCTGCCACGCCTCCCGTCGTGATGCTGTTAGGCAGCAGGAAAATGCCCCACCCTATAGCATAGCTCATCATCGCAATGGTAATGACGATATAGTCGCGCAGCTCCTTTCCGAAATTGGCTTTCTTGATAGTTTCAGTCATGCTAACATCAATTTGCCTGCAAAGTTACTGTATTGTTTTGATATACACAAGCTATTCGGCCTACTATTTCTTGCGAGGCCGGCGCCGCGCCCATCCCTCTTCGCTGAAGTCGGGCTCTTCGCCACGCAGCTTGTGGGGGCGCTTGTCCATCATGTCGCGCCACTCGTCTTTCTTCCGCCGGAACGGGGCTTTCTTGCGGCCGGCGGACTCCCCTCCCTCGTCGGCATCGTTACACCTGACGGTGCGCCCCTTGAAGCGGATGCCCGTCAGCTGGAGCATCACCTTGCGTGCGTCCTTCTCGGGCACTTCGAAGTATGAGATGGTGTCGAGCAGGTCGATATGTCCCACCTCCTGCCTGCCGCCGACGTATCGGTTCAGCGTCTGCATCAGCACGCCGGGGAAGAATCCGTCCTTCTTGCCGAGGTTGATGAAGAGGCGCTTGTAGCCCTTCGCCGCCTTGTTCTGCAATTTCTGCCGGTCGGTCTGGGGCTTCTTCTCGCGCTTGTCGGTCACGGGCTTTTCAATCTCCGGCGCGTCGGCATAGTAGGCGAGGAACTTGCCGAACTCGAGCGAGACGATTTTCTTGATGACCTCCTCCTTGTCGATGTATTCGAAGTAGCGGCTGATGTCCTGCATGAAGGGGGCTATCTCCTCGTCGTCGACGTCGGTCTTCACGATTTGGTCCATCACCTTGTAGAGCTGCTTCTTGCAGATTTCCTCGGCGGTCGGTATGTCGGCCTCGACGAACTTCTTGCCTATTTCCTTCTCAATATTGCGAATCTTGTGCTTCTCCTTCGTGTGGACAATCGAGATGCTCGTGCCCTTCTTGCCGGCACGCCCCGTGCGCCCTGAGCGGTGGGTGTAGTTCTCGATGTCGTCGGGCAGCCCGAAGTTGACGACGTGCGTCAGGTCGTCGACATCGAGTCCGCGGGCAGCCACGTCGGTGGCCACGAGCAGCTGTACGGTATGCTGGCGGAACTTCTGCATCGTCAGGTCGCGCTGCTGCTGCGAGAGGTCTCCGTGCAGCGCCTCGGCGTTGTAGCCGTCGCGAATCAGCTTGTCGGCCACCTCCTGCGTCTCCAGCTTCGTGCGGCAGAAGATGATGGCGAATATCTTGGGGTAGAAGTCGACGATGCGCTTCAGTGCCAGATACTTGTCCTTCGCCTGCACCATATAATAGACGTGGTTCACGTTCTCGGCGCCCTCGTTGCGCGAGCCGACGACGATGGTCTCGTAGTCCTTCAGGTACTGCTTGGCCACGCGCTCCACCTCGCGGCTCATCGTGGCCGAGAACATCAGCGTGGCGTGCTCGTCGGGCAGCGACTCGAAGATCTCGTTGATGCTGTCAGAGAAGCCCATGTTCAGCATCTCGTCGGCCTCGTCGAGCACGATGTTCCTCACCTCCTCGAGATGTGCGAAGCCGCGGTTCTTCAGGTCGATGAGCCGGCCGGGCGTGGCCACGATAATCTGCACGCCCTTGCGCAGAGCGCGCATCTGCGGCTCGATGGCCGCCCCGCCGTACACCGCCTCGACGTGGATGTCGTCCATGTAGCGCGAGAAGTCGCGCAGGTCGTCGGCAATCTGCAGGCACAGCTCGCGTGTCGGACTGAGCACGAGTGCCTGCGTGTTGCGGTCGGAAGCGTCAATACGCTGCAGCAGAGGAATGCCGAATGCTGCCGTCTTGCCGGTGCCCGTCTGTGCGAGGGCGATGACGTCGCGCTGCTGCTCGAGCAGGAATGGAATAACTGCCTCTTGTACTGGCATGGGCTGCAGGAAGCCCATCTCTTCAATGGCGCGTCGGATTTCTCCGCTGACGCCTAATTCTTCGAATGTCTTCATCTTGTGTGCAAAGGTACAAAAACTTTTTGATATTCGCGCTGTTCTGCCTCAACCTTTTTTACGTGTAGAATAAAATTATGGACGTAACGCCGCTGCGACCTCCTTGATTTGCCGCCGGCGACAGGTGGTTCTTTTGATATTTCGGTTTGTTAGGCACAACATGAACAGACACGACGCCCAAAACCCGCCGCCTTTTGCGCAAAAGGCGGCGGGTTTTGCCCAAAAGTCGGCGGGTTTTGCTGAAAATCCACCATGCAGTATCATTCCCGTCTGCCTGCTCCCAAGGTGTAGGGTCAGGTGCAGGTTCCGGTGTCGGTTCTGCGTCGCAGACAGGCCAATCAGCCTCGTCGGCGGCGTTTCCCCTTGCGCCCTGCCACGGTATATAGTTGTTATTTACAGGTTTTATCCTACACTTCCTACACTTCCTACACCTAAAAAAGTCGGGCAGGTGTAGGGAGTGTAGGGAGTGTAGGATAAATCCTCTTATTGACTTACATAGCCTCGGTTCCCCGGGCTGCAAGCCCTGACGCTCACCGTCACTTTAGCAATGACAAGAAACACTTGGTACAATATCGTTACAGACCAAGTTGTTTTTTAACCGCTACTTAGAGTGGGTAGTCGTCGAAGGCGTAGAGCACGGTCGAGAGGTAGCGCTCACCCGTGTCGGGCAGCAGCACGACAACGCGCTTGCCCTTGTTCTCGGGACGCTTGGCTACCTCGGCGGCGGCAAATGCTGCGGCACCGCTGCTGATGCCTACCAGCAGACCCTCGCTCTGAGCCAGCTGACGGCCGGTGCGGATGGCGTCGTCGTTGTCGACGTCGAACACCTCGTCGACCAACTCAGCGTTATAGGTCTTGGGAACGAAGCCGGCTCCGATGCCCTGAATCTTGTGCGGACCGCTCTGTCCGCCGTTCAGGACGGGCGAGGACTTCGGCTCGACGGCCACAATCTTCACCGACGGATTCTTGCTCTTCAGATATTTGGCCACACCAGAGACCGTACCGCCCGTACCCACGCCGGCCACGAAGATGTCGACCTTGCCGTCGGTCTGAGCCCAGACCTCGGGGCCTGTGGTTGCCAGGTGCTTGGCAGGGTTGGCGGGGTTCTCAAACTGCTGCAGGATGACCGCACCGGGGATGCTCTCGCGCAGCTCCTCGGCAGCACGGATGGCACCGGGCATACCGTCCTTGCCAGAGGTGAGTCGCACTTCGGCTCCGTAGGCTTTCACCAGATTGCGACGCTCGATACTCATCGTCTCGGGCATCGTCAGGATGAGGCGATAGCCCTTGACGGCACTTACGAGAGCCAGTCCCACGCCGGTATTGCCGCTGGTAGGCTCGATGATGGTTGCGCCCGGCTTCAGGATGCCCTTCTGTTCGGCATCCTCAATCATTGCCAGGGCAATACGGTCTTTCACGCTGCCGCCGGGATTGAAGTATTCAACTTTGGCGATGACCGGAGTGTCAAGACCCTTGGACTGCGAGAATTTGTTGAGCTCAAGAAGAGGAGTGTTGCCGATGAGCTCGGTCAGCTGTTTTGCTATCTGTGCCATAATGTTATATATTACTGTTGTGGTTGGTTTTATCCGCGTGCAAAGATACTATGTTCAGAGTAAACGGCCAAATTTCTTTGGGATATTATTCCTTAAATTTGTTCAAATGCCTGTTCCAAGTCACTGATGATGTCGTCAATGTGCTCGGTGCCGATTGAGAGACGTATGGTAGCAGGCGTGATGTGCTGCTCCTCCAGCTCCTCGGGCGACAGCTGCGAGTGGGTGGTGGTGTAGGGATGAATCACCAGACTCTTCACGTCGGCCACGTTGGCCAGCAGCGAGAAGATCTGCAGGGCGTCGATGAAGCGCCATGCCTCGTCCTGTCCGCCCTTAATCTCGAAGGTGAAGATTGAGCCGCCGCCGTTGGGGAAGTACTTCTTGTAGAGCTGGTGGTCGGGATGGTTCTCGAGTGCCGGATGGTTCACCTTGGCCACCTTCGGGTGCTTGCTCAGGAAGTCAACCACCTTCAGCGCGTTCTCCACGTGGCGCTCTACGCGCAGGCTCAGCGTCTCGACGCCCTGAAGCAGGATGAAGGCGTTGAAGGGCGAGATTGTTGCACCGGTGTCACGCAGGATGACGGCACGGATGCGGGTGACGAAGGCAGCTGCGCCGACGGCCTCGGCAAAGACGATGCCGTGGTACGAGGGGTCGGGCTTGGCCAGCGTGGGGAACTTGTCGGGATTGGCCTGCCAGTCGAACTTGCCGCCGTCGACGATGACGCCGCCTAACGATGTACCGTGACCGCCCAGGAACTTGGTGGCTGAATGTACAACGATGTCAGCCCCATGCTCCAGAGGACGGATGAGGTAAGGCGTACCGAACGTGTTGTCGACGATGAAGGGAATACCGTGCTTATGGGCCACGGCTGCAACGCCCTCAATGTCGAGCACGTCGGAGTTGGGATTGCCGAAGGTCTCGGCAAACACGACCTTTGTGTTGGGCTGGATGGCAGCCTCTAAGGCAGCAAGGTCGTTGACGTTAACGATGGTGTTGGAAATGCCCTGCGTCGAGAGTGTATGAGTAATGAGGTTGTATGAGCCACCGTAGAGGTTGTCGGCAGCCACGATGTGGTCGCCGGCCTGAACGATGTTCTGCAGGGCATAGGTGATAGCAGCTGCGCCGGAGGCGACAGCCAGGCCGGCCACACCGCCCTCGAGGGCAGCCACGCGATCCTCGAACACGCCCTGTGTCGAGTTGGTCAGGCGGCCGTAGATGTTACCGGCATCGCGCAGGCCGAAGCGGTCGGCTGCGTGCTGTGAGTTGTGGAACACATAGCTCGTCGTCTGGTAGATAGGTACTGCGCGCGCGTCGGTTGCGGGGTCAGCCTGTTCCTGGCCTACATGGAGCTGGAGGGTTTCGAAGCGATAATTTTTCTTTGTACTCATAATCTGTTCCTTTCTTTTTAAGTTATTATTTGATTTCTGGGTGCAAAGTTACGGGTTTTAGAAATATCCACCAAATTTTAGGCGAAAATTGGAAAACGTACCTATTTCCGCCGGAAATTTAGAAGAATCCTCCACAAAATGCTTTCAAGCGCCCCCTCTGACAGAAGAATTTTCTGTTTTTCCCGAAATCAGAGCATTCAATATGTTGTCAGACAGGATTGTAGTTACTGATTCCACCCCCGCCCCTGCCCTACTTGGGGAGGGACAGGGGTGGGGGCGGTATGCAATAAACCGATACACCCGATTGAACAACCTGTTCCGGGACGCAGCGGGGTATTAGTCTTCCTTGACTATCGGATAGAGCTCGATAAACTCGCCCTGGTGGCTCTGCCCGTCGTTAATCAGCTCGGCAAACTTCTCGCCGACCGTATCAATGTCGTGGAAGCCCGGGATTGCCATGTTGCCGTTGAGGTCGGTGGTCGTCGGCCCCGGGTGGACGGAGAAGATCTCCACGGCGTTCTCAATGGCCATCACCCCCACCATTGCATTCTGGGCGGCCTTGCTCGTGACGTAGGCCAGGGGGTGCCAGTAGGGGCTGATTTCAGAGGGCACGGTGATGTTGGCAATGCGCCCGCCGTTCTTGCTCAGCAGGGGAGCCAGCGCCTTGGTCAGCGCGAAAGTGCCAACAAAGTTCACGTCGAGCGTCTCGCGGACGACGTCAATCTCCGTATGCACGCTGTCGACGCTCATGTCGCCGGGAATGCCGGCATTGTTGACGAGGAGCGTCAACTGAGAGTAATTCTCCTGGATTTCCTTCGAGGCCCGCTCGATGCCGGCAAGGTCCTTCAGCTCGATGTTCACCCAGCCCGCCACGTCGACACCCAGTGCCTTCAGCTCGCCGACGGCTTTCTCTGCCCGCTGTGCGTCGCGCGCACCAATAATAACTTTCCAGCCGCTCAGGCCGAGATGCTTCGCAATTCCAAAACCGATGCCCTTGTTGGCACCCGTTACTAAAACAGTCTTTTCCATTTGTCTTATCCAGTTTATAAGTTTTGCGGCTGCAAAGGTACACAATAATCGGGAATAACTGACACATTCAACATTTTTTTATTGGAACACATGGCGATTTCACAGATTTTACGTACTTTTGCATGCCTGGATTCTGTTACACTCAGGCTAAAAGCATAAGAGAAGATGAAGATTTGCGTTTTTTGTTCTGCCAACGAGCAGATTGACCCTGAGTTCTTCCGGGCAGCGGAGCAACTGGGACGGTGGGCGGCCGAGAACGGCCACGACATCGTCTACGGCGGCGTGAACCAGGGACTGATGGAGGCCGTGGCGCGCGCCGCCCACGAGGCCGGTGGCCGCACCATCGGCGTGGTGCCCATGATCGTCGAGAAGTCGGGGCGCACGAGCCAGTATGTGGACGTTGAGATTCCCTGCGACAACCTGACCGACCGCAAGCAGCTGATGATGGACCAGGCCGACGTCTTCGTGGCCCTGCCCGGTGGCATCGGCACGCTCGACGAGGTTTTCACCGTGGCGGCCTCGGCCACCATCGGCTACCACCAGAAGCCGGTCGTCCTCTACAACGCCGGCGGATTCTGGGACGGGCTCATCCGCCTGCTCGACGACCTCGGGCAGCGCGGCATGGTGCGCGGCGAGTGGCGGCAGCACATCCGCGTGGCCACGTCAATCGCCGAGCTGCAGCACCTGTTGTGAATAGCTGGATAAAACCTAATCGGCCAGCAACCGTTCGGCCATGGCGCGGCCGAGGGCTTCGCACTTGGCGAGGGTCTCGGCATTGAGGGCCTGCTTGATTTCGACCGGCTCGCCGACGGGCTCGTACTTCAGCCTTTCGTCGTTCCACCGGGAAATCTCGCCGACGGCCTTCGAGGCCCAGCTGTAGGAGCCGAACCAGCCGAAGAGGCGACCCTTGATGTCCTTCTGCGACAGCTCGTCGAGCAGGACGTTCATCTCGTGGTAGAGGCCGGTGTTGTAGGTGGGTGCGCCGACGATGAGTCCGCGGTAGCGGAAGAGGTCGCGGATGATGTAGGAGTGGTGGGTCTGAGATACGTTGTACATCACGATGTTCTTCAGTCCGGCCTGGGCGGCGCTGCGGGCAATGACCTCGGCGGCGCGCTCGGTGTTGCCGTACATCGTGCCGTAGCAGATGACGAGGCCCGGCTCGGCCTCATAGCGCGAGAGGCGGTCGTAGATGCCGATAACCTTCTCAACATATTCGTGCCAGACGGGGCCGTGCGTGGCGCAGATGTAGTCGACCTTGACGCCGGCGAGCTTCTTGAGGGCCATCTGCACGGGCGTGCCGTACTTGCCGACGATGTTGGAGTAGTAGCGCGTCATCTCGAGCCAGAACGTGTCGCAGTTCATCTGCTCGTCGACGTAGGCGCCGTTGAGGGCGCCGAAGCAGCCGAAGGCGTCGCCGCTGAAGAGTACTGTTTGTTGCTGTAATACAGCAACAGACGGAACGGTGGCGAGGGTCATCATCGTCTCGGGCCAGTGGACCATCGGGGTGAGGACGAACTGCAGCTGGTGGGCGCCGAGCGAGAGGGTGTCGCCGTTCTTCACCTCGTGGAGGCCGGTGGTGAGGCGGTAGAAGCCGGCCATCATGTCGAAGGTCTTCTTGTTGCCGATGATCTCGATGTTGGGATAGAACTGGCGGAGCAGGGCCAGCGAGCCGCTGTGGTCGGGCTCCATGTGGTTGACCACGACGTAGTCGATGGGGCGGTCGCCGATGACCTCGCGGATGTTCTCGAGGAAGGGCATGAAGAAGTCGGCCTCGACGGTGTCGACGAGGCAGACCTTCTCGTCGTCGATGAGGTAGGCGTTATAGCTCACGCCGTTGGGGAGGGGCCAGAGGCCCTCGAAGAGCGTCTTGTTGCGGTCGTTGACGCCGACGTAGTAGATCTTGTTAGTGATTTCTTTCATATTGTTGATGGGGTTTTGATGGGCAATATGGGCTGGATGGGGGTGATGGGGGGTAATGGCTTATTGGGGGAGGCGCATCCGGGCGGCGAAGTCGGGATCGACGCTGTTGTTCAGCGTCTGGCAGCAGTTGGCCGAGAAGGCCTGTGCGCAGGCCATGACCTGATCCCACTGCTGCTCGGTGAGCCCGCGCTCGATGTCGTCGCGGGTGATGCCGTAGCGGATGAGCCCGTAGACGAACCCGGCGTTGAAGTTGTCGCCGGCACCGATGGTGCTGACGGTCGCGGTGGGCGGCACGGGGTACTGCTTGGCGAAACCCTGCTCGGCCCTCACCTCGACGGGCTGGGCGCCGCGGGTGTAGATGAACTTCTTGGTGTAGAACGAAATCTCGGAACGGTAGACGCTGTCGGCATCGTTCTTGTTGTACATCACCTGGAAGTCCTCGTCGGAACCGCGCACGATGTCGGCCAGCTCGAAGTTCTCAAGCAGATTGGATGTCACCTTCATCAGGTCGTTGCGGTGAGAGGAGCGGTAGTTGACGTCGTAGTAGAGGATGGCGCCGCGCTGGCGGGCATACTCCAGAAATCCCTGCACCTGCGGGCGCACCACGGGGTTGATGGCGAAGAAGGAGCCGTAGAGCACGACGTCGTTCTCGCTGATTTCCGGGTAGGAGAAGTCGAGCCGGTCGTGCGGGTGGTCCTTGTAGAAGATGTAGTCGGCATTGTTCTGGTCGTCGAGGAAGGCCAGCGAGATGGGCGACTTCGAGTCGGGGAAGACGCAGACGTTGGAGGCATCGACGCCATTCTCCTCGAGATAGCTGATGACCCGCTGACCCACGCGGTCGTTGCCCGCCTCGCTGATGAACACGGTGCTGACACCGGCGCGCCCCAGCGAGATGACAGCGTTGAAGGCCGAGCCGCCGGGCACGGCCTGTATGGGCTGCTCGTCGCGGAAGATGATGTCGAGCACGGTCTCGCCTATTCCAATTACTTTTCTCATACGGTTACTGTTTGGCTTAGTGGGTGCAAAGTTACGAATTATTTATCATTTTCCGCCACTTCAGAAAGCCAAAAATTGCAATTATCACGTAAAGAGCATAAAGCGAGGCCTTGAAAGGGATGTCCTTGTAGAAGTAGAGGGCCGACGTGACCACGTCGACGGTAATCCAGATGAACCACTGCTCCAGGTACTTATGCGCCAGCGCCCAGATGCCGACGATGCTCAGGGCTGTGGTAAAGCTGTCGGCCAAGGGCACGTTGGAGTTGGTGAACGTGACGAGCAGCCAGTAGATGACGGCCCAGACGGCGGCGACAGTCAGCAGCCAGGGGGCCACGAGCCTTTTAGGGAAACGGCTGACGGGCAGCTCCTGGCGGGCTGTGCCGCCGTGGACCCAGCGCCACCAGCCATAGACGGTCATCGCGAGATAGTAGAACTCCATGGCGCAGTCGGCATAGAGTCCCTTCTGGTAGTAGAGCACGATGCCGAGCGACTGCATCAGGAAGCCCACGGCCCACATCCACAGGCTGGCCCTGTACTCTAAGAGAATGTAGGCCAGCCCGAGGACGGTGGTCGTGATGTCGAGCCAATGGGCAAGTAAGAACTCAGTCATATCAGTTAGTAACGGTCGGTGTAAGGCTGATGCTTAGAACTTCAGCGTCACGTTGCCCATCATGGTGAAGCCCGCCATGGGGATGAAGCCAATCTGGTAGTAGCGGTTGTCGGCGGGATGGCCGTAGCTGTCGCAGATGGCAGAGTAGACCCAGCCGCTGGCAGCGTAGCGGCGGTTGAAGATGTTGTTGAAGTTCAGTCCGAAGATGGCCTCCCTCAGCACCTTCCTGGGTTTCAGGGTGTAGCTCAGCGAGGCATCCGACACCGAGTAGCAGGGCAGCGAGCGGTCGGCGTTCTCGGTGTTGTCCAAATACTGTCGCGAGACGAAGTTGGTGTGCCACGTCAGCTGTGCCCCGCGGTAGTGCAGGTTGACAAAGCCGTTGAGAATGGTCGACGGCGAGAAAGACAGCGTGGAGTTGTCGTAGTGGATGGTCTGCGAGCCGTTGTCCCAGTCCTCGACCACCTCGTCGAAGTCCTTGATCTTGTTCTTGCTCAGGGCGGCGTTGCCCTCGATGGTGAGCCAGGAAGTGGGGTCGATGCCCGCCTGCAGCTCGATGCCCATGCGGTAGGAGTCCTTGATGTTCGTGGTCAAGCTCTCGCCGATGTCGCTCAGCTCGCCGGTCTGTACGAACTGGTCGTTGTAGTCCATATAATAAAGGTTCGCGCCTGCGCGAAAGAGGTCGCCCGTATAGGTGTAGCCCACCTCGTAGTCTATCAGCTGCTCGGCCTTGGGGGCGGGATAGGAGCCGTTGTCGGTGAAGTTGTTGCGCTCGGGCTCGCGGTGGCTCATGGCTACGGAGCCATAGGCGCGGTGGCCGCCGAGGCTCCACGAGAAGCCGGCCTTCGGGTTCAGGAAGTCGTACTTCTTGTCGATGTCGAGACGCTGATTATAATAGCCCGAGTTGTCGTCGTAGAACTTGTCGTTGATGCCGTTGGTCGCGTAGCTGACATGGCGGTACTGCACGTCGGCAAAGACGTCCCACTGCTCGCTCAGGTGATAGGCGGCCTTCAGGAAGACGTTGCCGTCGAGCTTGCGGGCATCGCTGTCGTAGTACTTGTACTGATTGTCGTACATGCCGATGAAACGGGCCACCACGGGGTTGGCGGCGTAGGTGACATAGCCGAAGTGGTTGCCCTCGAACTCCTGTAAGGACATACCCCCGATGACGTCCCAGCGGTCGTCGCGGTAGTTCAGGTTGCCCAGGAATCCGTAGGTGTTCTGTGACAGACCCTTCTTGCGAACGAAGTCGGTACGCTTGATGTTTTTCCCCTCGTCGTCGGCCATCACAAGCCCGAACTTCGACAGTTTGTTGTTGGGCCGGAACTCGCGGTAGTAGCCGTAGCCGTAGGTGTAGTGGGCCGTGGCCGTTCCCGTCCAGTGCCGGCCTGACTTCCAGCTCAGCGACAGCAGGCTGTGGTTCTGCCAGAAGTTGTCGGTGGTCTTTGCCCAGTAGCCGCCGTCGCTCATCGTATAGCGGTCGTACAGGTAGTTGCCGTCAGCGTCGCGGGCGAAACTGCCGTCGTCGCCGTAGCGCAGGGCCTCGTAGAGCGAGTTGTAGCGGCCCAGACCGCGCTCGTACATATCCTTGTAGGTCCTGATGCCGGACTGAATGCCGTATGTGCCATCCATTAGGCTCATGTCGTTGTCGCCGGCCGTCACGCCGTTCCAAGCCTGGCCGGTCTTCTCGAAGTTGCCGATGTTCTTGTATGCGACAATAATGTTGTCGCCCAGCCAGCTTAGCCCGCCGTAGTAAGAGCCAGAACGCCCGGCAGTGCCGTGGATAAAGCCGTCGGTGTTGGTCTCGTGGTACGCACCGTCGAAGATGAGGTGGTTCCATAGCAGACCGGTCGAGAAGTTCAGGCCGGCATTCCACGTGTTATAGGAACCGTAGCTACCGCTGACCTCAAGGCTCGGTGTCTGCAGGGGCGTGGCCGTCTGCAGGGCCACTGTTCCGCCGAAGGCACCGTCGCCATTGGTCGACGTGCCCACGCCGCGCTGAATCTGCACCGAGCCGAGCAGCGAGCCATACGAGTTCATGTTTGCCCAGAAGACGCACTGGTCCTCGGGTGAGTTAAGAGGCACGCCGTCGAGCGTCACGTTGATGCGTGAGTCGGCAGCGCCGCGGATGCGCATATAGGTCGTCCCCGTGCCCAGTCCGTTCTCGCTCCAGGCCAGGACACCGGGAGTCTGCGCAAAGAGGAAGGGCAGCTCGCGCCCCGTCTTCGAATGCTCGCTCAGCTGCGGCTTCTTGATGTTACTGACGGCATACGGCGCATTCTTCTGGGCACGCACGCCACGCACCACGACTTCCGACAGCTGTTCCACCTGCGTGGAGTCATAGAGTGCTGCCTTGTTCTGTGCACTTGCCGCCATGACACTCACCAGTGCGGCAGCCAAAACTGTTCTCTTCATACTTCTTACCTTTAATTATCATAAAGGGGGAATAGTGTTGATAAAACTACGATCCATCCCTTCGCCGGCATTATCCGGATCAGGTGTAGAGGGTATCATCTCAGCCCGCAACAGCAGGCACCCCTTGAATTGCGGGTGCAAAGGTACAACAAATAATTGAGCTGACAAAATGTTTTGCCCGACATAAAACAAAATAGTATGCTATCGGCGTAGTTTTTCCGCAAATTCTGCGTCAAATCCATAAAAAAGCAGTAATTTTGCACCCAAATCATTAAAATAACAATCATGAAAGCAAGAAAATTCTTTGCAACACTCATGCTGGCCGTGGCCAGCTTCACAACAGTAGCTGCACAACAGCAACAGATGCAGATGCCACCGATTCCCGTTGACCCTGAAGTGCGCATCGGCAGACTCGACAACGGACTGACCTACTACATCCGCCACAACAACTGGCCCGAGCAGCGCGCTGAGTTCTACATCGCACAGAAGGTGGGCTCCATACAGGAGGACGACACGCAGCGCGGCCTGGCTCACTTCCTCGAGCACATGGCCTTTAACGGCTCGAAGCACTTCAAGGGTAACGAGCTGCTGCGCTGGTGCGAGAGCATCGGCGTGAAGTTCGGCACCGACCTGAACGCCTACACCTCGATTGACCAGACGGTTTATAATATAAGTAATGTACCTACGACGCGCGAAGGCATCGTCGATTCGTGCCTCATGATTCTCTGGGACTGGGCCGACGGGCTGCTCCTGGAACAGGAGGAGATAGAAAAGGAGCGCGGCGTCATACACGAAGAGTGGCGACTCCGCACGTCGGCCCAGATGCGTATGCTGGAGCGCGACCTGCCGAAGCTCTACCCCGGCTCGAAGTACGGCCACCGTATGCCTATCGGCCTGATGGAGATCATCGACAACTTCGAGCGCCCCTTCCTGCAGCAATACTATGAGAAGTGGTACCGCCCCGACAATCAGGGCATCATCGTGGTAGGCGACGTCGACGTCGACAAGGTGGAGCAGAAGATCAAGACGATGTTCTCGCAGATTGCCAAGCCCGGCCCCGATGCCGCCAAGCTGGAGCAGATGGACGTGCCCGACAACGCCGAGCCCATCGTTATCATCGACAAGGACAAGGAGCAGCGCATCGACATGGCCGAGGTGATGTTCAAGCACGAAGCCATCCCCGACTCGGTGAAGGGCTCGCTGGAATATCTCGTGGCCAACTACATGAAGAACGTCGCCGTCGGTATGCTGAACAGCCGACTCAGCGAACTGGCCGAGAAGCCCGACTGCCCCTTCCTGCAGGCATCGGCCAGCGACGGCACTTACCTGCTGTCGAAGCCCAAGGACGCCTTCGACCTGGGCATCGTCCCCAAGGAGGGCAAGATGAACGAAGCCGTGAAGACCGTCGTCGCCGAAGCCCGCCGCGCCGCCGAGTTCGGCTTCACCCAGACGGAATACGGCCGCTCGAAGGCCAACACGCTGAGTGTGCTCGACAAGCAGTACTCGAACAAGGACAAACGCTACAACTCGCAGTTCGTCAACGAATACGTGCAGCACTTCCTCAACAACGAGCCGATTCCCTCGATCGACGACTACTACCAGCTGATGAAACAGCTGGTGCCTGCCATTCCCATTGATGCCATCAACGCCGTAATGGCACAGCTCATGCCCAAGAGCGACTCGAACCTCGTGGTGCTGAACTTCAACCAGGAGAAGGACGGAGCCACCTACCCCACCGAAGCCGACCTCCTCGGTGCCGTCCGCGATGCCCGCACTGAGCAGCTCACCGCCTGGGTTGACAACGTGAAGGACGAACCCCTGATGACCACCCTGCCCAAGCCGGGCAAGATTACAAAAGAGGTGAAGAACGAGCTCTTCGGCTACACAGAACTGACGCTGCAGAACGGCGTGAAGGTTATCCTGAAGCAGACCGACCTGAAGAAGGATCAGGTGCTGCTGACAGGCGAGGGCTGGGGCGGCTCGGCACTCTACGACGTCAAAGAACGCGCCAACATCGCCCTCTTCGACGATGCCGTCGAGGCCAGCGGCCTGGGAGCCTTCTCGCACACCGAACTGACCAAGGCTCTTGCCGGAAAGATTGCCGGTGCTACGCTCTCGATGAGCACCCAGCGCACCAACGTCAACGGCTCGTCGACACCTACCGACGTTGAGACGATGATGCAGCTCGTCTACCTCTACATGACCAGCAACATCAAGAAGGACGAGCAGTCGTTCGACCAGATGATGAAGACTACCGAACTGCAGCTCAAGAACCGCCTGCTGCAGCCCGAGGCCGTGTTCAGCGACTCGCTCAGCCTGACGCTCACCAAGCACAACCCACGCTTCAAGAACTTAATCGCCGAAGACCTGAAGGACGTCAGCTACGACCGCATCCTGCAGATGGCCAAGGAGCGCACCCAGAACGCCGCCGCCTTCACCTTCACCATCATCGGCAACTACGACGAGGCCAAGATTCGCCCGCTCGTTGAGCAGTACATCGGCTCACTGCCCGCACAGAAGAACATCGTGAAGGGCAAGGACGTATCGACTGACTACACGGGCAAGGTGGTGAACAACTTCAAGCACAAGTCTGAAACGCCGAAGGCCATGGCCGTCATGCACTGGTATTCCAAGAAGGTGCCCTACACGCTGGAGAACATCATCCGCGCACAGGTGGCCGGACAGGTGCTCCAGATGGTCTATCTGAAAGAAATCCGCGAGGAGGCCAGCGCCGCCTACACCGTACAGGCACAGGCCGGTGTCAACCGCGACGACTTCGGCGACGAGACCTCCATCATCGCCGTCTGCCCCATGAAGCCTGAAAAGGCCGACGTTGCCCTTGGCATCATGCGCCGTGCCGTCATGGACATGGCCGCCGGCCATTGCGATGCCGACATGGTGACGAAGGTAAAGGAGTACCTGCTCAAGAACCACGCCGACCAGCTGAAGCAAAACGGCTACTGGAGCGGCTGCATCAACAACTGGCGCAAGTGGAAGCTCGACATCCACACCGACTACGAGAAGACCGTGCAGGCCATGACCCCCGCAGCCGTCTCAGCTTTCGTCGCCGAAGTGCTGAAGTCGGGCAACGAGGCCGAGGTCGTCATGCTGCCTGCCGAGTAAAAGCATCTATCAACAATCCGTAAATCCTGAACAAATGAGTTACTTATTTTCATCAGAATCAGTCAGTGAGGGCCATCCCGACAAGGTGGCCGACCAGATCAGTGACGCCATCCTCGACCAGTTTCTGGCTTACGACCCGAAGGCCCGCGTGGCCTGCGAGTCATTCGTCACGACGGGGCAGGTGGTGCTCATGGGCGAAGTGAGCAGCGATGTCTACATCGACCTGCAGACCATTGCCCGCAATACCATTAACAAGATAGGCTATACGAAAGCCGAGTATCAGTTCGACGGTAACTCATGCGGCATACTCAGTGCCATCCATGAGCAGAGCCAGGACATCAACCGGGGCGTCGACCGCGAGGAAGAAAAGGAGCAGGGAGCCGGCGACCAAGGCATGATGTTCGGCTACGCCACCAACGAGACGGAGAACTACATGCCCGTCACGCTCGACCTGGCACACCTCATCATGCGCACGCTGGCCGACATCCGCAAGGAGGGCAAGGAGATGACCTACCTGCGCCCCGATGCCAAGAGCCAGGTGACGGTGCAGTACTCGGACGAAGGCATCCCCGAGCGTATCGACACCATTGTCGTCTCTACCCAGCACGATGAGTTTGACGAGGACGAGGCGATGCTCGCCCGCATCAAGGACGACGTCATCAACATCCTCATACCGAGGGTGAAGCAGGAGATACACTCGCAGAAGGTGCTCGACCTCTTCGGCCCCGACATCAAGTACTACGTCAACCCGACGGGCAAGTTCGTCATCGGCGGCCCCCACGGCGACACAGGCTTGACCGGCCGCAAGATTATCGTCGACACCTACGGCGGCAAGGGTGCCCACGGCGGCGGAGCCTTCTCAGGCAAGGACTCCTCGAAGGTAGACCGCTCCGCAGCCTATGCAGCGCGCCACATTGCCAAGAACATGGTAGCCGCCGGCATCAGCGACGAAATCTTGGTGCAGATCAGCTATGCCATCGGCGTGGCCAAGCCCATGAACATCTACGTCAACACCTACGGACGCTCGCGGGTACAGATGACCGACGGCGAGATTGCCAAGAAGATAGAGCAACTGTTCGACCTGCGCCCCAATGCCATTGAGCGCACCCTGAAGCTGCGCCAGCCGATGTTTCAGGAAACCGCCACTTACGGCCACATGGGCCGCAAGAACGAGACCGTCAGGAAGAAGTTCACCAGCCACTATCACGAAACCCTTGAGGTTGACGTAGAACTCTTTACCTGGGAGAAGCTTGACCGCGTAGATGACATCAAACGGGAGTTTGGCCTGTAAATGGTTCTGCAGCAAGACTCCATAGTAAGCGAACACACGGTGTCGGCGGGTACTGCCGACACCGTCGTACAGAAAACGGCACGTTCGCAGACGCCCTACCAGGTGCTGCGGATGCTGCCCAAGGACGCCACGCCTGCCCAGCAGGACTTTGCTATCCAGGCATGGTTCAAGCCTGGCAAGGTACACTACAGCGACCGCCCGGATACCCTCCATCTGCCCGGCCACGACGCAGGACGCTCGCTGAAGGACGTCAGTCTGCCCCAATACTACCGCGAGTCGTTCTTCGCCAACGACTCGCTGCTCCACCCTGAGCTGACCGGCGGTCGCCCGGGCATCGCCGGCGACCCCGTGCCCTACACCGTGCGCGGCGACGATGCCATTACGTGCATGCTCCTCTTCTGCTTTGTGCTGGCCGTCACAGCCTTTGCCTACTCGCGCCAGGCCATACTCCACCAGATCAAGGACTTTTTCTACATCCCCCGGAGCGACAAGACATCGTCAAGCGATTCAAGCGAGCGATTCCCTTTCCACATCTTCCTCAGCATACAAACCTGCCTGCTGCTGGCCATCACCTATTATTTTTATATCACCCACTACGTAGCCGACACCTTCGTGCTCGATGCTCCCTATGAAATGATAGGCATCTTCTTCGGCGTGTTCATTGCCTACTTCATCTTCAAGATCATCATCTACAAAGTGGTGAACCTCATCTTCTTCAGAAGTAAAAAAAGTAAACAATGGACGTGGACGCTGACGTTCATAACCGCCCTCGAAGGCATCGCTCTTTTCCCTGCTGTCATTCTGCAAGTGTATTTCAACCTTCCGATGCAGAATGTCGTATATTATTTCATTTTCGTACTAATTCTAACCAAAATATTGACAATTTACAAGTGCCGTGTTATCTTTTTCCGGCAAATTAGTGATTTTCTGCAAATAATTTTGTACCTTTGTGCCCTCGAAATCATACCTCTATTGTCGGTCGCCGGCATTTTGGTGCTGATTACCGACCAATTAAAAGTAAATTTTTAGGACACAAAGCGAAATGATTAAGAAGATTCTGGTTTCACAGCCAAAACCCGCAAGTGAGAAGTCGCCTTACTACGACATCGCCAGCAAGTTCGACGTTGAATTGATTTTCCGCCCGTTTATTAAGGTGGAAGGGATGTCTGCCAAGGAATTTCGTACGCAGAAAGTCAGCATTCTTGACTATACTGCCATTGTTTTCACATCGCGCCATGCTATTGATCATTTCTTTACCCTGGCCAAGGAGTTGCGCGTCAGCATCCCTGAAGACATGAAGTACTTCTGTGTCACGGAGACCATCGCCCTATATATTCAGAAGTATGTGCAGTACAGAAAGCGCAAGGTCTTCTTCGGCACCACCGGCCGCATTGACGACCTGCTGCCAACCATGATTAAGCATAAGACCGAGAAGTACCTCGTTCCCATGAGCGACGTCCACAACGACTCGCTTACCCTGCTCCTCGATTCCAAGAAGCTGAACCACAAAGAGGTTGTCATGTACAAGACCGTCAGCAACGACTTCACTCCCGAGGAGGTTGAGAACTTCGACTACGACATGCTGATTTTCTTCAGCCCGTCGGGCATCGAGGCCCTGGCCAAGAACTTCCCCAACTTCGAGCAGGGCAACATCGCCATTGCCACCTTCGGTCCTTCTACGGCCAAGGCCGCCAAGGAAGCCGGTCTCCGCCTTGACATTGAAGCTCCTAACGAGAAGTACCCCTCTATGACCGGTGCCTTGCAGCACTATCTTGTTATGCTCGACGACTGAATGCCAGAACGCCACCGATATTGAACGCCCAGTTTAAGAAACGCGAGCACATTGTCAGCACCCGGCTGATAGAGACGCTCTTCGGCAGCGGCAGCACGGCCATGGCAGCATTTCCGCTGCGAGCCGTCTTCAGGAAGATGCCGCGCAGTCAGACCGACGTTCCCGTACAGATACTCATCAGTGTTTCGAAGAAGCGCTTCAAGCACGCCGTCGACCGCAACCGCATCAAGCGTCAGGTGCGTGAAGCCTACCGCCACGCCAAGCAGCCCCTTTTCGACGCCATTTCTGCCGACGAGACACTGCTGATAGCCTTTATCTGGATTTCCGACCGACAGGCAACCTCGGTTACAGTTGCCCGACAAATAGAGAGACTCGTCGGCCGCATTGCAGAGGCAGTATGAAACAGATAGCGCGCCTCCTGTCGTGGTTGCTGGTGCTGCCCATCCGTTTCTACCAGACTTGCATCAGTCCCTATACCCCGCCCTCTTGCCGCTTCACGCCGACGTGCTCAGAATATGCCCGTCAGGCAATTCTGAAGCACGGTCCCGTGAAGGGTCTTTACCTCGCCATACGTCGCATCCTGCGCTGCCATCCTTGGGGCGGCTCAGGCTACGACCCAGTACCCTGAGCACGTGCGAGGCGTATTGCTGTTGCTGTTCAGCGCATAGCGAAGAAGCGGCCTTCGCCCACGGCCATGCGCACCTGGAAGAGTCCATCCTCGTTGGGCGTAACGGTCAGCTGCTCACCGTCAGGCAATACAGTGGTGATCGTTCCGTCCTGGTTGAAGCGGAACAGCTCGCGGGTCTGCCCATTCTGAGTCAGCGACCAGGCATCCTTCTTCTTGTCATACGTGAAGTAGCTCATCTCGCCGTTAGGTGCCTTCACTTCGTAGCCGTCCTTGGTGGTCGTCACGGCATAGTAGCGCCCGTCGCTTCCCATCACCTGCTGCGTCTTGCCGATGTTGGCCTGCATGGGGTTCGTACCGCTCCAGAACTCAATGGTGTTAAGCAAGAGCGAGTCGACAACCAGAGAAACTGTACCTACAATCGGGCCGATGACGAATGCCACGATAGCATTTACAAACTTGTTGTTTGTCATGTTGGTCTGCCACTTGGCATAGCCGTTGAACAAGCCGAAGGATCCGACAAAGCATGAACTGCACAGCATGGTGCCTGCCATCATGTAGGCGGCAACCTTTACATTTACTTTTTTCATATTAGTTTCGTTTAATCGTTAAAACGTTGGCAAAGGTACGAAAAAAAAAGGAATAGCGTCGGTCTCTGAATATTTTTTAACTGAAAAGATGGGTAATCAGCACTTTTATGCCAATAAACAGCAGGACCAGCCCGCCTAACAGGCCCGGCTTGAGCCGCTGGGCGATGGCACGGCCGAAGCGGACGCCCAGCCGGTAGCCCACCAGACTGAACAGCATCGAGACAGCCCCTATCAGCAGCAGCGGCACCGTCAGCTGGCCGATGCGGTCATAGCCCAGACAGGCCATCGAGATGCCTACGGCCAGGGCGTCGATGCTCGTCGCCACGGCCAGGAGCACCTGTGTACGCAACGACAGGGGGTTGAACGTCTGGTGTTCCTCGTCGCCACAGCACGCCTCCCATATCATCTTGCCGCCGATGAACGCCAGCAGGCCGAAGGCAATCCAATGGTCGACGGCCTCTAAATAGTGGCTGAAATGAGCCGTGCCGAGCCATCCGATGAGGGGCATAAGGGCCTGAAACAGCCCAAAGAGCACAGCCATCCGCAGGATGGCACCACCGGCGGGTCGGCGCAGGATGACGCCGCTCATCGTGCTTACCGTAAAGCAGTCCATGGCCAATGCCACGGAGAGTAGCAGAAGATCAGGCAGACTTATCATATCTCTTTATTATTAAATAGGTGGAAGCAATAATGACGTAGACCAGCGCCGTCTGCAATGCCGAGGGATGCAGTCCCTCAATGCTGGCATAGGGCAGGTGTCCGGCGATGAACGAGAGGACGGCGTTGAGCCAGCCCACCACCCTGAACAGCACCGTGCCTGCAACGGGCAGCAGCAGTGCCACCGGGGCGATACATAGAATGAGCGCGGCCGCCGGGATGACAATCAGGTTGGTCAGCAGGAAGTATGTGGAGAAGCGTCCGAAGTAATAGGCGACGAGCGGCGCCACGCCCACCTGCGCCGCCACGGAGACCGTCGTCAGTCCCCAGAGCCAGCGCAGCACGGGGCGGTCGAACAGCCACTCGGGCCTCACCACGCGCTCGGACAGGGGCTGCACCGTCAGGATGGCCAGCATGGCGAGGAACGACATCTGGAATCCGACGTCGAAGAGGCTGTCGGGACTGACCATGAGAATGGTGATGGCAGCCAGCGCCAGCGCATTGACCGACATCCGGCGGCGGCCAATCGTCGAGAGCAGGGCGTAGGCGCTGACCATCAGTGCGGCACGCACCACGCTGGCCGGCAGTCCCACCAAGAGGGCGAAGGCCCAGATCGCCGTGACGGCAAGCATCTGCGACAGCAGGCGGAAGCGCCTGTTGACGACCAGCAGCGACAGCACCATGTAGATGATGCCCAGATGCAGGCCGCTGAGTGCCAGCACGTGGGAGGCGCCGCTGACGGCATAGACCTCGCGCAGCTCGCTGCTCATGGCCGACTTGTCGCCCAGCGTCATCGCCGCCACGACGGCATACTCCTCGTCGCCCGCCCCCATCAGCCTGTAGCGCTCCAGCAGCGTGTGGCGGTAGTTGAGGAATGCCAGCCTGAGCCGCTGCACCCATGTCAGTCCCTCGGCCGACGGGGCCAGCCACTGCCAGTCGGCCGCCCTGACGTAGGTACGCCCGGCAAATCCGTGGACCTCCTGATAGCGGCGGTAGTCGAACGAGCCGCGCCGCCAGTCGCCGTTCCGCTCTATGCGCGAGGACAGCCGCAGGCGGTCGCCGATTCTCAGCCGGCGGCTGCGGTCGTCCTTGGCCACGTAGCACTTCAGCTTACTCCCGTCTTGTGCGACGACGACGTCGGCGGCCATCGTCTTCGGCCTCTCCGTCACCTCCGACACGACGACGGCCTCGTAGCTGACATTGCCGTCGGGCCAGGCCACCCGGTCGTGCGACCGGCGCACCGACGACGAGCGGACGCCGCCGAGCGACGCCACGGCCAGCAGCAGGGCCACCGACTGGAGCATCGGCCAGCGCCGGCAGAAGCCGACACCCGCCAAGGCCACGCCCAACAGCAGCCACCACAGGCCGACAGTGCCCATGCGGTCGGCCAAGACGATGCCCACAACGAACAGCACCCCCGGCAAGGCCAGGGGAGCCGACTGGAAGAAGCGATTCTTGCGCCACATAGCGTCAGAGCAGCTTGCGGAAACAGCGGTGTCGGCGGTGTATCTCGCTATCTAAGTATTGCCATTGCGCCCGCACGGCCTCGTTGCTCTCCATCTGCGGCATGGCGTCGGCCCAACGGAAGCCGTAGCGCCGGAACTGCTGGATGAGGTCATCGAAGATCAGTGCGTTGGCACCCTTGGAGCGGTATTCCGGCAGCACGCCTATCAGGAGCAGGTCGACGGTGTCGGTGTTGTGCCACTTCAGCGTGCGCAGCAAGTGCCACCAGCCGAAGGGCATCAGCCGTCCGTCGCGGGTATGCTGCAGGGCGCGGCTGAACGAGGGGAAGGTGATGCCGAAGCCTATCATGCGGTCGCCGTCCATGACAGCCGTCACGAGGTTCAGGTCGGCAATCTTGATGTAGTCGTTCACGAGCTTGTCTACCTGCTGTGCCGACAGCTGGCTGAAGCCGTAGAGGTCCTTGTAGGTGGCATTCAGCAGGTGGAACACCTCGCGGCCGTAGCCTTCCTTGACCAGTTCGCGCCGCGTGAACTTATGGACTCTCAGCCCGTAGCGCTGCTTCACCATCTCGGCCACGCGGCGGAACTTGTAGTTATCGTCCTGGGGCACTCTTACCTTGTACTCCACGTAGTCGTTGTCCTTCTTGAATCCGCCATACGCCTCGATGTGCCGTGCGTAGTAGGGATAGTTATAGTTGACGTACATGGTCGACAGCTCGCCGAAGCCCTCGACGAGCATTCCCTCGCGGTCGGTATCGATGAAGCCCAGCGGGCCGGCCATCTCGGTCATGCCGCGCTCGCGCCCCCACTGCTCGACGGTCTGCAGCAGGGCCGAGCTCACCTCCGTGTCGTCGATGAAGTCGAGCCATCCGAAGCGCACCTGGTCGACCTTCCACCGCTCGTTGGCCCTGCGGTTGATGATGGCAGCCACGCGGCCTACGGCGCGACCGTCCTTGTAGGCCAGGAAGTAGTCGGCATCGCAGCACTCGAACGACGGGTTCTTGTCGTTGCGCAGAGTGGCCATCTCGTCGACGAACAGATAGGGCACGGCCTGTTCGCAATCGCGGTATAGGTCGTAATAGAACTGTATGAACTGCTTCAGTTCCCGCTTAGTAGTAACCTTGTGTATTTCAAGCATTGTCTTCTTCTTTGGGGTGCAAAGTTACTAAATAATTCTTAATATCAGTCATCGTTTCGCGATTTTTTGTCTTTCATCCCTGCTTCAGGGCCTCAATGTATTCGTAGAGGCGGCGGTAGAAGGGGTGGCGGGTCATCGTTGCCGTGTCGCCGAGGATGATGAGCTTCATGCGGGCTCGCGTGATGGCCACGTTCATGCGGCGCAGGTCGCGCAGGAATCCGATCTGCCCCTCGTCGTTCGAGCGGACGAGCGAGATGACGACGATGTCGCGCTCCTGCCCCTGGAAGCCGTCGACGGTGTTCACCGTGATGAGTTGGCGGAAGGGCTTGAACCACTCCCTCTTCTTCAGCTGCGACCTGAGATACTGCACCTGTGCGCGGTAGGGCGAGATGATGCCCACGTCGAGCCGCTCGTTCAGGATGCGCGTCTTGCCGATGCGCTCGAAGTACTGCTGCAGGGTCAGCAGCGTCAGTTCGGCCTCGACCTTGTTGATGCGCCCAAACGACTCGCCGACGAACTCCTCGAAGCCTTTTTCACCTTCTTCCGTGGGGTCATGCGAGGCTTCCACCCACTCCATCGGCACGTCGAGGTCGAGTATCGAGCGGTACTTCACCTCGGGCGCCGACTCCACCTGTCCGCCGTAGAACCAGTCGCTGCTGAAGCGCATAATCTCCTCGTTCATGCGGTACTGCATACGCAGCAGCGTTACCACCTCGGGCTTCTGCCCGACGATGCGCTCCATCAGCGTCGTGCCCAGTCCGGCCTTCAGGGCGTCGATGCTCTTCACCGTCGGCGGCAGCTGGCAGTGGTCGCCGGCCAGGACGACGCGCGTGCAGCGGCGGATGGGTATCCACGAGGCGGCCTCCAAGGCCTGCGCCGCCTCGTCGATGAAGACGGTGCCGAACTTATGGCCGTCGAGCAGCCGGTGGGCGGAGCCTACCAGCGTCGAGGCGACGACGCGGGCCTCGCCGAAGAGCTGTGCGTTGATGCGTATCTCTAATTCCGTGGCGCGGTCCTTCAGCCGCTCCATCTTCTGGTGGTACTTCTCGTCGCCCCGCTTGCGGTGGGCACGCAGGTCGCGGATGGCCTTCCGGATGGCCCACAGCAGCTCGTAGTCGGGGTGGCTCTCGAAGCGGCGCTCGTAGGTGAAGCTGAGCATCTTGTCGTCGACGCGCGTCGGATTGCCTATTCTCAGTACGGGCACGCCGCGGTCGACGAGCTTCTCCGAAATCCAGTCGACGGCCATGTTCGACTGCGCACAGACCAGCACCTGCGGCTCGCGGCGCAGCGTCTCGTAGATGGCCTCGACGAGGGTCGTCGTCTTGCCCGTGCCCGGCGGCCCGTGAACCACGGCCACGTCCTTCGCCCTCAGCACCTTGTTCACCGCCTCCTCCTGCGTCTTGTTCAGGTAGGGGAAGTGCAGCGGCGCGAAGGTGAACGTCGCTGCCTCCTGGCGGGAGTAGAAGAGGTCGCGCAGGTAGCCCAGCCGGCCCTTGGCGCTGATGACGCGGTCGAGGGCGTCGAACATCGTGCGGTACGACGTCTCGTCGAACGACAGCTGCACGCCGATGCTCGGCGACGCCTGCAGGTCGGCGAGGGGTGCCGTGTCGGGCACGCTGACCACCATCCGGTCGCCGTCGGCATAGCTCACGGTGCCTGTGAAGCTATAATACTTATGCCGCTGCTCCTCTCTGGTGAAGAACACCACCGGCCGGCCGTACTCGAAGTTGTGCTCGACGTCCTGGTCGGCCATGCGAAACACCTCGACGCAGAGCTGGTTCAGCGAGTTGAAGTAGCTGCGGCCGATGCTGACCGGCCACCACGCATCGCCGCGCTTCACCAGCCGTGCCAGTCCGCGTTCCTCGGTCTGGCGGCGGTAAGCCTCTTTCTCCGTCTCATACTCCATCTGGAGCAGCTGTCGCTGCCGTGTCAGTGCCTCTATAGCGTTCATCGGTGCAAAGGTACAAAATAATTACCAATTGCCCATTGTCTTCGGCCAATATTTTCGCTAAGTCGGCGCCCGGCGCGCACGGATAACAGAGAATTACCGGTCTGGCACATCAAGAGAACTACCTAATTACGAATAGCAGGATACATCCTACACTACCGACACTTCCTACACCTGTTGAAACTTTTTAGGTGTAGGAAGTGTAGGAAGTGTAGGATAAAACCTGCTATTGACAACTATATATAGGGATAAGGTGCAAAGGGAAACGCCGAAAACGAGGCTGGCAGGCCGGTCGGCGACGGCGAACCGACACCTGAACCTACACCTGAACCTACACCTTGCAAGCAGGCAGGAATGACGTATTCCGCAGCATGGAATTTCCAAAAGGGGGCGGGTTTTGCGCAAAAGGCGGCGGGTTTTGCTGAAAAGGCGGCGGGTTTCGGGCAAAAGGTGAACGAAAGCCGACGAATGTTTGCATGATTACGAAAAAATGCGTAACTTTGCACCCGCAATGAAGAAGATACTGCTCATCAACGACGTCGTAGGCTACAGCCACGTGGGCATGGTGGCCATGATGCCCATACTGACCTACCTCGGCCACCCGACGTACAACCTGCCGACGTCGCTCGTGTCGAACACGCTCGACTACGGCCGTTTCAACGTGCTCGACACGACGGAGTATATGCGCGGCGTGCTGCCCGTCTGGCGCGAGCTCGGATTCACCTTCGACGCCGTCTGCACCGGACTGATGTTCAGCGAGGAGCAGGCCCTGCTCGTGTCGAAGTACTGCACGGAGCTGGCCCGCCAGGGCACCACCATCTTCGTCGACCCCATCATGGGCGACGGTGGGCGGCTCTACAACGGCATCACGCAGCGCTCTGTCGAGCTGATGCGGCAGATGGTGGCCGTGGCCGACCTGACGTTCCCCAACTATACCGAGGCCTGCTACCTCACCTCGATGCCCTACCTGCCCGAAGGCATGAAGCAGCAGGAGGCCCGCGAGATGCTCAGCCGCCTGCGCGACATCGGCTGCCGCTCGGCACTCGTCACAAGTGCCTGTGTCGAGGGCCAGAGCTGCGTCATCGGCTACAACCACTGCGACGGCGAGTACTTCAGGCTCGACTACGACGAGATTCCCGTCCTCATCCACGGCACGGGCGACATCTTCTCGGCCGTGCTCATTGGCCACCTGATGAAGGGCGAACCACTCAAGCAGTGTACACGCACCGCCATGGACGTGGTCAGCAGCCTCATCGACCGCAACCGCGACCTCGACGACAAGAAGCGGGGCATCCCCATCGAGCAGTGCCTTGACCTGCTGTAAATGCCGGAGTGCACGCGGCTCGCGTGCAAGAACGAAAAACGGACGCACGCCCCAAAGGGACGCTTGCGGAGCAAGAACGACAACGATGACAATGAAGACAAAACACCTCATAACCCTCAGTTTGCTGTGCTGCGGCGTTGCCGCAGCCCTCACCGCCTGCTCCGGCAATTCCGCCCGCCAGGCACCCGCCGACGGGCAGCAGACCGCCGCGGCCCCCGCCGCCGCCGTCGAATACACCGACATCGAGCTGCCATCCCCCTACGGCACCCCGCTCCGCGTGAGCGACTACGTCGCGAAGAACAAGTACACGCTCGTCGACTTCTGGGCCTCGTGGTGCGGCCCCTGCCGCGCCGAGATGCCCACCGTCGTCAAGGCTTACAAAGACTACCATGACAAGGGCCTGGAGGTGGTCGGCGTCTCGTTAGACAACGACCACGCCGCCTGGGTGAAAGCCATCGAGACGCTCAACATGCCCTGGCCGCAGATGAGCGACCTCAAAGGCTGGAACTGCGCCGGCGCCCAGCTTTACAACATCCGCTCAATCCCCGCCAACGTGCTCATCGACCAGCAAGGCAGGATTGTTGCCACGAACCTGCGCGGCAACGACCTGCTGGCCAAGATGGCGGAGCTGTTTTAACGATTCACAAACTTCTTTCCTCTGCTGACGCTGATGCCTGACCGCGGCCGCGACAGGCGGATGCCGCCGAGGCTGTAGACGGCCGGGGCGTCGCCGTCGCTCCTGACGGTCCCGACTGAGACTGCGGGCCGTATGCCTTCGGCCGTTGCCGTGCGCCCCAGCACGCCCTGCTCGGAGATGCTCTGCACGCTGACGGCGACGGGCGACAAGCCGCCGCTGAAGGTCATGGCATTGCCCGTCAGCAGGTAGTAGTGCCCGTCGACGGTCAGCAGGAAGCAGGCGGCCTGCCCCGTCGGGTCGGTCCAGCTGAGGGTAGGCCCGCTGACGGTCAGCTCCGGCGCATCGAGGATGCGGCCCTGGCGGTCGGCCTGCCACTGGTCGGAGCCGCTGAGCACGTTCTGGATGGTGTAGGTGGCGGCTTCAGCCGCGGTGAGCACGGCCTTGCTCGTGGCGGTCTTGCCGTCGGCGGTAAACTGCGTCTTGCGCTGGCTCAGGTCCACGGGCTGGCCGTCGGCGTCGCGGGTGTTATACTCGGCCATCTGGATGGGCAGTCCGCCCATGTCGCGCCAGCCGGCAGGGGTGATGCTGACGCCGGAGGCCAGACGGGTGTCGATGAACGTGGCCATCGGCGTGTCGCCCCAAGGGCGGCCGAGGTCGGTGGTGGCTCCCGACGGAGATGCGCCGGGCACGGTGGTGATGACGGCGTCGCGGAAGACGTAGCCCCACTGGGGGTTGATGTGGGTGGGGGCGACGATGACGTTCGTCGTGTTGGTGAGCTGCAGGGTGTCGCGGTCGAAGAAGACGTCGCCGGCGTTGTAGATGAAGTCGGTGGTGCCGCTGATGACGCACTCGCTGACGAGGTGACGCTGGCCGTTGCGGCCCGTGCGGTAGGTGTCCTGCCAGCCCTCGATGCGGCACTGGGTGACGCTGACGCGGTCGCCCAGCGTGTAGAGTGCCAGTGCCTGCCGGCCCTGCCCGTAGGTGTTGCGGATGGTCAGGTTGTCGAGGGTCACGTCGTTGGCGTTGACGTAGACGGTGGCTGTCTTGCCGATGTTGCCGTCGTCGTCCTTCGTCTTGTTGTCGGCGATGACGACGCGGTCGCGGCTCTGGCCGGTCAGGTGGATGTAGGGTTTGTTGATTTCCACGTGCTCGTTGTAGGTGCCGGCCTCGATAAAGATATAATAAGGTGAATCCTTGGTGGCCTTCTGTTCGGCATCGGCAACGGCGGCGGCGATGGTCGGGAATGTGGTGGTGCCCGACGGAGAAACGCCGGGCACGGCGGCCGGGCTGACCACGGCGTTAAACAGGTTTCGGCGCTCAACGGTCTTTGCCCGCTTATAGGGCGTGAGGTCTATCAGGCCGTCGGCCACGCCGTTGAGAAACACCTCGAGGTTGGAGTAGCCGGTGGGCGTGAGGCGGTAGCCGTCGGCCGCGTCGGCGGGGTTCAGGCCAGCGGTCAGCTCGTAGTCGTCGGGCAGGCCGTCCTGGTCGGTGTCCTCCATCAGCTGCTCGTCCTCGTCCATGCCGAGCCAGGGCCACAGGCGGGTCTTGACGGTCTGGCCTGCGGCCTCGTCGAGTGCGTAGAACTCGTCGTAGCGCTGCAGGGTGATGTCGGCGGGCGAGTTGATGATGCCTGCGGCGGGGGTGGTGAGGTCGCCGTTCTTCGGACTGGTGAAGCTCGCGCCGTGGAACTGCGGGTCGCGGGTGCCGGCGGCCTCGGCCAGCAGGCGGCGGTCTACCTCGTCGTAGCGGGGCAGCGAGGCGCCGGCCTTCTGGGTGACGGCGCTGAAGGCCTCGTCGGCGGTCTCATACTGCATGCCGTTCAGGGCGTAGGGCAGCTCATGGAGCAGCGCCTTGTCGGCCAGCGTCTGCGACGGCGACACCGACCAGAAGTTCATGGCGCGCGAGGCGTTGTTGCCGACGAAGCCGTAGTAGTTGTCCTGGTTCACCTTCTGCAGCTCGGCGTCGGTCCAGATGCTGGTGGCCGGAGCCCACTTTGAGGATGTCTCGAACTTGTTGCCGCTGAGATACCACTCGCCCACCTGACCAATGTTGTCGCCCGAGGCTGAGACGAAGTAGCGGCGGTTAGCGGCGCCGCTCTTGGTGGCGGGGCCGGGGCGGTAGTAGTTGTTGACCATATAGACGCGGTCGTAGTCGCCGTCGATGCCCGTGGAGCACTCGCCACCGTAGACGGAGTTGTGGCTGCCCCAGTTGAAGATGACGTTGTTGACGAACTCGTTGTCGGCCCGGCGGTCGTGGGTGTTGGGGCGCACGCCGTTGAAGCGCGGCGTGCGGCTCATACTGTTGCTGACGAGGCAGTGGTGCATGGTGCCGTGCTCGCCGCCCCACTGCATACCGTAGGAGCGCTCGCCCTTGACGTTCTTCGAGTAGTAGAGGCCCTCGGCCGAGATGCACCACTGCACCGTGGTGGAGTCGCAGTCGTAGAGCGTCAGGTTTTCCTCCATCGACCACGACAGCGAGCAGTGGTCGAGCACGACGTGGTGGGTGTTCTCTACGTCGAGGGGCGACATGCTGCTGGCGGTGAGGTCGCCGGAGCGGAAGCGCAGGTGGCGGATGATGACGTTGGGCTGCGAGAGCTTCATCTGGTAGCCGGCAATGCAGATGCCGCCGCCGGGAGCGGTCTGTCCGGCAATGGTGACGTTGGGATGGTTCAGGGCGAGCTTCGACGTCAGGTAGATGGTGCCGCAGGTGCGGAAGAGGATGGTGCGCGGCGTGTCGTCGCCGGTGCGCAGGGCCCAGCGCAGGGTGCCCTCGACGAGTGCGTTGTCAGGGCAGTCGTCGTTGCGGGTGACGTAGTAGACGCGGGCGCCGCGGTTGTCGGTCATGCGCCCGCCCGTGGTGAAGCGTCCGTAGCCTTCGGCGCCGGGGAAGGCGGTGAGGTCGGCGCGGTAGTTGTCGATCATGGCAAAGTGGGCGTAGGCGGCCTTGTCAGCGTCGAGCGTGAAGGTGTACGTCTCGGCCGTCGACAGCAGGTTGCCGTCGGCGTCTCGCCAGCCTACGAAGTAGTGGCCCTTGGCTGCCGTGGCCGTCAGGGTGACGGTGGTTCCGGCGTTGACGGTGACAGATTCCATGCCTGAGACCGTTATGATGGGTACGCCGTCGGCCGTGCCGCTGACGCTGCCCATCTGCGGGTTCGCCGTGCCGTAGGCGAGCGTGGCCTCGGGCAGCTTGGTGAAGCGGGCCTCCATCTGGGTGTCGGCGGCGACGGTGAACGTGTGGGGATTGTCGTTGGCCACGGGCACGCCTCCCTGATACCAGCCCTCGAAGGCGTAGCCGACGTTGGCCGTAGCGGTGCAGGTGACGTTGTCGCCGGTGACGACCGACGTCGTGGCGGGACGGACGGTGCCTGCTCCCTCGGGCGAGACAGTGGCGGCGAACGAACTGGTCTGAACGGTGCCGCCGAGCGTGGCGTTGCCCACGAGCGTGACGTTGCCCATGGCCAGGTTCTTGCCGTTCTGGTAGCCCTTCGCCATGCGCACCACCACCTGCCAGGCATCGCTACTGGCCGTTGCGGTGGCGGGCACGTCGAACGTCACGTCGTCGTAGTGGGCATCGACGTCGGCGTGGCTGTTCACCTGGCCCAGCTCGTAGGTCTGCGTCACCTCGCCGTCGGCATTCAGCTTGCGCAGCACCACCTCGAAGGCCGCCGCCGTGTTCTTCACCCACGAGGCCACGCTCACGCTGACCTGAGTCGGCACGTAGGTCAGGTCGCCGGTGGGCTGCAGCTGCAGCGTCATGCCGTAGTCGTCGGTGCCGTCGGCAGCACCCTGCACCTTGAAGCGCAGCAGGGCGAGGCCCGTCACCTCCTTGGTGGCGTAGCTCGCGGGGGTAATGATGGCCTGGAAGGCGAGTTTCGAGCCGAAGGCGACGCTCGTGCTGAGCATCTTCGACACGTCGGTGCCCTCGCAGCCGACGGTCGCGGCGGTAGCCTTCTCGTAGGCGGCACTGGCCGGGGTGAGGTCTTTGATGGTCTTGTCGAGTGCCCAGTGGGTGGTCACCACCGCTGTCTGGGCGTGGAGGGTCATGGCCGTCAGCAGGAGTGCCATCAGGCCGAAAAGTGTTCTTCTGTGCATAGTTGTTAGTAGTTTATTGTTTATTTGTCGGCAAAGGTACACAATTATTCTAAGAAAAAGCCCATAATTCGCATTTATTTTTTATCTTTGCAGCCCAAATGGCTATCATTCATCCTTTACATACCGACATCACGCCGCCCGAACGGTTCACCTACCCGTTCTGCTACGAGCCCCACCCGCTGGCCGTCCTGGCAGCGCGCGAGCTACAGCAGGAACTGGGGCGGATGACGCTCACCGAGGGGAAGATGTTCGGCGTACTGGTTGTAGACTCCCCCGACGGAGGGATGCTGGAGGGGGCTTCCCAGGCCTTCGTCGCCGCCTACTCGGGACTGCTCGAAGGGCGCAACGACTGGCCCTACTTCGTGCCGCCCGTCTTCGATGCCCAGCAACCGGACGGCTACTTCAAGCAGGAGGAGCGGCGCATCAGGGAGTCCCCCGACCACAAGCAGCTGTCGCAGGAGCTGCAGCAGTGGCTCTTCAGGCAGTACCGGTTCCTGAATGCCCGCGGCGAGGTGAAGGACGTCGTCAGCGTGTGGCAGGACTATCACAGCTCGGCGCGCATCCGCCGCAAATACCCACTGCCGCCGGGCGGCACGGGCGACTGCTGCGCACCGAAGCTGCTGCAGTATGCCTACAGTCAGGGACTAAAGCCCCTCTGCATGGCCGAGTTCTGGTGGGGACCGCCGCCCAAGACGGAAAGGCTACGGGTAGGCGACGATGAGTCGGGAATGATCCGCCAGCACGGGCGGTTCTACCCGGCCTGCCGCGGCAAGTGCAAGCCCGTGCTGACGTGGATGCTGCAGGGGCTCGACGTCGACCCCAATCCCGAGGAACTGTCGGAACGACCGCTGCTGGACATCGACATCGTCTATGAGGACGACTGGATCATCGTGCTCAACAAACCGTCGGGCCTGCTCAGCGTTCCCGGCCGTGTAGGCCCCTACTCCGTGGCCACCATCCTCCATCAGCGCTACCCCGACTCGCTGCTGGCCCACCGCCTGGACATGGGCACCAGCGGACTGATGGTTGCGGCGAAGAACCGCAGCGTCTACGTCAGCCTTCAGCGCCAGTTTACCGACCACACCATCCGCAAGACCTACGTCGCCCTCTTAGACACCTCCCATCGCCCGTCACCCGTCACCTTTCGCCCGTCACCCGTCACCTTTCGCCAAAAAGGCACCATCTCGCTGCCCTTGCTCTGCGACCCCATCAACCGCCCGCGACAGGTGGTTGACTACGAGCGCGGCAAGGAGGCCGTCACCGACTACGAAGTAATCGGCGACCACCGCGTGCGGCTCTGGCCCCGCACCGGCCGCACCCACCAGCTGCGTATGCACTGTGCCCACCCCGACGGCCTGGGCTGCCCCATCCGTGGCGACGAGCTGTACGGCCATCCTGCCGACCGGCTGTACCTGCACGCCGAGCGACTGGAGTTCATTCATCCCGTCACTGGCGAGCGGATGGTCTTCGAGCTTCCGGCCCCGTTCTGATTTCAGTCGGGGCAAAGCCATAGACTTGGTGGAGCAGGCTGACAGAGACAAATAAACTTTCAATACATTAAAAAATGCTTAATTTTGCCGCCGTTACAAAAGTTTAGGGTAATTTTGCAGTCAAAACGACGCAGGCAATGAGCTTAACAGGATTAGTCAGCAAGGTATTCCACCCCCGACAGAGGGAGCTGGAACGGCATAACAACGAGGGCGAGACGCTGCAGCGCGAAGTGCTGAAGCACCTGACGGCGCGCGCCGCTGACACGGAATACGGCCGGCAGCACGCCTTCAACGACATTCACGACTACGAGCAGTTCGTCAGGCACGTACCCGTAAACACCTACGAGGAGCTGAAGGGCGCGATTGACCGTATGCGGCACGGCGAGACAGACGTGCTCTGGCCGGGCCGGACGAAGTGGTACGCCAAGTCGAGCGGCACGACCAACGACAAGTCGAAGTTTATTCCCGTTACTAACGAGGGCCTGCAGCACATACACTACGCCGGCGCTTACGACACGGTGGCCCTCTACCTGAGAAACAACCCTCAGAGCCGCCTCTTCGACGGGCGCGCCCTGATTCTCGGCGGCAGCCACTCGCCCAACTACAACCTGCCGGGCTCGCTGGTGGGCGACTTGAGCGCCATCCTCATCGAGAACATAAACCCGCTGGCCAACCTCGTCCGCGTGCCTAAGAAGCAGACGGCCCTGCTCGCCGACTTCGAGGTGAAGCGCGACCGCATAGCCCGCGAAGCCCTGACGAAGAACGTCACCAACATCTCGGGTGTCCCGTCGTGGATGCTCTCGGTGCTCGACCGCGTGATGGAGCTCAGCGGCAAGGCGCACTTAGAGGAGGTGTGGCCCAACCTGGAGGTCTTCTTCCACGGCGGCGTGGCCTTCACGCCCTACCGCCAGCAGTACGAGCGGCTCATCACCAGCCCCCGTATGCACTACATGGAGACCTACAACGCCAGCGAGGGTTTCTTCGGCCTGCAGAGCGACCCTCAGGACAAGTCGATGCTGCTGATGCTCGACTACGACGTGTTCTACGAGTTCCAGGACCTTTCCGGCGAAAGCGGCGAGCACCCTATCGTGCCCCTCTGGGGCGTGGAGCCGGGCAGGAACTACGCCATGCTCATCTCGACGTCGTGCGGCCTGTGGCGCTACATGATCGGCGACACCGTGCGCTTCACGTCGACCAACCCCTACAAGTTCGTCATCTCCGGCCGCACGAAGTCGTTCATCAATGCCTTCGGCGAGGAGCTCATCGTCGACAATGCCGAGCAGGGGCTGCAGTACGCCTGCCAGCAGACGGGCGCCGAGGTTCTGGAGTACACGGCCGCCCCCGTCTTCATGGACGAGCACGGCAAGTGCCGCCACCAGTGGCTCATCGAGTTCACCCGTCCGCCGCAGGACCTCTGCCTGTTCGCCCGGCAGCTCGACCAGCGGCTCCAGGCCGTGAACAGCGACTACGAAGCCAAGCGCTACAAGGACATCACGCTGCAGCCGCTGGAGGTCGTCGTTGCCCGTCCCGGCCTGTTCAACGACTGGCTGAAGCAGCAGGGCAAGCTCGGCGGCCAGCACAAGGTTCCCCGGCTGTGCAATGAGCGCACGCACATAGAGCAACTCTTAAAACTGAACGCATGAAGAAAATCCTGCATATTTGTCTGTTGGCGCTGGTGGTGGCCGGCTGTGCCAGGATGGGCAGTCCCGACGGCGGATGGTACGACGAGACGCCGCCTTACGTCGTCAGCTCGACGCCCCTTGACCGGTCAACCAACATTAACGGCCGCCGCATCGTCATCAACTTCAACGAATACATCAAGCTACAGGACGCACAGAGCAAGGTCATCATTTCGCCGCCACAGCTTGAAATGCCCGAAATCAAGGAAAAGGGCAAGAGCATCGTCGTAGAGCTGAAGGACTCGCTCAAGGCGAACTCCACCTACACCATTGACTTCGGCGACGCCATCAGCGACTTTACCGAAAGCAACCCGATGGGGAACTATGCCTTCACCTTCTCGACGGGCACGCACATCGACACGCTGCAAGTGTCAGGCTACGTCCTGAACGCCGAGGACCTGGAGCCCGTGAAGGACATCCTCGTGGGACTCTACCAGAACCTGGCCGACAGCGCCTTCACGACAGTGCCGATGATGCGCATCTCGCGCACCGACAGCCGCGGCCACTTCACCATCAAGGGTGTGGCCCCCGGCACCTACAGGGCCTACGCCCTCCAGGATGCCGACGAAAACTATGTCTACAGCCAGAAGAGCGAGATGCTGGCCTTCAACCACGACACCTTCGAACCGACGTGGAAGCCCGACGTCAGGCAGGACACCATCTGGCGCGACTCGCTGCACATTGAGACCATCCTGCGCACGCCCTACACCCACTTCCTGCCCGACGAACTCACCCTGCTGGCCTTCACCGCCGTGCAGGACAGCCGATACCTGCTGAAGGCGGAGCGCAAGCAGCCTGACCGCCTGGACTTCTACTTCACCTACGGCGACGCTGCAACGCCCCAGCTCAAGGGTCTGAACTTCGACTCCGAGAATGCCTTCATCACAGAGTCGTCGCCCAAGAACGACACCATCTTCTACTGGCTCCGCGACTCCTCGCTCGTCAACCAGGACACGCTCATCGTCGAGGCCCAGTACATGATGACCGACACGACGAATATGCTCATCAGCAAGACCGACACCCTGGAGTTCCTTGCCAAAGAGTCATACGAGAAGCGCCAGAAAGCCAGACAGAAAGCCATTGACGACTGGATAAAAGCCCAAGAAAAGAAGAAAAAGAAGGGAGAGCGCTACGACTCCATCTACCCGCAGGAGTTCCTGAAGCTGAAGATTACGCCGACGGGCAGCCTCGACCCCGGCAGCATCATTACCATCGAGTCGCCGACTCCCGTCGAGCACATCGACACCGCCGGCATTCACCTGTTCACCAAGGTTGACAGCACCATGCAGAAGGTCGGCTTCACCTTCAGCCAGCGGAAGGGCAACGTCAGGCAATACGAGCTGAAGGCCAAGTGGAAGATGGGCGCAGAATATTCGCTGGAAATCGACTCGGCGGCCTTTGCCGACGTCTACGGACTGGCGTCGAACGCCAGCAAGCAGAGCATGAAGCTGAAGACCGAAGACGACTACTGCAAGCTGCTGGTAAACCTGACGGGCATACAGGACACGGGCATCGTCGTACAGCTGCTGGACAAGAGCGGCAACGTGGCCATGCAGACAAGGGCCGTCAAGGGGGCGGCAAGGTTCGTCTACGTCAATCCCGGCACCTACTATATGAGCGCCTACGTCGATGCCAACGGCAACAACGAATGGGACACGGGCGACTACAACGCCGACATCCAGCCCGAGGCCGTCTTCTTCAACCCACAGGAAACGGAGTGCAAGGCCAAATGGGACCTCACGCGCGACTGGAACCTCACCGCCCGGCCGCTCTTCAACCAGAAGCCCGCAGCGCTTGTCAAGCAGAAAGCCGAAAAGGAAAAGAAGCAGCTAAAAAGCCGCAACCTGGAGCGTGCCAAGAAGCTGGGGATAGAGTACATACAACAAACAACAGGAATGAAACTATGAGAACGATCATGAAAAACGGGAACGAAAAACGGCAACGTTTTGGTTTGCGCGCCAGACTGGCCGTGGGCCTCGTGGTCTTCGCACTACAGTGTTCATGGCTCACGAACAACGCTGCCGCACAGCAGTGCGGCATCGAGAACACCGCCTTCAACAGCGGCGAGCAGCTGGTCTACAACCTGCACTTCAACTGGAAGTTCGTGTGGTTCAAGGTAGGACAGGCCACCATGAGCACCGAGCTCACCACCTACGAGGGCAAACGGGCGTGGCGCTCAAGCCTCGTCACCGGCGGCAACAAGAAGCTCGACAAGTTCTTCACCATGCGCGACACGCTGCTCAGCTACTGCTCCCCCGACCTGTCGCCGCTCTACTACCGCAAGGGCGCCCGCGAGGGCAAGCGCTACTACGTCGACGAGCTGTGGTACACCTATCCTAATAATACCTGCAAGCTGCGTATGCACCGCATCAATGCCCACGGCGAAGAGCAGTGGAAGGATGCCCAGTACAAGGACTGCATCTACGACATGATGAGCATCTTCCTCCGCGCCCGCAACTTCTCGGCCGACGGCATGAAGGAGGGCGACAAGATTCCCATGCCCATCAGCGACGCCAAGCGGCTGAGCAACTCGTGGCTGCAGTTCCGCGGCCACGAGACGTTCAAGATTGACGAAACCAAGGAGAAGTTCCGCTGTCTCGTCTTCTCGTTCTACGAGCGCGAGAACGGCAAGAACCGCGAGCTCATCCGCTTCTACATCACCAACGACAAGAACCACATCCCCGTGCGCCTCGACATGAACCTCAACTTCGGCACGGCCAAGGCATACCTCAAGAGCTACAAGGGCGTGCGCTCGGAGATGACGTCGAAAGTCCAGTAGTCCCTGCTTCCTAAGTAATATATACCTAAGAAACAGGGGTGGGGTCAGTAACTCACAAGCCGGCGCATCAAAAGATTAACCTGATTACGAATAGCAGGAAACATCCTACACTCCCTACACTTCCTACACCTGCCCGAAAAAAATTAGGTGTAGGAAGTGTAGGAAGTGTAGGATAAAACCTGCTATTGACAACTATATATGCAAGAAAAGGCGGTTTCATCGGGGGAAACGACCCTCGACGACCGCCTTCTGAAGGTGGAACCGACACCTGAACCGACACCTGAACGTGGCGGGTGATGGGCTGAATGGCCAGGATGTGCTGAACGGGAAAAGGCGGCGGGTTTTGGAGAAAAGGCACCGGGTTTTGGAGAAAACGCGGCGGGTTTTATACCATGATGGCCGCCCCGAGAGCCTCGTCGGAGAGGGCGTCGAGACACTGCAGGTTCTTCTGCAGCTGCTTGACGGAGCTTGCCCCGATGAGCACACTGGTGACGCCGGGCTGGCGCAGGATCCAGGCCAGGGCGGTGGCGGCAAGCGTCTGTCCGTGGCTCTGGGCAATGGCATTCCACTGTTGCAGTCGGGCCAGGAGCTCGTCGGTCAGCATGTCGGGCCTCAGGAACTTTCCCTTCGACATACGCGAGTCGTCGGGGATGCCGTTCAGGTAGCGGTCGGTGAGCAGGCCCTGTGCCAGCGGCGAGAACGAGATGAAGCCCACGCCCTCCTCGCGGCAGAGGTCGATGATGCCTTCCTGCTGCGGCTCCAGGTCGAGCATGTTGAGCTTGCCCTGATAGATGAGGCAGGGCACGTCGCGCTCCCTGAGATACTTGAAGGCGGTCCGCGTAGCCTCTAACGGCCACCGTGAGATGCCGACATACAGGGCCTTGCCGGCCTTGACCACGTCGACCAGTGCCTGCAGCGTCTCTTCGAGCGGCGTGGCTGGGTCGTAGCGGTGACTGTAGAAGAGGTCGACATAGTCTAAGTGCATACGCCGGAGCGACTGGTCGAGACTTGCCATCAGATATTTCCGCGAGCCCCAGTTGCCGTAGGGGCCGGGCCACATGTCGTAGCCGGCCTTCGACGAGATGAAGAGCTCGTCGCGGTAGGGGCGGAAGTCGTCGTCCATCAGCCGGCCCATCGTCTCCTCGGCCGAGCCGTAGGGGGGACCGTAGTTGTTGGCCAGGTCGAAGTGTGTGATGCCGTGGTCGAAGGCATAGTGTGTAATCTCGCGGCTCCGCTCGTAAGGGTCGACGCCGCCGAAGTTATGCCAGAATCCCAGCGACACCTTTGGCAGCAGCACGCCAGAGCGTCCGCAACGCTCATATTCCATTCCGCCGTCGTAGCGCAGCGGGTCAGCAAAATAGTTTTCCATATCGTTTGTTTTTAGGATCAGCTGCAAAGTTAGCGAATAGTTTTGAAACGAGCAAGAAAAGAGGCGGGAATTATGTCATGCCTCCACGAAAAAAACTGTGTTTCTCATGGAGCGATGGTGTGAAGAAGGTGAAGTCGAAGGCAAAAAAGATAGAATTGAAGTCCCCACGCCCTGAGGACACCAATTCTATCGACAACCCTCGCAACATCATTCCACGGGAATCTACTCAGAAGGTTGGTAAGCAGTTCCCCATTACCTTGGCTCCCTACTCCATCACGGTATTAGTGCTCGAGTAGTCTTTGGTCAGGTCCTCTATCTGGTCGATGATCTCCTGATACTGGCGCTGGGTCTTGAAGTGTATGCTGAAACCGCAGAGAGCGCCGATGATGCCGCCGACGACACCGCCCCATAAAAGTCCGTTGGCATAGTCGTGGTTCTGCTGGTAGGTTTCATAGAAGAACCAGCCCAGCCAGGCGAGAATCATCGGGATGCCAATGAGCAGCCAGTCGCTGTCGAACTTCTTGGCTCTCGCCACCTTCTTGCGGGCTTCCACGAGGCTATGGCTCATCAGTCCCGGGTCGCTGATCATGCGGATGTTGTAGAAAGTGGCGCCGGCGCATACCAGCATCATGATGCTCGTCACAATCCAGAAGGGGATGGAGAGGCCGCTCAGGTGGACAAAGCACCAGTAACCGTAGGGTATCATCAGCAGGCCGATGGCCATGAGGATGTAGTTACGACGGGTGATGCTGTTCACCTGGTTCTTCATCGAGCGGCGTATCAGCCGCTCGTTTACTATCTGCTGCTCGTTGAGCTTATTCTTGAGCGTGGCCATCTGCTGGCGCATGCTCTCTAATTCGAAATCGTTGGTCATAATAGGTAATCGTTTAATCGTTTGACATGTGTTTTAACTGTTCACGGATTCTGTACAGGCGGACGCTGACGTTCTTGGCAGTGATGCCGACAATCTGTCCAATCTCCTCGTAGGGGAGGTCTTCAAGCCAGAGCAGGACGATGGCCCGGTCGAAGGGTTGCAGTCGGGAGATGCGCTTGTGGAGCATGTCCACCTGGCGTGTGTCCTCGTCGCGGTCTTCAAAGAGGTTGATGTCCATGGTCAGGCGGACTTCTGCCGAGCGCCGCTTCTTTTTCCTGTCAACAGAGATACAGGTGTTGAGGGCGACGCGGTAGACCCACGTCCTGATGTCGCTGCGATGCTCGAAGCCTTCGAAGCCTTTCCACAGGTTGACTAGTACTTCCTGGAAGAGGTCGTTCACCTCGTCGGCATCCTGCGAGAACATGTAGCACACGGTGTAGATGGTGCTCTTGTGTTCTGCAACGGTTTGCGCAAACTGTTGTTCTAATGTCGTCATTGTCGTTCTGTTTTCTGAATCTTTACCCATTAGACGCGGCAAAGGTAAAAAAACTACAGGGAAACCGAAAAAAATAAAGAATATTTTTCCTACGGCTGCTCGTCGAAGATGCTGAACGTGGCGGGCAGGTTCGACAGCTCCACCTCCAGCCGGCGGTCGGCCTCGCTGTTGAAGGCGACGTACCACGACGGGGGGAGCTGGTGCCAACGGGAACAGGGCAGCCCCTCGACTTCGGCGGAGGGGTCCGGCGAGGGGCCGGTGGCTGCCGCCAGGAGCGGAGTCAGCGTCAGCGTGGCCTCCATATTGGGGAATCCGCCGCCCGTCTGCTGGCTGAACTCCTCCTCGGCCTTGGTGGAGTCGCCGTCGCGGCCGGCGTAGTACATCTTGTAGCGCACCTCGGCGGGATAGAACGTGCCGTCGGGGCGCTCGGCGTAGCTGACGCGGTAGTCGCGGGTGAACGTGTCGACGCGGTAGCCGAAGACGCGGGCCACGCTGTACATCACGTTGCCGATGCGCTCGTGGCGGTTGGTCTTCGTGCCCGTCGCGCGGTAGGCGCTCGTGACGACGCAGCGCACGGTGTCGAGCACGAGCCATCCGCGGTCGTCGGTGCGGTGCTTGGCCTTGAAGCTCAGCTTCACCTCGTGGCTGCCAGCGCCCTCATAGTCGGCGTAGTGATAGAAGCGGTGGTCGCTGATGAAGTCGCGCGTCAGGTCCTCCATGAAGTCCTCGTAGAGCATACGGCGCAGGTTCTGCGTGTCGGTGAGGCGCGTGGAGTCGGAGGCCACGATCTGCGCGTTGACGCTGTCGCAGTGCAGCTCGTAGCGCTTGCGGCCGGGGGTCTTCGTGCGCAGCAGCCCCTCGAGGTGGAAGCGGTAGATGTTGTCGCGTCCCATGCTCTGCGTGTGGTAGTCTACCTGCTCGCAGCCGTCGTGGCTGAAGTAGTTGCGGGTTTTCCGGCGGACCGTCTCCTTCAGGCAGCGGCGAATCCACTCCGGCTCCTTGTTCGTGACCACCACCTCGCCGGTGCTCAAGTATTTGGGTTTCAGGAAGATTGTGTCGGCCAACTGCCTGACTGTCGTCCGCTCGTAGTTCAGGTGGCTCACGGTGAGCCGCCGGAACGGGAACCCCACCCTGGCGACGCCCTGCCCGTTGGTGATTACCGAACGGAAGCGGCCGTCCTCCTTGGTGTAAAGCGAGGCGTGGCTCACGGGCAGGCGCGTCTCGGCGTCGGCCACCACCGTCGTCACGACTTCCTGAGCGTAGCCCGTGGCGGCGAGGACCGTCAGCAGGCAGACGAGCACTCTGGACATAGGCCCTTAGCCATATAGTTGACGTCGTGCAGCAGGTAGCCCGCAGGCAGGCTGACCGTGGGGATGGGCCTGTCGGTCAGGCAGAAGGTGCGGTGGCAGCGCTCGCAGTAGAAGTGTACGTGCTGGTCGTCGTCCTCGGCGTGGCCGTCGCGGCTGTGGCACAGTTCGTAGCGCACGCCGTCGCCGCCGTCCTCCAGGACGTGTACCAGGCGGTGCTTGCGGAACAGGGTCAGGGCGCGGAACACGCCCGACTTGTCGATCGACAGGATCTTGTGCTCCAGCTCCGTCAACGACATTGGCCTCTCTGCGGCGGCCAACGCCCGCGCCACGACAATGCGGTTTGCCGTCGGCTTGATGCCATGCGCTGTCAACAGCGCTTCACCGTTTATAGTTTCCACATCGTGGAGTCGTTGAAGTAGTCGATGCGCATGGCACGGCGCACCTCGTCCATCGTCTGGGCACCCACCTCGCGGGCCTGCTCAGTGCCGCGCTTCAAGATGTTCTGGATTTCGGCGATGTCGGTCTCCAGCTCGGCACGGCGCTGGCGCATGGGGTCGAGGAACTTGTTGAGCACCTCGTTCAGGAACTTCTTGCACTTCATGTCGCCCAGTCCGCCGCGCGTGTAGTGCTCCTTCAGCTCGTCGAGGTTCTGGTACTCGGGCCAGAAGTCGCGGAAGTCTTGGTCGGTGGAGAAGGCGTCGAGATAGGTGAACACGGCGTTGCCCTCCACGTGGCCGGGATCGCTGACGTTCAGGTGCAGCGGGTCGGTGTACATCGAGCGCACCTTCTGCCACACCTCGTCCTTCGAGTCGCTCAGGTAGATGCAGTTGCCCAATGACTTCGACATCTTCTCCTTGCCGTCGGTGCCGGGCAGCCGGCGGGCCGTGGCGTTCTCGGGCAGCATAATCTGCGGCTCCACCAGCACGGGGGCGTAGATGCTGTTGAAGCGGTTCACCAGCTCGCGCGTCACCTCGAGCATCGGCTCCTGGTCCTCGCCGGCGGGCACCGTCGTGGCCTTGAACAGCGTGATGTCGGCAGCCTGCGAGACGGGGTAGCAGAAGAAGCCCAGGGGGATGCTCTCGCCCTCGAAGCCGCGCATCTTGATCTCGGTCTTCACCGTCGGGTTGCGCTGCACGCGGCTCACCGAGATGAGGTTCATCAGGTAGGTGGTCAGCTCGGCCAGCTCGGGGATGTGGCTCTGGATGAAGATGACGCAACGGGCGGGGTCGAGCCCGGCCGACAGGTAGTCGAGGGCCACCTGGATGATGCTCTGGCGCAGCTTCTCGGGGTTGTCGGCATTGTCGGTCAGCGCCTGCACGTCGGCCATGAAAACAAACATTCGGTCGTAGTCGCCTGCATTCTGCAGCTCTACGCGGCGGCGCAGCGAACCCACGTAGTGGCCCAGGTGGAGCTTACCCGTAGGACGGTCGCCGGTCAGTATTACTTTTCCCATTTTTCTTTGCTTTTTTAGTTTTTGCGTGCAAAGTTACGCATTTTTTTCGTAACTTTGCACGCTGAAAGCATAAAATAGATAAATTATGGAATCAAGACTCGTCATTTACAATACGCTGACGCGCCACAAGGAGCGCTTCGAGCCAATCAACGCCCCGCATGTGGGCATGTATGTCTGCGGACCCACCGTCTACGGCGACCCGCACCTGGGCCACGCCCGCCCCGCCATCACGTTCGACGTGGTGTTCCGCTACCTACGCCACCTTGGCTATAAGGTCAGGTACGTGCGCAACATCACCGACGTGGGCCACCTCGAGCACGACGCCGACGAGGGCGAGGACAAGATTGCCAAGAAGGCGCGCCTGGAGCAGCTGGAGCCCATGGAGATTGCCCAGTACTACACCAACCGCTACCACCAGGCGATGGACGCGCTGAACGTCGAGCGGCCCTCGATAGAGCCACACGCCACGGGCCACATCATCGAGCAGCAACAGCTGGTGCAGCAGATTCTGGACCGAGGCTTTGCCTACGAGTCGAACGGCTCCGTCTACTTCGACATCGAGGCTTATAACAAGCAGTACAAGTACGGCATCCTCTCCGGCCGCTCGCTTGAGAACATCAAGGACGAGAGCCGCGAACTGGCCGGCGTGGGCGAGAAAAAGAGCCAGGCCGACTTCGCCCTGTGGAAGAAGGCCCAGCCCGAGCACATCATGCGCTGGCCTTCGCCCTGGAGCGACGGATTCCCCGGCTGGCACTGCGAGTGTACGGCCATGGGCCGCAAGTACTTAGGCGAGACGTTCGACATACACGGCGGCGGCATGGACCTCGTCTTCCCACACCACGAGTGCGAGATTGCGCAGGCCACGGCAGCAATGGGGCACCAGGCCGTGAAGTACTGGATGCACAACAACATGCTGACCATCAACGGACAGAAGATGGGCAAGTCGTACAACAACTTCATCACGCTCGAGCAGTTCTTCACCGGAAACCACCCGCTGTTGGAGAAAGCATACTCGCCGATGACCATCCGATTCTTCGTGCTCTCGGCACACTACCGCGGCACCGTCGACTTCTCGAACGAGGCCCTCGTCGCCGCAGAGCGCGGACTCGAAAAGCTGACCAACGCCATCGCCGACCTCGACCGCCTGTCAAGCTTGTCGCCAGATAATGACAAGCAGCAGTGTGACGCCGAAACCGAGCGCGTGGTCAAGACTCTCCGCGAGAAGTGCTACGACGCCATGAACGACGACTTCGCCACACCGCAAGTAATCAGCTACATGTTCGAGGCCTGCACCGTCGTCAACAAACTCGTCGACCACAAGGCCACCATCTGCGCCGACTGCCTGAAGGAGCTGAAGGAGGTGATGCACCTCTTTGCCGAGGACATCCTCGGACTGAAGGCCGAGAAGAGCGGCACTGACGGGAGCCGAGAGGAGGCCTTCGGCAAAGTGGTCGACATGGTGCTCGAGCTGCGCGCCAAGGCCAAGGCCGACAAGGACTGGGCCACCTCAGACAAGATACGCGACGAACTGGCTGCCGCCGGCTTTGAGGTGAAGGACACTAAGGACGGCGTGACGTGGCGGCTGAACAAGTAGCATCATCGGAGACAAGGCTCAGCGCCCCTGATAGGCTTCGCGGGTCATCTCGACGGCAACGGTCTGACGCTTGAACTTGCCGAACGACAGGTAGTCGAGTCCGTGATGGGGGCGATTGGTGCCCCACGAATTCTTCATGACAAAATATTTCTTGCCTTGGTCATCGTGGGCTATGCCGACGATGGCCATGGCGTGGCCGCGGCTCTCCCAGCAGACGCCGTGGTGACGGCGCACCGCCTGTTCGGTCTTACGGAGCAGCGTGTCAATGGGGATATTGTAGAAGTGCTGGCCGAGCCAGTTGTCTGGCAGATCGAGCTCCACATCCTTATAATAAGGTGCGCCGGTTGTGCTGGTCAGACAAACGTACTCGCCGGGGGCACAGACGCTGCGGGCGAACTCGTGGGTGGTGTACTCGGCACCGTACATGAAGACGTACTGCGGCGCCGGCGTCTCGACAGTACGCATGGCATCGTAGCCGACGATGCCGTATTTCTGGATAAGGCTCAACAGCGTGGCTCCCATGCCCCGCCCAGACTTCGGCGCCTGCGGCTCCTGCTCCAGCATCTTCGCTATGTAGGCCGGAGAAAGGTTGACGGAGTCGCCCCAGCGCAGGTGCTCGGTCTCGATGGCTGCCAACATGGCAAAGGCCCAGCAATGCTGGGTCTTGCCTTGATTCTTGACGGGCGTCATGGCGTTGACGACCTCATGAACGTAGTGCTTCGGCGGCTGCTGCGAACAGCCGGCAGCCAGCACGAAGCATATAAAATAAAAGAACTTCTTCAAGTGATTACTCTGCAACGAGTGTGAAGCGCTTGAAAGCCACAATCTTCAGCTCCTTGTCCTGCTGGGCGAGCCACTGGCTGACAGTTGCCTTGTCGCCGTCGCCGAACTGGAACTCCTGATCGACGAGACAGCTCTCCTTCAAGAACTTCCGCACGCGACCCTTGGCGATGTTCTCAATCATGGGAATCTTCAGCTGAGCCTCGCCCTCGACCCTTGCCTCGGCAATGATCTTGCGGGCCTCGTCGGCCTGCTCCTGCGTGAGCCAGCCCTTGGCCATGTTGCTCTCGATGTGATCCTCAGAGTCAACGAGGTTGGGGTTGATGCCGGCCTTCGTGATCTTCATCTCGACGAACTTCTCAATCTGCTCAAGCTTGGTCTTCTCGACAGCAGTCTTGTATTCCTCGTCCAGAATATTCTGGTCAACGCTCTGAGCGTCGAGGGCAACGGGCTTCATGGCAGCTACCTGCATGGCCAGCTTGTGACCGGCCTCCTGAGCCTGCTTGTTGGTCTGAACCATGGTGCAGAGGGTGTGCTTGCCCATGTGGTCGTAGACCTCGATGTTCTCGCCTTCGAGGGTGAGGTAGCCGTCGAGTTCCATCTTCTCGCCGGTGATACCCGAACGCTGGGTGACAGCCTCCTGAGCGGTCTGACCACCAAGGTCGAGTGCCTTCACAGCCTCGATGTCCTTAGCCTTGGCGGCGATGGCAGCATCGAGGATGCTCTGGGTCAGGGCGATGAAGTCTGCACCGTTGGCCACGAAGTCGGTCTCGCACTTCAGGGCAATCATGGCGGCAAAGCCGTCGACGCTCTTTACAAGTACACAACCATTAGAAGTCTCACGGTCGCTGCGTTTGGCAGCGATGGCCAGTCCGCGCTCGCGGAGCAGTTCCTTGGCCTTGTTGAAGTCGCCCTCTGCCTCGGTCAGTGCCTTCTTTACGTCAGCCAGACCAGCGCCGGTCATAGCGCGAAGCTTCTTGATATCATCAATTGAAATTGCCATTGTTATCTTTTGCTTTTAAGCCCCCTAAGTTAGGGGGATGGGGGTCTGAACAAGCGTTTATCAGACCTTTTTTATTTATTTGACAGGAGTCTGCGCTTGTTCAGACCCCTGTAGCCCCCCTAATTTAGGGGGCAATAGGGTTATTCAGCGGCGGGAGCCTCTTCCTCGGCGGGAGCGGCCTCCTCAGCAGGAGCTTCGTCCTCGGCGGGAGCCTCGTCCTTACGGGCGCGGCGCACAGGGCGCTTGGGCTTTGCCTCCTCGGCCTCAGCCTCGTCCTGAGCATCGGCGGCCTTCTCGTCGGCCTTCTCTACGTTGCGCTCCTCAATGCCCTCGGCGATTGCCGTGCAGCAGGCGTTCAGGATAGCCTCAACACTGTCCTTGGCATCGTCGTTGGCGGGGATGACGAAGTCGATATTCTTGGGATCGCTGTTAGTATCGACGATACCGAACACGGGAATACCCAGACGGTTAGCCTCGCGGACGGCAATCTGCTCCTTCAGCACGTCGACGACGAAGAGCGCATTGGGCAGACGGGTCAGGTCGACGATAGAACCGAGGTTCTTCTCGAGCTTGGCACGCTGGCGCGTCACCTGCAGCAGCTCACGCTTCGACAGGTTGTTGAAAGTGCCGTCGGTCATCAGACGGTCGATGTTGGCCATTTTCTTCACGGCCTTACGGATGGTGGGGAAGTTGGTGAGCATACCGCCCGGCCAACGCTCGATGACGTAAGGCATGTTGACGCTGGCTGCCTTCTCGGCAATCACGTCCTTTGTCTGTTTTTTAGTTCCTACGAAGAGAATCTTCTTGCCGCCCTTGGCAATCTGCTTCAGGGCTTCGGCAGCCTCGTCAATCTTGGCTACCGTCTTGTGCAGGTCGATGATGTGGATGCCGTTGCGCTCGGTGTAGATGTAGGGAGCCATGGAAGGGTTCCACTTACGCTTCAGGTGGCCGAAGTGGCAGCCAGCCTGCAGCAACTGATCAAAATTTGTTCTTGACATTGTCTTTTACTTTTTTAAATTGTTTACTTTCTGTTGAATCTTTGTTAGATCAGCTCCCAAGTAGTCCTGAAGGAATCTTAGGAGTTTAGATACTAAACGTAGTCCAGTCTGTTTAACGCTTACTGAACTGGAAGCGACGACGAGCCTTGGGCTGACCGGGCTTCTTACGCTCAACCTCACGGCTGTCACGCGTCAGGAAACCAGCGTCCTTCAGCTTCTTCTTATCCTCTTCGTTCACCTTGACGAGGGCACGGGCGATAGCCATGCGCAGGGCCTGGCTCTGACCGGTGAAACCGCCACCGTCGAGGTTCACCTTAATATCATACTTCTCGGCCACCTCGAGCAGGTTCAGCGGCTGCTTCACCACATACTGCAGGATAGCTGAGGGGAAATATGTCTCCAATTCCTTCTTGTTGATCGTAATCTTACCAGAACCTTCCTGGAGATAAACGCGAGCCACGGAGCTCTTGCGACGACCTATTGCATTGATTACTTCCATCGTTTTACCTTTTTACTTTTTTTTCCTTTTCACCATTTACTTGTACTGGTTAATGTCTATTACCTTGGGCTTCTGAGCCTCATGGGGATGCTCGGTTCCCTCATAGATGTAGAGGTTGTTCATCAGCGAACGTCCGAGAGGACCCTTCGGCAGCATACCCTTCACGGCGTGGCGCAGAATCTTGTCGATACCGTCCTTGCGCTGGCGCAGCTGAGCGGGGGTGTTGAAGCGCTGTCCACCGGGATAGCCCGTGTAGCGGGTGTAGACCTTGTCGGTCTCCTTCTTGCCGGTGAAGACCACCTTGCTGGCATTGATCAGAATAACATTGTCGCCGCAGTCAACGTGCGGGGTGAAACTGGGCTTGTACTTTCCGCGGATGAGCTTTGCTACCTTCGAGCAGAGACGGCCCACCACCTGGTCGGTGGCATCGATGACCACCCACTCTTTCTGAGCGGTTTCCTTATTGACGGAAAGCGTCTTGTAACTTAAAGTGTTCATTTCTAAAATTGGTTTACTAAAAAACAGTTTTACATTATTTATATTATACACACGCAAAAACCCACATCCGGGGTCAGTCGCCCGGCTGCAAGTCTAACGTCTGCTGAACTGTCGATTCACGAACCGCTGCGCCCGGCCAAAGACACCGCTATTCACACTCCAGTTCACGGGGATTCTAAGTCTCTCCCCAATAATCGGACTGCAAAGGTACTGCTTTTTCTGTTTATAGAAAGCAAAAGAAGCCATGAAAAGTTAAGTTTTACGTTTTTTTAACTGTCTTTCCTCGTCGAAAACCAGTCGGAACGTCTCGGCTCGGTTAAAGAACTACATCAGCACGGCAATATCTGTCTTGGCAGGATGCTTCATCTTGTCACTTTTTGGGTGCAGAAAAACAAATAATTATCAATAATAAGCTATGAATTATGAATTATTTCGTAACTTTGCACCAAAATTCCGTTATATGCAGGCAATCATACTGGCGGCGGGGATGGGCCGCAGACTCGGCGAGAGGACTCGCGAGAATACGAAGTGCATGGTCGAGGTCAACGGCATCAGGCTGATTGACCGTTTGTTAGTACAGCTTGCACGACAGGACTTGCGCCGCGTCATTATTGTCGTAGGCTATCAGGGGCGTAAGCTGCGCGACCACATCGGGCACCGCTACAACGGCCAGCTCAAGATAGAATATGCAGAGAACCCTATCTACGACAAGACAAACAACATCTATTCACTCTCTTTAGTGAAGGAACAGCTGCAGGAGGACGATACGCTGCTCATCGAGAGCGACCTCATCTTAAGCGAGCAGCTGATTCCCATGATTATGGCGGATCACAGTCCAAACCTTGCCCTTGTGGCGAAGTACGAGTCGTGGATGGACGGTACGATGGTACGTCTGGATGAAGACAACAACATTGTGAACTTCATCTCGAAGGAGGCTTTCGACTATGGCGACGTGGATTCATATTACAAGACAGTGAACATCTATAAATTCAGTCGTGAGTTCCTGCAGCATCAGTATGTGCCTTTCCTGGATGCCTATACGAAGGCGGTGGGTAACAACGAGTACTATGAGAACGTGCTCCGCATCATCTCACTGCTGAACAGTCACAACATAAAGGCCCTGCCCATAGGCAACGAGCGATGGTACGAGATCGACGACAAGCAGGATCTCGATATCGCGGAGGCTCTCTTTGCGAATGATGAGGACGTGATTCGTAAGTACTATGGGCGCTATGGCGGCTTCTGGCGCTTCCCCCAGATGCTTGATTTCTGCTATCTGGTGAATCCCTACTTCCCCTCGAAGCGGATGAAGGACGAGCTGCGCAGCAACTTCGACACCCTGCTGACGGAATACCCTTCGGGCATGAAGGTGAACACGCTGATTGCCAGTAAGTGCTTTGGCGTAAGTGAGCCGTATATCGTGCCAGGCAACGGTGCTGCCGAACTGATCAAGGTGCTGATGCAGAACACGAAGGGTAAGACGGGCTTCATACGCCCCACCTTCGAAGAATACCCCAATCGTTTTGATCCATCGCTGCAGATGACGTTTGTGCCTCAGAATGAGGACTACCGCTATACGGCAGATGACCTGATGACTTTCTTCGCCGACAAGGGCATCCAGACGCTTATGCTCATCAATCCGGATAACCCCTCTGGCAACTTTATTCCCAAGGGGGATGTGCTGAGACTGGCTCAGTGGTGTGAGGAAAGAAATATTCGCTTGGTGGTCGATGAGAGTTTCGTGGATTTCAGCATCGGTTATGCGGCAAATTCATTGCTCTCTGACGCGGTCCTTGAGACCTATCCCCACATGGCGGTGATGAAGAGTATCTCGAAGAGTTTTGGCGTGCCAGGACTGCGCTTAGGCATCTTGGCCTCGGCTGACAAGGAACTGATTGCGCGGATAAAGAAAGAGGTATCGATCTGGAACCTCAATTCGTTTGCAGAGTTCTTCATGCAGATTTACAACAAGCACGAGAAGGACTACTTGAAGGCTTGCGACAAGTTCGTCGCAGAGCGTGCAGACTTCGAGCAACGGTTGCGCACAGTGCCCTTCCTCCGCGTGATGCCAACGCAGGCAAACTACTTCCTCTGTGAGGTGTTGCCGCCCTATTCGGCGACGCAGATTGTGATATATATGCTTCGCCGGCATAACATCCTGACGCGCGACTGTAGCAGGAAGCCAGGGCTGGACCCAGAGAAACAATATATGCGCATCGCCGTGCGTAACCACGCAGACAACACCAGACTGGTAGAGGCGCTTAAAGGGTTGAAGAATTGAAGAAGAAGGTATGTATTTGCGGAGGCGGTAATCTGGGCCATGTGGTAGCAGGATTCCTGGCAGCTCACGGTGACTGTGAGGTGTCGCTCCTGACGCGCCATCCTGAGCGCTGGCAACAGAAACTGGCCATCAAGACGCCAGAAGGCACGGTACTGGAAGGGCATCTGAAGATGATTTCCGCTGATCCTTTTGAGGTAGTCAGTGACGCAGATATCGTGCTGCTCTGTCTGCCCGGATTCTCCATCCGCGAGGTGCTGCAGCTAATAGCCCCGGCCCTTTCGCCCGAAACGGCTGTGGGGAGTATCGTCAGCAGCACGGGGTTCTTCTTTGAGGCTTTTGACATCCTGCCTGCTCAGACACCCTTGTTCGGCTTCCATCGTGTGCCTTTTATCTCGCGATTGACGGAATACGGCCATGCTGCCGATCTGCTTGGCTATAAGCCAAATCTCAGTATTGCCATCGAACAGACAGACAGGAAAGAGGCGCTGAGGGCAACCATCGAGCAGCTGTTCCAGGTGCCTGTGCGGCTGTTGGCCAGTTATTATGAGGTAAGTCTCTCCAACAGTAATCCGCTGTTGCATCCTGCCCGTCTGTATAGCCTTTGGAAAGACTGGCACGAAGGTGTGGTCTATCCAGAGGAGAGCCTGTTCTACGAGCAATGGACACAGGAAGCCTCAACATATCTGATCAAGATGGACGAGGAACTCCAGCAACTGCTCGACGTGCTGCCCGTGACGAAAGGCAGCATCCCCACCATCCTCGACTATTACGAGAGCACGGATGCCGCATCGCTCACCCATAAACTGCAATCTATCGAAGCCTTCAAGGGCATCAAGTCGCCAATGAAGGCGGTGGAGGGTGGCTATGTGCCAGACTTCAGCAGCCGCTATTTCACGGAAGATTTCCCATACGGTCTGCAGATTGTACAGCAGCAGGCCCGGAAGCATGACGTCAAGACCCCGATGATTGACGAGATACTGCGCTGGGGATTAACCCAAGTAGCCCATCAGCGCTTTAATCCTGAGGGCTCCCTCTTGCGCCGCCAGCAGCTGCGGATGCTCGACATTCTGCTGGAAGTAGACAGGATCTGCAAGCGGCACGACATTCCCTACTGGCTCAGCAGCGGCACGCTGATAGGGGCTATGCGCCACAACGGCTTCATTCCCTGGGACGACGACCTCGACATCGAGATGATGCGCACGGACTACCTGCGGCTGATGGAGGTGCTGCCGGAGGAGCTGCCCGACTGGCTCGCCCTGCAGAACGACGAGACCGACCCCAACTACTTCTACTGCTATGCCAAGGTGCGCGACCGCCGCTCGAGGATGCAGGAAAAGTGTGCCTACGACAGGAGATGGAAGGAGCAGGGCATCTATATCGACATCTTCCCCCTGGAGCGGCATCCCATCTGGCTCCACAAGCTAACGGAAAGGACTATCGGCCATATGTACAAGATATGGCGCACCAGCAGCGACGACCAGAAAGCCATACGAAAGGTGCGCCGCATCTTCGACGTGAACAACCGCGCAGTCTATCCTTGCCTCCGTGCGCTCTTGCGGGTGGCGGCCTGCATCCGGCCGCTGCGGGTCATCACCAGCGGCATGGGAATCCCCTTCCACAATCCACGCTATCTCGATGAGATATTCCCGCTGACGACCCACACGTTTGAGGGGCATCAGCTGCCTGTGCCGGCCAACGCCGATGCCCACCTGCGCCATATATACGGCGACTATATGCAACTGCCCGACCTGAACACACTGGCTCCGCACGTGGATGCGCTGGAATTCCTTGACTGACGCGCCGCTTGCCTCAAAGGGAACGAGAAATATCAGTAAAATCATCGCATTTCTTTGTTGTTTCAAAATTATTCGCTACCTTTGCACACGAGTTGCTAAACGAAGAACGATTATGGCAAGATACTTAGACCCCAAGGCCGACCTGACCTTCAAGAAGGTGTTCGGCGAGCATAAAGACCTGGTGAAGAGCCTGCTCAACGCACTGCTGCCGTTAGAGGAGGGGCACGCCATCAGGGAAATCACGTATATGCCGCCCGAGCGCGTGCCACGCACGGAGGAAGGAAAGGACAGCATCGTCGACGTGTTCTGCGAGGCCGAGGACGGGCGGCAGTTCATCGTCGAGATGCAGACCTACTGGTCGAGCAACTTCACGCAGCGAGTGCTGTTTAATTCATCAAAGGTGTACGTCAGCCAGCTCAAGAAGGGGCAGGCATACGACAACCTGCAGCCCGTGTATTCGCTCAACCTCGTCGATGCCGTCTTCGAGCCGGCCATGGAGGAGTTCTACCACTACTACCGACTCGTACACGACAAGGACACGAAGAAGGTCATAGACGGGTTCCACCTCATCTTCGTGGAGCTTCCAAAGTTCAGGCCGCACTCCATTGCCGAGAAGAAGACGATGGTGCTGTGGCTCCGTTTCCTCACGGAGATAGACTCCGAGACAGAGTCTGTGCCTCGCGAGCTGCTCGACGACCCGGAAATCAGCAAGGCCATCAGCCTGGTCGAGGAGTCGGCCTACACCCGCCGGCAGCTGCTGGGCTACGATATGTTCTGGGACCGCGTCCGCCGCGACAAGGGGCTGGCCATGCAGCATCAGGAACTCGTTGAGACCAAAGAGAAACTGTGTCAGGCCGAAGCAAAGGCGGAGCAAGCAGAGGCGAAGGCGGAGCAGGCAGAGGCCAAGGCCGAACAGGCAGAGGCCAAGGCCGAGCAGGCAGAGGCCAAGGCCGAGCAGGCCGAGGCCAAGCTAAGGCAGAAGGACATTGACACAGCCCGCAAGCTAAAGGCCATGAACATCATGACCGCTGAGCAGATTGCCGAGGCTACCGGCCTGTCTGAAGAACAAATCAGGACGCTACAATAGCGACCGCCCTTTCTGAGGCTGCCAGCAAACCACGCCCTTTGCCCGTCACGACACCCGTCATGCGGCTTCCCGACTATCCAATTGCTAATCACCGGCTTTATCCTACACTTCCTACACTCCCAACACCTGTTGAATTTTTTTAGGTGTAGGAAGTGTAGGAAGTGTAGGATAAAACCTGCGAATAACAACTATATATACAAGAAAAAGCGGTTTCATCGGGGAAAACGGCCCTCGACGACCCCCTTCAGAGGCTGGAACCGACACCTGAACCGACACCTAAGCCGACACCTGAGCCGACTCTCCGTGAACTGACAGATAAGAGTTATTCAACAGCGTAGACTTTTCAAAAGGCGCCGGGTTTCGGACAAAAAGCACCGCCTTTTGCGCAAAAAGCGCCGGGTTTTGAGGCAAACCGATCGGTAACGCAAAGAGAACAGGCAGCAGCCTGTTTATCACCGTTTGCCATGTATCTTCTGGCGGAAGAATTCCATGCTCTCACGGAAGATGGTGGAGCGCAGCAGCCACAGCGTCAGAACATAGCCCACGGCCACAAACCCAACCTTCATGCCGAAACTGAGGTAAAGGCTGTCGACGCCGCGCGTCAACCAGTAGGCGATGCAGCACAGCACGACGGTGATGACGAAATAGGGCGTCAGGTCCCTCACGACATCCCACAAGCTCAGCGGTATTTCGCGGTGGGCGAAATAGTGCCACGGCAGAATCCATGCTATGGTGATGCCGACGTACACCAGCAACATGACTTCTATGCCGAATTGGGCCGACAGACAGACGGCTACCAGTTGCGTCAGGCACAGTACGATGTTGCACCACATATAGGTCGTGCTCTTGCCACGGGCAACGATGAGGTTGGAGAAGAGGCTGCTGATGGGGTAGAAGGCACCCATGACGCACAGTATCTGCAACAGGCGGGCACTCTCAAGCCACTTCTCGCCCAGCAGGATGACAATGAACTCCGGGGCCACCAGCGCCAGGCCCAGCATGAGCGGGAAACTGACGAAGGCCGTGAAGCGCAGCAGCTTGCGGAAGATGCCCGACTGCCGCTCCTTGTCCTGGTCGGTCTTGGCAAAGACGGGCTGCGAAATGCCGCCAAGCATATTGTTGATAAGCGACCAACCCATGTAGTTCCACTTGTTGGCCTGCGTATAATTGCCCACCACGTGCGGCGAGTACAGCCGGCCCAGGATGACGCTGAAGACGTTGGTATTGATGATGATGAAGATGTTGGTGACGATGAGTCGGCTGCTGAAACCGAACATCTGACGGATGGGCGTGAAGTCGACGGGCAGCGTGGGATGCCACCGGGCATACCAGAAGTTCATGCCCGTGAACAGCGAGACGTAGACCAGCGTCTGCGTGGCTATACCCCAATAGGCGAAGCCGCTGGCTGCCATGGCGACGCCTACCGCTCCCGACAGCAGCAGACTCACGAACGAGACGATGCTCTGCTCCCTCACCTTCATGTTGCGGAACAGCAGGGCCCGCGGGGCAATGCCCAGACTGGTGATGAAGAACCCCAGAAAGATATAGCGCGACAGCGGTATCAGAAGGGGCTCGCCGTAGAAGTCGGCAATGAGGGGGGCACAGAAGAACAGGACGAGATAGATGGTCAGGCTGATCAGCGAGCAAGCCCAGAAGACGGCGTTGTAGTCGCGGTGCGACACGTCCTTCTTGCGGTTCAATGCCGCTATGAAGCCGCCTTCCTGCAATGAGCTTGCTATGAGCGAGAAGACGGTCAGCATACCCACCATGCCATAGTCTGACTGCGACAGCAGCCGGGCAAGGAATATGCCAAACACCAGACTGAGGGCCTGTTGAGCCCCGTTGCTCACGCCGCCCCAAAATAAGCCCTTGGCCGTTTTCTCCTTCAGTGTCTCTGGCATCCGCTGTTTCTGATTCTATGCGCTTCTGTACGACTCGACGTTACATCTTCATCTCACTCCATGCCCTTGACTATGGCGTTGGTATAAGTCACCATCGCCTTGTTGCCCACAATGTTGAGCTGTGTCAGGGCCAGGATGTTGGCCTTGAAGTAGTCAGAATAGAGCTTGCTGAAGTCGGCACTCACCTGGTCGGCAATGCCGAAGAGCGTGGCGTAGATCAGATACTCGCGCCACAGTGGCAGTTCGTTGATGCTGTGGATGCCGATAAGCGAGAAGTCGAGCAGGAACTTGCGCAGTCCCAGCACCTGGCGGGCAGTGTCGGGGTCGGCGGCCACCGCCTGTTCGTCGGGCGTCAACTTCTCAATGTGCCTGAAGAAGGGTTTATCCTCGTTCTTACGCAAGTAGCGCTGCAGTTCGCGCGGCTGCAGCACGCCGTCGTTGCCGGCGGCCTGGGTCAGCATGTCCAAGAAGAGCTGCTCGGTCGTGTCGAGCCCTTGCTTCGGCCTCTTGCCGATGCTGATGACCATGTGCGGCTCCGAGCCGTAGACGGTCGACTTCAGCTCCATGACCAGCGCCCCCTTGCCGACCAGGCGCAGGATGAGCGCACCGAAGAGTCCCTGATAGTCGGCCACCAGAGCCGATGATAAGGAGTTCATCACGGCATTGGCGATCTTCAGGTCGCCATTGGCAGGCAGGTCGCGATAGTACTCCAGCCCCTGCTGCAGCTGCTGCCGCTCCTGCCGGCGCCGCAGTGGTTGGAGCGTGAAGATATACCAGAGGGCATTGAACACCTTGCGCCACATGCCCACCAGAACCACGACGACTGCTACCGGCACCATGAGGATGGTCAGCATCGAGAGCAGCGTGTCGAGCCATTCAGGCAGGAAGGGATAGAAAAAACCGTCGTCCATAAGCGTTGTCTGTATATGTTATATGTCGTAGATTTCGTCAACGTGCCAGGCCAGTGGCAGCCGGCCCATGCGAGCCGCCACGACGTCCTCGACGGCGGGCGTGGCGTAGCTCACGGCGTCCATCATCTTTTTAAGTGCGGAGCGGTGGGCCACACTGCCTGCGAGCTGGCTCAGCAGCGGCTCGGAGGGCAACATCCGGGCCAGGCGCTTCAGCACGCGGCGCTCCTTGCCGAAGAGGTAGGCGTAGGCCATGTACTCCGGCCACACGCGCGTCAGTTCGGGAGCTGTTGCGGTGTTGAGGTTCGACAGGCTGCCGGGCAGGTTGCTGAGCATCCGCTTCATGCCGAAGATGTTCCTGATTTCGCGCCGGGTGTAGGCTTTCAGACTGATGCCCGTGTTCAGCAGGTCGGCAAAGTCGAACTGGTTCTTGTCGTCTGAGGCACTTTGCTGGTACCCGCCATCGGGCGTCTCGAGGAAGGTCATGACGCGCTCCACCTCGCGCGGCACCAGACTTCCGCCGGGGGCAGCGGTCCGGGCCAGGAAGTTGTAGACCGTCCGCTCGAAGTCCTGGTCCAGTCCGTCGCTCGGCGCGTCGGTCCACTGGCCCAGCGTCAACTCAGCGCCTCCGTAGGCACCCATGCCCAGCTTGACGGCGCCCCGTGCCAGCAGCCGCCACAGGGCAGCCCGCACCACGGGCGTCTTGTCGCGGGAAAAGGCTGCCGAGAACTTATGCTGCATGACGTGGGTGTCGAGCAGGTTGCCGTAGAGGCCCAGCCAGGGGTAATAGTCGGGGCGCAACCCCACATAGCGTAGGCGCAGCAGCCAGTGGCGCAGCGGTTGCAGCGAGACGACATACCACACCAGACGGACCAGCAGGAACGGTCCGCTGACGTGAATGATCAGCTTTCGGGGATTGCGGTTAGCAACTGCCAAGCCGTGAATAAGCCAGCCGAACATATAGAGGCACACGGTCATCATCATGGCGTCGTCGTGGTTGCTCTCCATCAGGCAGCTCATGAAGTAGAGCAGCACAAAGAGCACCGTCCCCTTCCAGTATTTTTCAATCAGGTATCTCCTCATAAACTTATCCCACTTGACTTCCTGGCTTCACGTCCTTCGTCGTGGTTACAACGCTGAGGCTCTCGTCGGCATCAACGGCCGAGAGGATCATGCCCTGGCTCTCGATGCCCATCATCGTGCGCGGCGCAAAGTTGGCCACGAAGAGTATGCGGCGGCCGATGAGCTCCTCGGGATTCTCGTAGAAGGCGGCTATGCCCGAGCAGATGGTGCGGTCCTGGCCAGAGCCGTCGTCGATGGTAAACTGCAGCAGCTTCTTCGACTTCTTCACCTTCTGGCAGTCCTTCACCAAGCCGACGCGGATGTCGAGCTTCTCGAAGTCCTCGAAACTCACCGTCTCTTTCACAGGGGCAGCCTTGTAGGTGGCGGCCTCGTTGGCTTTCTTCGTAGCCTCCAGCTTGTCGAGCTGTTTCTGGATGACCTCGTCCTCAATCTTCTCGAAGAGCAGGGCGGGCTCGCCTAACTGGTGGCCGGACTTCAGCAGGTCGGTGGAGCCGAGCTGCTCCCACTCGAAGCTCTCGATGTTCAGCATGGCGCGCAGCTTCTTCGACGAGAACGGCAGGAACGGCTCAAAGGCGATGGCCAGATTGGCCGTCAGCTGCAGGCAGATGTTCAGGATGGTCTCGCAGCGCACGGGGTCGGTCTTCCACACCTTCCACGGCTCGCAGTCGGTGATGTACTTGTTGCCGATGCGGGCCAGGTTCATGGCCTCGAACTGGGCGTCGCGGAACTTGAACTGCTCCAGCAGACGCTCCACCTTTTCCTTGACGTCCTTGAACTCCTCGAGGGCGGCCTTGTCGGTATCGGTCAGTTCGCCACACTCGGGCACCACCCCACCCCAGTATTTCTTCGTCAGCTGCAGGGCGCGGTTCACGAAGTTGCCGTAGACGGCCACCAGCTCGTTGTTGTTGCGGTCTTGGAAGTCCTTCCAGGTAAAATTGTTGTCCTTCGTCTCAGGGGCGTTGGCCGTCAGCACGTAGCGCAGCACGTCCTGCTTGCCGGGCATGTCGACGAGGTATTCGTGCAGCCAGACGGCCCAGTTCCTTGAGGTCGAAATCTTGTCGTTCTCCAAGTTCAGGAACTCGTTGGCGGGCACGTTGTCGGGCATGATGTACTTGCCGTGGGCCTTCATCATCGTGGGGAAGATGATGCAGTGGAACACGATGTTGTCCTTGCCGATGAAATGTACAAGTCGCGTGTCCTCGTCCTGCCACCACTTCTCCCAGTTGCCCCATTTCTCTGGCTCACGCTGGCACAGCTCAACGGTGTTCGACACGTAGCCGATGGGCGCGTCGAACCAGACGTAGAGCACCTTCCCCTCAGCACCCTCCACGGGCACGGGGATGCCCCAGTCCAAGTCGCGCGTCATGGCGCGGGGCTGAAGGTCCATGTCGAGCCACGACTTGCACTGGCCGTAGACGTTGGGGCGCCACTCCTTGTGCTCCTCCAGGATCCACTGGCGCAGCCAGTCTTGGTAATCGTTCAGCGGCAGATACCAGTTCTTGGTCTTCCTGAGCACGGGTGTCGAGCCGCTGATGGTCGAGCGCGGGTTAATCAGCTCAGTCGGCGAGAGGTCGCGGCCGCACTTCTCGCACTGGTCGCCGTAGGCTCCCTCGTTGTGGCAGTGGGGGCACTCGCCGACGACGTAGCGGTCGGCCAGGAACTGCTTGGCCTCCTCGTCGTAGAGCTGCTCGGTGGTCTCCTCCACGAGCTTCCCCTCGTCGTATAGCTTGCGGAACCAGTCGGCGGCAAACTTGTGGTGCGTCGCCGAGGTGGTGCGGCTGTAGATGTCGAACGAGATGCCGAACTCCTCGAACGAGTCCTTGATCATCTTGTGATAGCGGTCCACCACGTCCTGCGGCGTGATGCCCTCCTTGCGGGCTCGCACGGTGATGGGCACACCGTGCTCGTCGCTGCCGCCGATGAACAGCACCTCGCGCTTCTTCAGTCGGAGATAGCGCACGTATATGTCGGCCGGCACGTAGACGCCGGCCAGGTGTCCGATATGTACGCCGCCGTTTGCGTAAGGCAGGGCCGACGTCACGGTTATTCGTTTGTACTGCTTCTTTTCCATGTCTTTTTCTTTTTCACGTTTTGGCTATATAACTAAAGTATTTCTCTGCGTACCTACACTGTCGGCTGCAAAATTACGAAATTATTTCCAGTAATTCATCAAAATGGCGGATTTTCTTAAGTCGCGGATGTTCGAAGTCCTCGTGTTGTTCCAATTGCCACATGACGTGGAACGGGATGTGGATGGCCCAGCCGCCGATGGCCAGGGCCGGGGCGCAGTCGCTCTTCAGCGAGTTGCCCACCATGAGCAGCTCAGACGGGTGGCACTGCTGGTGCTCGCACAAGGCGAGAAACTCGCGCTGCGTCTTGTCGCTGGTAATCTCCACATCGTCGAAGAACCGCAGTAGTCCGCTACGCTTCAGCTTGTTCTCCTGGTCCTGTAGCTCGCCCTTGGTAAAGCACACCATGCGGTAGTCTTTTTCGCGCAGTCGCTCCAGCGTCTCTTCCACGCCGGGCAACGGTGTTGCCGGCAGGTGGAGCAGTTGCTTGCTCACGGCCAACAACCCCGTCAAGTCTTCTGCACTGAGATGGCTGCCGCCCACGCGCAGGGCTGTCTCTATAATAGATATGGTAAATGCCTTGCAGCCGTAGCCGAGGTCGGCCATGTTGCCGCTCTCGGTGACAAACAGTTCTTGGGCCGGGTCGTCGCAATAAGGCGCTATCAGCCCGTAGAGCCGCTGCTCCACCTGCTCGAAGTGCGACTGACAGTCCCACAGTGTGTCGTCGGCGTCAAACGCTATCACTTTCCATCTTCCCATCGTCTTTATCACACAATTTGGGTGCAAAGATACGAAAAAAATCTCTTTCCTCGCACCTCTATTCCCAATTATTTCGTACCTTTGCAGCAGTTTGTGCGACCAGAAGTCGCAAAAGCAATTATTTTGCCCTCAGTGGAGGTGTCAAAATCTGCTGTTCCGTCAGCAGTAGCCTAAGCAGACATGCGTGAGGG